>JAYFNM010000076.1:0-7559 GCA_034933465.1 Oscillospiraceae bacterium | reverse complement strand
GGGCCGCGCGTTCGTTCAGCGGCATGCCCCTGCAAGAAGTGTCAGAATGTCCTCAAGCTCACAGCCCTCCGGCACGCATTGCCGCAGCGCGGCGTAGCTGCCCGGAGCCTCGGTGACGAGGAGCCGCGCGTCGCGGCGCAGCAGCTCGTCCCAGCGCGCTTTGGCGAGAGCGAGCGAGAGCTCGCCCGCGTACTTCGGCAGCAGCGCGCCGCCGCTGCTCTTCGAGAGCTCCCCGCTGCGCAGCAGCTCGTGTATCTCCAGGCCGAGCGCCGCGGCGAGCGCGCGCACCGGCGCCGTCTCCCCGAGATCGCGGCTGAGCGCCCCGGAGTCGTGTATCGCGCAGACGCCGCCGGTCTTCTCGGGTCTGAGAGCGCCGGACGCGGTGAGCGCGGCGAAATACGACGTGGCGGTGAAGACCTCGGCCTTCGGTGCGCAGTTCCATTCCGTACACTTATGTTTTAACATCCTTGCGTCCATCGGGTCAAGAACAATTACGGTCTTCGCGCCGCTCCCGTCTATGGCTTTCCCGAGCGCGCCCGCGAGCTTGCGCGTCTCATCGACATAGCCTATCATATCCCCGAGGTACGCGCCGGAGTCCGGCTCGGCGGCGAGCGCCGTCCAGTCCGCTCCGGCTCTGTCGAGCAGCTCCATCGCCGCAAGGGCGAGCTCCGGCGTCTCATGGCGCGCGACCTGGCCGATGAGCAGCAGCGTCTCCGCCCGCTCCGGCAGCCCGGCGAGCCGCTTTTCAAGGCTCTCCGGCAGCGCCTGTCCGCCGTACATCAGCCCCTCCGGCAGCATCGCCTCGGCGAGCGCGGCGACCTTCTTCGGCGCAAGCCCCTCGGCGACGGCGAGACTGCGCGCCTCGCGGATGAAGAGCCTCGGGTCGTAGCCTGTGGCGCAGTTATTGGCGCAGGAGCCGCAGAGGCAGCACTCCCACATATCCTCCGCCATGGACGCGTCGTATTCCTCGCCCCGCTTTATCATCGAGACCATGAGACCCTTGGCGCGCGCGCTGTTTATCTCCTTGCCGGTCACGAGCGCCACAGGGCACAGGTGGCGGCACATCCAGCAGAAACGGCAGGCGTCGGCGTTTTTATACGCAGTTTCAGAAAACATCCTCGTTCCTCCTTAAAGCCCCAGCTTATAGGGGTTCATTATCCCGTTCGGATCCAGCGACCTCTTCACGCCCTCGAGCACCTGCATCGCCGGGCCGTACTGCTCCTTGACGAGCCGCGACAGCTTAAGGCCGACGCCGTGGTGGTCGTTTATGACCCCGCCGTTGGCGAGCGCCGCCCGTACGCCGACGTTCCATATCCTGTTGTGCAGCCGGAGCGCCTCCTCCGGGTCCTCGGGCGGATTGTCGATAATGAAGCGGGAATAGTTCATGCAGCCCCAGTCGTACCAGTGGGAGCTGTGCGAGATGAAGCGCACACCCGCAAAGCTGCTCTCCACCGCCTCCTTCATCGCGCGGTAGATCTTCTCGATGTTCTCATAGGTCGCCACGGTGTCGAGCGTGCCGAACATCTGGGGATTGTTCATTATGTAGCCCGGATAAAAGAAGGTAATCCGGTTTTCAAACCACTTCTCGCCGTACTCCGTGCCGAGATATTCGGCGCCGTATTTATCCGCGATCTCGCGCACGATCTGCTCCTCGACATCGACGATGCGGCTGTTGCCCTCGAGAGTGAGGTTCATGAAGGCGCCCTTTTTCTCGAAGCCAATGACCTTCTTTATAATTGACACCGTCTCCGCCTCGTCGAACAGGCGCAGCACAGAGGGCTTGAGCGTCTGCACTATCTCCTGGCAGGCCTTGTAGCCGGTGTGAATATCGCTGAAGAGGAAGGCGTGGTGCCGCCGGGTCTCCGGCAGCTTGAATATCTTGAACTTCACCTTTGTCATCACGCCGAGCGTGCCCTCGGAGCCGAGAAACAGAGGTATGAGGTTCGGCCCGCTCGAGTGCTTCGGGACGGGCAGGGTCTCGATAATGTCACCGTTCGGGAGGACTATCTCCATCCAGAGCACCAGATCGTCCACCTTGCCGTACTTCGTGGACAGGATGCCGATGCCGTTGTGCGCGAGAGCCCCGCCCACCGCGCCGCAGGTCAGGCAGGAGGGCAGGTGCATGACGGAATAGCCCTTCTCGTTGCAGTACCATTCGAGCGTCTGGAATATCATCCCGGTCTCGCAGGTCACGGTCCCGGCGTCCACATTTATATCTATCAGCCTGTCCATGCGCTTGGTGTCGAGTATGATACCGCCGGCCATCGGCAGCGCGCCTCCCTGAGAGCCGGAGCCGCCGCCCCAGGTCTGCACCGGGAGCTTATAGTAGTTGGCAATCTTCAGCACCTTGGATATCTCCTCCGCGCTGCCCGGCCTCACGATAAAATCCGCCTCCGGCGGAGTCTGCCCCTTGTCCACCCACATGCGCGAGACCCAGAAATAGTCCACTCCGTATGTGAGCTTGTCGGCCTTGCTCGTGCTGACGTTGCCCTCTCCGACAGCGTCCTCCAGCTCGGACCGGACCATGTTTATCATAAATGATTTCAGTTCCATACAGGCATTCTCCTTCGCTTTTGTTTTACTGAGCGCATTATAACACAGCAATAATTCTATTTCAAGTTTTTACGTAAAAATATGTAGTAAAATTACATTTTTCTCTTGCATTGCCGGCGCGGCCGGTGTAAGATTAGAGTGCGGCTAAAAGTCTGTCCGCAGGCCGCGAAATCCATATATCAAAACTGACTGTAATATAAGGAGGCAGATCATGAACTACAAGAAAACCTATGTGCCGGCGCCCGGCTACACCCCCATCTGCAAGGTCGGCGAGTGCTCGCTGAAGATGCTGGAGTTCGGCATCGTCGAGCTATACCGGGGCGACAGCGTCACCCTCGACAGCGGCAAAAACGAGCTCGCGTTCATTATCCTCGGCGGGCACGCGGACTTCGCCTTTGACGGCGTCGTGTGGAGCAATGTGGGCGGCAGGCGCTCCGTCTTCGAGGGCAAGGCCACGAGCGTGTATATCCCGCGCGGCAAGGCGGTCACGATAACGGGCTGCGAGCACGTGAAGATCGCCGTCTGCGGGACGGAGGCCGGGGCGGACAGCGAGCCGCAGCTCATAAGTCCGGACATGGTCCGCGCGGTCACGCTCGGCGTCCAGCCCTGGGAGCGGGACACGCACTTTATCGTGGACGGCGGCACGAACGCGAAGCGCCTCACAATAGGCGAGGCCTTCATCACCCCGGGCAACTGGGCGGGCTTCCCGCCGCACAAGCACGACGCGGACAACATGCCGCAGGAGGGCGTGCTTGAGGAGATATACTACTTCCTCTTCCAGCCCGAGCAGGGCTTCGCCATTCAGCGGATGTACACCCGCGACGGCGCCATCGACGAGACCTACACCGTCAAGCAGGACGAGCTGGTGGAGTTCCCCGCCGGCTACCACACGACCGTCGGCGCGCCGGGATACAACAGCTATTTCCTCTGGCTCATGGCGGGCGAGCATCAGGGCTTCTTCCGCTCCAACGACCCCGACCACGACTGGGTCACGGCGGTGGAAAACATGGTCAAGAAGTCAAAATAGGGCGTTTCGATATTTTTGGGGGATTGCAGAGCGTATCTGCTATCCCCCATTTTTTTATTGTCCGGGCGCTCAGCCCAGCAGAAGATTCGGCAGCCCGGTGATAAGCCCCGGGATGAACACGAGCAGGACGACGATGAGCGTCAGGAAAGCCAGCCACGGCAGTATGTCCTTTGAAAAGCGCTCTATCGGTATGTTCGTCATCTTACACAGCACGAACATGCAGGTTCCGACAGGCGGGGTTATGGTGCCTATGGACATGATGATGCAGCACAGCACGCCGAAGTACACGAGGTCTATCCCCAGCAGCTTGAACAGCGGCACGATGATAGGCACGGTCGTGACGATGATGGCTGTGGCCTCCATGATGCAGCCGAGCACAAGATATACCGCGCAGAAGAGCAGCAGGATGACCGTCTTGTTGCTCGTGAGCCCCACGAGGAAATCCGCTATGGTCTGCGGAGCCTTGTCGAAAACGAGGCACCAGCCGAAGACCGAGGCGGTGCCAACCAGCATCAGGATAGCGCCGCTCGTGAGACCCGTCTCGCAGAGCGTACGCCAGACGTCCTTCCAGCTCATCTCGCGGTTGACGTATACCGACACCGCGACCGCGTACAGCGACGCAAAGGCGCCCGCCTCGGTCGCCGTGAAAATCCCGCCGAGGATGCCGCCGAGGATTATGACGGCGGTCATAAGCGCGAGGATGGAGCTGCGAAATTCGTTCCAGACATTGCGCAGGGAGAAGGAGCCGTTTCTGGGATAATTGCGCTTCACCGCGTACCAGTATACCAGCGCCATCTCTCCGACGCCTATCAGGATGCCCGGTATGACGCCGCCGAGAAACAGGCGGCTTATCGACACCTCCGCCGTGACGCCGTAGACTATCATGATGGTGCTCGGCGGTATAATGGGGCCGATGACGGCGGACGCGCCGGTGACGGCAATGCTGAAGTCCTCGTCGAAGCCGTGGTCGGTCATGGCCTTTATCTCTATCGGGCCGAGACCGGCGGCGTCGGCTATGGCGGAGCCGGACATGCCGGCGAACATCATGCTCGCGAGCACGTTGACGTGTCCCAGGCCGCCCTTTATATGTCCCACGAGGGAGTTGGCGAAATTGAATATCCGGTCTGTTATGCCGCCGCTGTTCATGATGTTGCCGCAGAAGATAAACAGCGGCGCGGCCAAAAGCGTAAATATATCGACTCCGCCCGCGAGCTTGAGCACATACTGCATGCCCGGCAGCCCGTTCATCAGGAAGAACGCAACGCCCGCAAGCGCCAGCGAGTAGGTTATGGGCGTGTCCAGCAGCACCAGCAGCAGCATTATCGCAAGCAGAATAATACTCTGGTTCATCATGTCTCGTCCCCCCTGTCCGCCTTGACCTCGGCCGACTCTACGGCCTGCTCCGCCTCGGAGGGTATGAAGCCGGTGCAGTCCTCATTGCGGATGATGGATATCACAAGGTAAATAATGTTCCGCACGCTGTAAATAACCGTGACAACGCCGGAGACCGGTATCGGCCAGTACCACCAGGCCTTGGCATAGTGATAGGTCGTGGCGTGGTCGCCCATCGTGCGCAGGAAATACTGCCAGCCGTACACGACGAAGATCAGTCCCACCAGGACTATCAGCAGCTCCGTGAATATTTTCAGGGAAAATCTGAGCCTTTTGGGCAGTCTACGCACGAGAAAATCCACCGACGGGTGCGCGTTGAGCCGGACGCCCAGCGCCGCCATCAGGAAGGTGAGATAGGCGATGCCCACGCGGGAGAACTCCTCCGTCCAGGGCGAGGCGAGGTTCAGCATACGGAACATGACCTGAAGCAGGCAGCAGACGAGTATGACCAGCATCACGAACCCGCCGAAGTTCTTCTGTATCTTTATTAATAATTCACCAGTTTTTTTGAGCATTCAGACGCCTCCATTATATAACTCGAGCTGCGGTGCATTATACATGCACCGCAGCCGATGCTCAAATATGACCGCAGCTTCTCGCGGGTCTCAGCCGCCCATTATCTTGGCGACCTCCGCCTTGCACTGCTCGCGCTGCTCGGCGTTGATGGGGGCCACAAGCTCCTTGAGCTGCGCCTTCACATCGTCGCTGATCTCAACGACGGTGACGCCCGCGTCCTTAAACATCTGGATATAGTTTGCCTCGTTCTCGACGACCTGCTTGGTCTGCTCGAGACCGGCCTCGTTGGCGCAGTCGATGATGATCTGCTGGTACTCCTCGGGCAGGGAATCGAACCACTCGGTGTTGACGGCGACGAGGTTATTGTAGAGCTGGTGCTCGGTGAGCATCAGGTACTTCGCTCCCGCTTCGTTGAACTTGTAGTTCCAGAGATAGTCCAGCGGGCACTCGACAGCCTCGATAACGCCCTGCTCTATCGCGGAGTACACCTCGGAGAGCGCCATGCCGGTGGGCGCTGCGCCCCATGCGGTCCATGCGTTCAGGTCGAGGGTGACGCCGGCCGGGGTGCGGATCTTCAGACCCTTCAGCTCGTCCAGGCTGCTGAAGGAGCGGGTGGCTATGGTGTCGCGGTTGCCCTGCTGCCAGTTGGAGGAGATGACGCGCACACCGGTGGCCTTTTCATAGGCGTCGTACAGCTCCTGCGCCTCTTCGCCGGCGAAGAAGGCGTCGAGCTCGTCTCTGCTGGACAGCTCATAGTAGCCGATATAGCTCATGGAGTAGCTGAACACGTTGGAGAGAAGGCTCCAGCCGAGGTTGACCATCTGGACGGTGCCGTTGGCAACGGCCTCCTTCAGCTCTGTCTCGGTGCCGAGAACGCCGCCCGCAAAGACCTCGATGTTGATCTTGCCGCCGGTCTTCTCCTTGACGGCCTCCGCAAAGGCCTTCGAGCAATCGGCGACCGGCGTGCCCTCGTTGACGACAAGCGCCATCTTTACATCCTGCGCCTCAAAGTCCGCCGTCGCGTCGGCAGTCTCCGCGTCGGCAGTCTCCGCCGCGGGCGCGCTCGTCGCCGCGGGAGCCGTCTGGCCGCACGCGCACAGGGCGAAAACCATCACCAGCGCGAGAAGAATTGCTATCGCTTTTTTCATTTTTCCGTCTCCTTTTTTTGTTTTTCTTGCCGCTCCTTGTTTTGAGTGGAGCACCCTCGATTACGCGTCAAATCTACCATACTTGTAATTAAATTACAAGTCTATATTCAAAAAGCTGTCGATTATTTTCATTTTTCGTTTATGTGCACAATTTCCCTTCCCTGTTTTTGTCAATTTGGCGGCCTCAAAACGTTAAAAAAGTGGCAATGCGCGGCTGAAACGGCGTTTTTCATGATGAAAGCCCATATTTCGCCCAGGCAGGGCGAGTAAAACGCAAAAAACGGCCGCGCCCTTTCTGTAACTGTATTACAAAACAGGCGCGGCCGCGAGCCGTCGGAGTATATACCTTTATTTCCCGCCCGAGAGCAGGCTCTTTATGCCGAGCCTTGCGCCCTCTCTGCTCCGCGTCACCTTCGTCTTCGTCTTTTCCGCCAGAAAGCGCAGCAGCGCGTCCGCGTCGCCGGGTATCAGGCAGCTCTTGTCGAGCATATAGGCCTGCGTCCGGCTGATAAAGAGATAGATATACCGCGCGTCGTGGTGCACCCTTATGATCGCGCCATAGCCCAGGGTCTTCTGACCCTCGCCCGACTGCAGGACGATGTCCTCGTCGTTGAACCGATAGCTCGTCTCGGGAAAGACGCCCTTCATCGCGCAGACCGTGGCCTTGGCCTTATATTTGGGCGGATAGTTCGCCATGGCGATCGTCACGCCGCAGAGGCCGAGCAGCAGCACCGTATAGACCTGCCCCATATCGGCCGTCACGGCGAGAGACATCACGAAGATACACAGCGCGACGACCAGCATGCTCTTCCAGCCGTTATATATGCTGTGCTGCGTCCGGCAGAGCGCATATATCGCCTCCTCGGAGTATTTCATTGTCCCCTTATACCTGAGCATCGCTCCACCTCCGCATGTTGCTGGAG
>JAYFNM010000075.1:0-6828 GCA_034933465.1 Oscillospiraceae bacterium | reverse complement strand
AGGTCAAAGGCGATTTTTCCGCCGCTCAACGGGCTTTTTCCTGTTTGGCGGCGGATTTTCTATGTACAAACGGCTTTGAAATTGATATAATACAGGCCGATATCAGATAGACAGAGGTGTTTGAGCTTGCAGGAACCTACTCTTGTTATACTTGCCGCCGGCATGGGCAGCCGCTTCGGCGGCCTCAAGCAGATCACCGCCGTGGACGACGGCGGACACGCGATAATCGACTTCTCGCTTTTTGACGCGTACAGAGCCGGCTTTCGCAAGGTGGTCTTCATAATAAAGCACGAGATCGAGGACGACTTCAAGGCCTTCATCGGCCGCCGGATGGAGAAGCACTTCGAGGTGAAATACGTCTACCAGCAGCTCGACGCGCTCCCGGCGGGGTATTCCGTCCCGGAGGGGCGCGTCAAGCCCTGGGGTACGGCGCACGCGGTGCTCTGTGCGAAGGACGCCGTGGACGGCCCCTTCGCCGTCATCAACGCGGACGACTTTTACGGGCCGTCGGCCTATTCCGCCCTGTTCGACTTTCTCAGTCAGGACAGACCAGCCAATGAACACGCGATGGTGGCCTATCTGCTGAAAAACACCGTCACCGAGCACGGCAGCGTCGCGCGCGGCGTCTGCGCCGTCAGGGACGGCCTGCTGACCGACGTCGTCGAGCGCACGCGCATCGAAAAGCGCGGCGAGGACGGCGCGTTCACAGAGGACGGCGAGCACTGGACGGAGCTGTCCGGCCTTGTGCCTGTGTCCATGAACTTCTGGGGCTTCGGCCGCTCGATGATGGAGGAGCTTGAAAAGCGCTTCCCCGCCTGGCTCGACGGCAATCTCCCCGTGAACCCGCTCAAGTGCGAATATTTCCTGCCCTTCGTCACGAACGCCATGATAAAGGAGGGCACGGGCGTCGTACGCGTGCTCAACTGCCACGAGACCTGGCACGGCATCACCTACCGCGAGGACATGGAGAGCGTCGTGTCCTATATTGCGGCCTTGAGGGCTCGCGGCATATACCCCAAAACTTTACTTGACTGAGAGGTAATCGCATGAATGTTCTCGTCACCGGCGGCGCCGGGTACATCGGCAGCCACACCTGCGTCGAGCTGCTCAACCGCGGCATGGGCGTCGTCGTCATCGACAATCTTGTCAACTCCAGTCCCAAGGCCATACAGCGCGTCGAGCAGATCACCGGAAAGCACGTGGATTTCTATCAGGACGACGTGCGCGACAGGGCGGCGCTCGACAGGATCTTTGAAAAGCATGACATCGGCTGCGCCATCCACTTCGCCGGGCTCAAGGCCGTGGGCGAGTCGGTGCGTATGCCGCTGGAATACTACGACAACAACCTCTTCTCCACCGTCACCCTGTGCGAGGCCATGCGCGACCACGGCGTGAAGAACATCGTGTTTTCCTCCTCCGCCACGGTCTACTCCGGCGGCAACGAGATGCCCCTGAGAGAGAGCTCCGCCACCGGCATGTGCAGCAACCCCTACGGCTGGACCAAGTACATGTCCGAGCAGATCATGCGCGACGCCGCCTTTGCCGACGGCGACTGGTCCGTCGTCCTCCTGCGCTACTTCAACCCCATCGGCGCGCACAGCAGCGGCCTCATCGGCGAGGACCCGCGCGGCGTCCCCAACAACCTCATGCCCTATATCTCCCAGGTCGCCGTGGGCAGGCTCGACCATCTGAACATCTTCGGCGGCGACTACGACACCCACGACGGCACCGGCGTGCGCGACTACATCCATGTGGTCGATCTGGCGCGCGGCCACGTGGCGGCCATAGAATACATGCAGCGCCACAAGGGCGAAAACGTCTTTAACCTCGGCACCGGCACCGGCTACAGCGTGCTGGACATGGTGAAGGCCTTCGAGCGCGTGACCGGCAAAAAGATCCCCTACGAGATAGTCCCCCGCCGCGCGGGCGACCTCGCGACCGTGTATTCAAGCCCCGACAAGAGCGCCGAAATGCTCGGCTGGAGGGCGCAGTACGACCTGGACGACATGTGCCGCGACGCCTGGGCCTGGCAGTCCAAAAACCCCATGGGCTACGGCGACTGACCCGCGCAGAGCCCCCCGTATCGGGCAAAAATAAAAATATGCTCCCCCTTCGACGGCGCTTATACCGCGCCTGTCCGGGGGAGCATATTGTGTTTTCTGCCGAGCTGCCGCCTCAGCCGCCGGCGGAGGCCGGGACGAGAGAGACGACGTCGCCGTCGCGGAGCCGCGCGCCGTCCTTCGCGGCGACGCTGTTGACCGCGACGAGGCAGCCCCTTATCTCCTTGAGCGTCACCGCGCTGTCCGGGTCGCGGCGGCGTATCTCCTCAAGGAGCCTCGGGTACACGTCGCTCACCCGCTGCGCGTCCATCTCAAGCTCCTTTATGCCTGTGTCCAGCCGCAGCACGCCGAAAAGCTTCACCTTTATCATTCTATGATCCCCAGCTTTCTGAGCTTGGCCTCGTCCGGCAGGCCGTTTTCGCCCCAGCCGCGCGCCCGGTAGTATATCCTCTTCATCTGCTCGAGCGGCACCCTGCTCTTCGGGTCGCCCGGGTCCTGCAACACGTCGGTCAGGCGCTTGGGCAGCTTGTCCTTCTCCGCCGAGACGCCGAACTTCGCGTTCACCGCGCGCTCCACATTATAGCTCCGCTCTCCCGTTTTGAGGAAGCGGCCGAGGCTCATCCTCATGCCGACCGAGTACTCTATCTCGTACAGATACGGTATCAGCGGCAGCTTGAAGCACAGCGCGCCCGGCGCCTTGTTCATCAGCCGCACCGCCCAGCCGAGGCGCGGGATGGCCCGGTTGACCGTCCTCGTGGTAAGGCCGCGCGGGTTTTTAATCAAAAAGGCCGGGAACAGCCCGAAGGAGGTGAACAGGCACTGCCCCGCGGCGGAGATGCTCTCCATCAGATCCTGCATGAGCATGCAGAAATCCGCCTTGCCGTGCGGAGTCTGCGCGTCGGTGTTCAGCCCGAGCCCCTCGAGGATGACGAGATAGCCGCCGTTTAAATGGCAGCCGCCCCTGTTCGCCACGGCGTAGCCCAGCCCCTGACCCACGGCGCGGCGCGGCTCATAGGCCGCAAGCTCCATGCCCTTGGACTGGATGGCGAAGTCCTCTCCGCCGTACTTTTTGCTCAGGCGCTTCGAGCCCTCGGCGAGCTCGTCCCCGATGCCGCGCCGAAAGGCGATGTCCTCGAAGGTCTGCGAGATGTTGTCCGTCCTGCCGAACTCGAGGCCGTTTTTCCATAGTCCCTTTTCGTTGGCCTCCATCGCCCAGGCGAGCGTCCCGGCGCAGGAGATGGTGTCCATGCCGAGCTCGTCGAGCTCGTTGTTCCAGCGGCAGACGAGCGAGAGATCGTCGTTCATGAGGTTCCCGCCGAGCAGGCACAGCGTCTCCAGCTCCGGCCCTTTTACCTTCTGCCCGTTCACGCTCACCGTGCGCGAGCAGCGGATTGGGCAGGACAGGCAGCCGTTGTTGACGATGTTCTCCTCCTCGGCCAGCGCCTCTCCGCTGACCTTCTCAAAGCAGTCGAAGCGCCCGGCGGAGAAGTTCTTCGTCGAGAGCATGCCGCGTATCTGCATCGGCGCGACAAGTCCCGCGGAGCCCATCTTCGGCAGCGTGCCCCCCGTCAGCGGGTGCGCGCGCAGCTGCGCCGTCCATTTCTTGTTGAAGGCCACGGCCTTTTCTCTGTCGTGTACGCTTATCTCGTGCTCGCCGGAGGCGACGATGCCCTTTATCCGCTTGCTGCCGAACACCGCGCCGACGCCCGCGCGCCCGGCGGCGCGCTCGCCGCTGATGACGGAGGCGTACTTCACGAGGTTTTCCCCCGCTGGGCCGATGGACACCATGCCGCACTTCGTCTTCTTCCCGCGCAGCGCGTCCGCGCGCTTTTGAAGCTCGCTCTGCGTCTCGGATACGCGCAGGCCGCTGAGCTCCGCCGCGTCGTGAAAGCTGAACGCGCCGTCGTCTATGTCTATCCAGGTCGGCTCCGCGCACTTGCCGCGGATTATCAGCGCGTCGATACCGGCCTTCTTGAGGTAGAAGCCGAAATTGCCGCCGCAGTTGGAGGAGGTGGTGATGCCGGTCAGCGGGGAGAGCGTCGATATGTCGAAGCGGTTCGAGGAGGGCGCGAAGGTGCCCGTCAGCGGCCCGGTGGAGATGATTATGAGGTTTTCCTCGCCGAAGGGCTTCTCCGCCCCGGTGAAGCTGTCGAACATTATCTTGGAGGCCGCGGTCTTCCCGCCGAGATAGAGCTCCCGCTCCCTGTCCGTCCAGGGGTAGTCCGTCGCCTCCCGCGTGTTCAGATCCAGCCGCACGATCCGCCCCATATAACCCGAATATTTGCTCATCGGCAATCCTCCTTGCAGGTATATACCATGATTATATTATACTTTTCCCGGCTTGTGAAGCGCCGCGGCGGCAAAAGTAAAAAAACCTCCGCGTTGTTTAAACACGCGGAGGGAGCCATGTCTCAGCCTCACTCGGTGAAGTGGATATGGTTGTTGATATGGTCGGAGCAGAAGCAGTGATAGCCGGCGCAGCGGGAGCAGTAGCGGAACTCGAGCTCGGGATGGTCGGCGTCGGTGCGGCCGCAGACGGCGCATTTGTGCGTGTACAGCTTGCTCGCCTGCTCCCGGTTTATCTTCCGCGACTCGCGCCGGAAGTTCACCGTGTTCGCGCTCGCCTTTTTGGGGATGCGCCGGAAGAGGTCTCCTCCGCAGAAGATGAGGAAGTTCAGCACCGCGACGACCGGCAGCAGATTGGCCGGGAAGGAGCCGGTCAGTACGCCGAAGACGAAATAGGCCGCGTCTATGAACGCGAGATACTTTATCTTGATGGGCAGTATGAAGAACAGCAGCACCTCCATGTTCGGAAACAGCGCCGCGAAGGAGAAGAACATCGACAGGTATATATATTCCGCGTTCAGCGAGAAGTTTATCCCGGTGATGAAATACATCACAAAGCCGTAAATTATCGTGAGAATAATGCCGGTGAAATAGTAAATGTTGAACTGCGGAGTGCCCCAGTACTGCTCGAGCGTGCTGCCTATCCAATAGTAAAAATAGAACGCGATAAAGGCCAGCAGACCCGTGCTGGGCGGGTAGAGCGCGAAGGTCACGAGCCGCCATACCTGCCCGCGCAGGATGGCCGCCGCGTCGAAGCTCAGATAGCTGAGCAGGACGGGATTTATCGCGCCGAGCAGCCAGAAGGCCACGTTCGCCGCGGTGACATACAGCATGAGCTTCTTCACGCCGAAGCTCGGATGCTTATAGCAGAAGCGCTCGATATAGGTCATAGGGTCTTTCATTGAGGCAGTCTCCTTGTGGAAATATGTGTATCCGGGCGTCCGCCGGCAGCGGACGCAACGTCATCATTATGCTCCAATAATAACGTGTCTCAAGCGCAAAGTCTATAAAAATTTGTAAACTTAAAAAAATAATCCTTTTAATTTACATAATCTTATGATATCATCTATCCGTATAGATATAAACTGGAGCGGAATGTAATGGAAAATGAAAACGAAATAAAAAACGACATGATCGAGGGCCGCAACGCCGTCATCGAGGCTCTGCGGGCAGGGCGCGCGATAGATAAGATCTTTATCAACAAGGGCGACGTGGACAAGACCCTCGGCCATATAGCCTCCAAGGCTCGTGAAAAGGGCGTGGTCGTGGTCGAATGCGACCGGCGAAAGCTCGACTTTATGAGCCAGACCCACGCGCATCAGGGCGTTATCGCGCTGGCGGCCGTCCGTGAATACTGCACGGTGGACGACATTTTTGCCGCCGCCGAAGAGAAGGGCGAGAAGCCCTTTATTGTTGTCTGCGACGAGATAAGCGACCCGCACAATCTCGGCGCAATCATCCGCTCGGCCGAGTGCGCGGGCGTCCACGGGCTGATAATCCCCAAGCGCCGCAGCGCGGGGCTCACCGCCATCGTCGATAAGGCGAGCGCGGGCGCGGCGGAGCACGCGCTCATCGCCCGCGTGCCCAACATCCCCGCCGCCATCAGCGAGCTCAAGGAGCGCGGCGTCTGGATATACGGCACCGCCGCCGAGGGCAGCTCCGATCTGTGGCACACCGACCTCACCGGCGCGCTAGCGCTCGTCATCGGCTCCGAGGGCGACGGTATGGGTCGCCTTGTCTCCGAAAACTGCGACTTTGTGGTCAGCCTTCCGATGAAGGGGCTCGTCGGCTCGCTCAACGCCTCCGCTGCCGCCGCGATCACCATGTATGAGGTGCTGCGCCAGCGGAGCGCGGAGCAATAAGGCCGTGAAGGGTCGGCACGAGCGCGGCTGTGCGCCGGTGAGGGACAGCGCCTCATCCGCCCCGCGCGCGTCCTCCCGTCCGGAAGCGGAGCAGGCCGGGGTCGGCGACGACTATTATTATCGACAAGAAGATTTTATTATGGATCAATACAGCCGGGATAAAAAAAATGAATACGGCGGCGCGTCCGTAGACGACATCCTGGCCGATTACCGGGAGGAAAAACGCGCCGCCGCCGCGCAGGCTCGCTACGACTCGTATCTCGACGAGGCGAGCAGCGCCTCCCGCGAGGCGGCGATGGACGACGAGGGCGTAAAGGTCTACAGGCCGAAAAACGCCCCGGCCGAGGCGCCCGCCCCCGCCGCGACAGAGAACTTTTCGGCTTATGCCGGGGAGACGCCCGCCGAGCCCGTCAGGCGCAGGGGCGCCGTCGCCGCGATGGAGGACGAGGCGCGCGGCCTGTTGCGCGGGCTTGGCGGCGCAGGGCGCGAGCGCTCCCAGAGCCGCGGCGGCTCAAACCCGCGCGCGGACAGAGACCGGGCGCGGCGCGCTCCGGCGGAGC
>JAYFNM010000074.1:0-10509 GCA_034933465.1 Oscillospiraceae bacterium | reverse complement strand
ACGAAACTTCTCCCGTTTCCGTAACCGCATTCTTCATTGCGCTTCATGACACCTAATAAAAGGAGTAATGTGGCGCTCCACACTACTCCTTTTTTTAGGTTCTTCTTTTTGCTCTACCCCAACTATTGACATAGAGCCTTTTTTGTTATGCTGTTCTTTTTTACTTTGCGTAATCGACGGCCTTGGTCTCGCGGAGAAGATGAACCTTAATCTGGCCGGGGTAGGTCAGCTCTTCCTCTATCTTCTTTGCGATGTCGCGCGCGAGCAGCACCATCTGATCCTCGCTGACGTCCTCGGGCTTGACCATGATGCGTATCTCGCGGCCGGCCTGAATGGCGTAGGAGCTTGCGATGCCGGGGAAGCTCTTGGAGACCTCCTCAAGCTTTTCAAGGCGCTTTACATAGTTCTCGATATTCTCGCGGCGGGCGCCGGGGCGGGAGGCGGAGATCGCGTCGGCCGCCTGAACGAGGCAGGCCTCCACGGTGTGCGGCTCAACGTCGTTATGGTGCGCCTCGATGGCGTGGATAACGGCCTCGGACTCCTTGTATTTGCGCGCTATATCGACGCCTATGCTCACATGGCTGCCCTCGACCTCGTGGTCGATGGCCTTGCCGAGATCGTGGAGCAGACCCGCGCGCTTGGCGGTGTTGACATCGACGCCCAGCTCGGAGGCCAGCAGACCCGCGATATGGGACACCTCGATGGAATGGTTGAGCACGTTCTGCCCGTAGCTGGTGCGGTATTTCATGCGGCCGAGGAGCTTGATTATCTCGGGGTTGAGGCCGTGGATATTGGTCTCGAACACGGCGCGCTCGCCTTCGGCCTTGATAGTCGCGTTGACTTCCTTCTGCGCCTTGGCCACCATCTCCTCGATGCGGGCGGGGTGGATACGGCCGTCCTGGATGAGCTTTTCGAGCGCCAGCCGCGCGACCTCGCGGCGGACGGGGTCGAAGCTGGAGACGGTGATCGCTTCGGGGGTATCGTCAATAATGAGGTCACAGCCGGTGAGGGTCTCGATGCTGCGGATATTGCGGCCTTCGCGGCCGATTATGCGACCCTTCATCTCATCGTTGGGGAGAGGTACGACGGAGACTGTGATCTCGCTGGCATGGTCGGCGGCGCAGCGCTGGATAGCGGTGGCGATGATCTCTCTCGCCCTGTCGTCCGCCTCGTCCTTGAACTGAGCCTCCACTTCCTTGACCTTCATGGCCATCTCGTGGGTCACGTCGTCGCGGATGTTGTTGATAAGATAGGCCTTGGCGTCGTCCACGGACAGGCCGGATATCTTCTCAAGCATCTCAAGCTGGCTCTTCTTTACCAGAGCCACCTCCTGCTGCTGCGCCTCTACCGCGGCGATCTTGCTGTTGAGGGTGTCGCTTTTTTTCTCGACGCCGTCAATTTTCCTGTCGAGATTTTCTTCCTTCTGCTGCAGGCGGCGTTCCTGTTTCTGGAGCTCGCCGCGGCGCTCCTTGACTTCCCGCTCATATTCGGAGCGGTTTCTGTGTATTTCTTCCTTTGCCTCTACGAGAGCTTCTCTCTTTTTGCTCTCGGCACTTTTAATTGATTCGTTTATTATACGTTTGGCTTCTTCCTCTGCGCTCTGTATCTCGCGCTCCGCGACATTCTTGCGGTAGAGCACACCAAGCAGGAAGCCTATAACTGCCAGGACGGCAGCTATGATAACGGTCATCAGAATCGGCGGCATAGTAAGTAAACACACCTCCATTCTTTAAGAATTTTGCGGTGGTTTAAAAAAGATCATGTTTTTAAAGCAAGACGAGCCTTAAAACGCGCCCGTCGTAATTGAAAAGTAATATTTGACCGGGGTCTCCCCACGACCCCCATAAAATATTATTCGTATCATTTTAGCTTGCCTTGGGTGTTATGTCAAGTAACTTGTTTAAAAAACTTTAATATTTCGCTTCCGCGCCGCTGCCGGGCGAGGTTTCTTTTTTTGCGCGGCTGTGGTATGCTGTAATATACAGATAAATATTATGCAGAGGAGTTTTATTAAGATGAGCACGATCAGGAAAATAACAGGGCAGGACAAGCGCGAGGTTATGGACATGATGCGCGTTTTCTACGCCTCGCCCGCGGTGCTGACCTGCGGGACGGACGAGATTTTCGAGAGCAACGTGGACAGCTGCGTGGAGGGCGGCCCGTTTTTGGAGGGCTATGTGTTTGAAGAGGCCGGGATAATTCAGGGCTACGCGATGATAGCCAGGAGCTTTTCCACCGAGCTCGGCAAGCCCTGCGTTTGGCTGGAGGATCTGTATATAAAGAGCGAGTATCGCAGCCTGGGTCTGGGAAAAGACTTTTTCGAGTTTGTGGAGCGGCTGTACCCGGACGCGATCTTCAGGCTGGAGGTGGACACCGGCAACGAGCGGGCGATACGCCTGTACGAAAAATGCGGCTATGAGACAGTGCCCTATCTCGAGATGAGAAAGAGCGCGGAGTAGCGCCCGTCCCGCCGCGCCCGCGAAGTGGCGCGGGGCGGCTCGAGAAGCGTTTTACAGGACGGCTGACAGTGTTTTTGCCAAAGGCTGAAAGCGAGGAGAAAGCATGGAATATATCGCGCACACCGCTCCGGAAAAGGGCGATGAACAGCCGCTCATCGAGCATCTGATCAACACGGCGGAGGCCGCGCGAGAATTTGCGGCGCCCTTCGGCGCGGAGGCTGCGGCGTACCGCTGCGGCCTGCTGCACGATATCGGGAAGTACTCCCTCGCTTTTCAAAAGAGAATACGGGGGGCGAACATCCGCGTGGACCACTCTACCGCCGGCGCGGTAGAGGCTTTTGCCCTGAGAGACGGCGCGGCGGCGCTGTGCATTGCCGGACATCACGGCGGAATACCGGACCTCGGAAACCGGACAGACAGCTCCGGAACCCTGCTCGCGCGCGTGCGCAGCAGGGGCGGAAAAGAGATAGAGGATTATTCCGCCTTCAGAGAAGAGCTCACTGCTCCGCCGGCCAAGACGCCGGCGCGCTTTGCCGCGTCGAGGGAGGGCGGCTTTTTCTACGCTCATATGCTGTATTCCTGCCTGGTCGATGCGGACTGGCTGGACACTGAGCGTTTTATGAGCGCCGGAGGCGTCGAGCGCGGGACGGGCGAGGCCTTAGGGGAGCTTTGCATAAAGCTTGACTCTTATGTTTCAAGGTGGTGGGCTGCGGCGGCGCCGATAAATGTTCGGCGGTGCGCAATATTGCGGGAGCTCATGGAGGCCGGGAAGCGCCGGAAGGGACTGTATACGCTGACAGTACCGACCGGAGGTGGGAAGACGGTCGGCTCAATGGCCTTCGCTCTGCGGCACGCTTTGGAGAACGCGCAGCGGCGGATAATTTACGTTATCCCATACACCTCTATAATAGAGCAGACGCAGGCGGTGTTCGAGGAGATATTCGGGGCGGAGAACGTCGTTGCGCACTATGCCAATGTGGAGTATGACAGCGATGAAAACGGCGACATGAGCGCGCGCGACAGGCGGCGCTACCTCGCGTCGGAAAACTGGGACGCGCCCGTCATTCTCACGACGGCCGTTCAGTTTTTCGAGTCGCTCTTCGGCAACCGCCCCTCCTGCTGCCGGAAGCTGCACAATATAGCCGGCAGCGTCATCATTTTCGACGAGGCTCAGATGCTCCCCGTAAACTACCTGACGCCCTGCGTCTGGGCAATAGCGGAGCTCGTAAAGAATTACGGCTGTACGGCGGTCTTGTGCACTGCCACGCAGCCGTCGCTGGGCAGGCTTATAAAAAAATACCTTCCCGGTGATATAGAAGAGCTTTGCCCGGATATCGACGGCAACCACAGCTTTTTCCAAAGGGTCCGCTTTCGCCGCGACGGGAGGCTGTCCGACGACACGCTGGCCGCGCGCATTTCCGACGAGCCGGCGGCGCTCTGCATAGTCAACAACAGACGGCAGGCGCAGCAGATATTTGCCCTGCTTCCGGAGGAAGGGCGCTTCCATCTCTCGACCGCGATGACGGCGGCGCACCGCCGCGAAACGCTCGACGAGATACGCGGGAGGCTGAAAGCCGGGGAGACCTGCCGCGTCGTTTCGACAAGTCTGATAGAGGCCGGCGTGGACGTGGACTTCCCGACGGTGTATAAAGCCGTGGCCGGACTCGATTCCATCATACAGGCGGGCGGTCGCTGCAACAGGGAGGGGAGGCATCCCGCGGAAGAGAGCATAGTACATATCTTCGACACCGAGGCGCGGCCGCCGCGAGCGCTCGCACAGAATACCGCCGCCGCAAGACGGGTAATAGAGGCCTGCGAGGACATCTCGTCCCCGGCGGCAATAGAGACCTATTTTGATTTTCTGCTGTACACGCTGAAAAATGACAGCGCGCTGGATGAAAAGAACGTCATGCGGGAGATAGGCGAAAATATGGCCTTCGATACCGTCGCAAGAAATTTCCATCTCATAGACGACAACGCCATGACCGTATATATCCCGCTTGGGGAGGGCAGGGAGCTTGTAGACAGGCTGCGCTTCGGCGGACCCTCGCGGGAGCTGCTGAGGAAGCTCGGGCAGTTTGCCGTGAGCGTCAACCGCCGCGACTATGAAAAGCTGGACAGCGCCGGCGCGGTAGAGCAGATGTCCGGCAACACGGCCGTGCTGCTGGACACGGCGCAGTATAACGGATGTACCGGCCTGAACCTCTCTCCCGAGGGCGGACAGGCCGAGTTTCAATAATGAGGGGGCGGAGATATCCGCCCCCTCATGCCGAACAATCGCATAAGAGACTGCTTCAGCCCACAATATTCAGCGTATACCGCGAAAATATTGACGGTTGAATTATAACTCAGGATATGCTCTTGCTAAGACAAATCATAAATGGTATTCTCTGCATAAGAGCACGTGAAAAGTCTGAATAAGGAAGGAGAGATGAGATGTCTGTAAAGGTGGAGGTCTGGGGCGACTATGCCTGCTTCACCCGCCCGGAGCTAAAGACGGAAAGGCTGAGTTACGACGTAATGACCCCGTCCGCGGCGAGAGGGCTGCTTGACGCGGTGTACTACCACCCCGGTATGAAGTGGGTCCCGGACAAAATATTTGTCCTCAATCCGATCAGGTTCACGAACATCCGGCGAAACGAGGTGAAGAGCAGGATATCGGCCTCAAATGTCCGGAGCGCGATGAACGGCGGCGGCACAGAGCTGTACATATGCACGTCGGACGACATTCAGCAGCGCGCCGCCACGGTGCTGCGGGACGTGCACTATGTGATAGAGGCGCACTTCGTGATGACCGACAGAGCCGCGCCGGGCGACAACGAGGGCAAATTCTGCGATATTATGCGCCGCAGGCTCGAAAGAGGGCAGAACTATTACCAGCCCTGCCTGGGCTGCCGCGAGTTCCCGGCGTCGGTCCGCAAGTGGGAGGGCGGAGAGATACCCGCGGCCTGTCCCGGCGAGACGCGCGAGCTCGGCCTGATGCTCTATGGCATGGATTATTCCGACCCGCAGAACATCACGCCCATGTTCTTCCGCGCAAAGCTTGAAGACGGCGTGCTGAACATACCCGCGCCCGAGAGCCGGGAGGTGCTGAGATGATACTTCAGGCTCTGGTTTCATATTATGAGGCTCTGGCGGAAAGGGGAGCGATAGCGCGGCCCGGCTGGGGCAGGGCGCGGGTGCAGTTTGCCCTTGAGCTCGATGACGACGGAGGGCTTAAGGCGGTCTTCCCGCTGGAGGCGACCAACGAAAAAGGCAAGCCGATACCGACGTATTACGAGCTCCCGGCCGCGGTAAAGCGGACTGTCGGCATTGCGCCGAATTTCCTCTGGGACAATGCCGCTTATCTGCTCGGGCTGGACGGCAAGGGCAAGCCGGAGCGCGCCCTAAAATGCTTTGAGGCGGCAAAGGAGCTGCACCTTGGGCTGCTGTCGGACAGCGACGCCGCGTTCGCGCGGGCGATATGCGCGTTCTTTCGCAGCTGGGAGCCGGGCTCCGCGGCGCAGGAGCCGCTTTTGGCGGACTGTCTCGACGCCGCAGGCGGCGGGGCGAATTTCACCTTCATGTACAGGGGCGCCATGCCGGACTCCGCGCCTGAGCTCAAGCGCGCGTGGCAGCGGCGCTATGACGGCGCGTCGGCGGAGGCGGGGGAAAAAATGCGCTGCCTTGTCACCGGCGAGCAAGCCGTGCCGGCGCCCGTCCATCCGTCCATAATGAGGGTGCGCGGCGCGCAGTCCTCAGGCGCCGCGCTGGTATCGTTCAACGCGCCAGCCTTCTGCTCCTTCGAAAGAGAGCAGAACTTGAACGCGCCCGTGTCGAAATATGCCGCGTTCGCCTATACCACGGCGCTGAATCATCTGATAGCGGATACGGCGCACACCAGACTTGTCGGAGATACCACCGTGGTCTACTGGGCGGAGAGCGCCGGGACGCAGTATCAGGATGCCTTCGGCTGCTCTCTGGACGGCGACACGGTGACGGATAACGACCTTAAGGGCGTTATGACCGCGCTGGCCAAAGGGGAAAATGCGTATTGGGACGCTCTGCCGCTAAAGCCGGACAATCACTTTTATATTCTCGGCCTCGCCCCGAACGCGGCGAGGCTGTCGGTGCGCTTTTTCCTCAGCGACAGCTTCGGCAGCTTTGAAAAGCGGCTGAACGAGCACTATGAACGGCTTGAGATAGTACGGCCGGACTTTGACAAGGAAGAGCGGCTGCCCCTCTGGAAGCTGCTGCGCGAGACCGTCAATCTCAATTCACGCGACAAGTCCGCGTCGCCGCAGATGGCGGGCGATACCCTGCGCGCCATGCTTTCCGGCGGGTCTTATCCCGCGACGCTGTATCAGCAGACAGAGCTCCGCATACGCGCCGAGCGCAGCATAACGCGCGGCAGAGCGGCGATCATCAAGGCCTATCTGCTCAGGAACATGGATGAAAATTTTAATAAGGAGGCTCTGACCGTGGAGCTCAACGAAAAAACGACCTATCAGCCATACATTTTGGGTCGTATGTTCTCTGTTCTGGAGGACATTCAGGAGAAGGCCAACCCCGGAATAAACACGACCATCAAGGACAAGTATTTCACCTCTGCCTGCGCGACGCCCGCCGTGGTGTTCCCGACGCTGATAAAGCTCGCGGAAAAGCACCTGCGCAAGATGGACGACGCAGGCAGAGTGTGGTTTTCAAAGCAATTACAGGCGCTGACAGCGCTGCTCACAGAGAGCTATCCCGCGCACCTCACGCTGAGCGATCAGGGCATATTCCAGCTCGGATATTATCATCAGACGCAGAAGCGCTATGAGAAGAAAAAACCGGATAATAAGGAGGAGGAAAAGTAAATGTTTGAAAACGCCATAAAAAACCGGTATGAATTCGTGATCCTGTTCGACGTGGAAAACGGCAACCCCAACGGGGATCCCGACGCGGGCAATATGCCGCGCATCGACCCCGAGACGAATCTCGGCCTCGTCACCGACGTCTGCCTCAAGCGCAAGATCAGAAACTACGTGGAGACAGTCCGGGAAAACGTCCCGGGATATCGCATCTATATCAAGGACAGCATTCCGCTCAACCGCTCGGACGCCGAGGCCTATGCCTATCTCGGCATCGACGAAAAGACCGTAAAGGAAGCGAAAAAGAAGGACGCGGGTCTGGATGAAAAGATACGCGGCTTCATGTGCACGAATTTCTTCGATATCCGCAGCTTTGGCGCGGTGATGACCACCTTTGTGAAAGCCGCGCTCAACTGCGGCCAGGTCAGAGGCCCTGTCCAGCTCGGCTTCTCTCGCTCGGTCGAGCCCGTTATACCGCAGGAGGTGACTATTACCCGCGTGGCGATAACGACCGAGGCCGACGCGGAAAAGAAGGGGACGGAGATGGGGCGCAAATATATCGTCCCCTACGGCCTCTATCGCTGCGAGGGCTATGTCTCGGCCAATCTTGCCCGCAAGACCACAGGCTTTTCCGAGGATGATCTCAAGCTGCTGTGGGAGGCCATCATGAACATGTTCGAATTCGACCGCTCCGCCGCCCGCGGCAATATGGCCGTGCGCGAGCTCATCGTGTTCAAGCATGATTCCGAGCTCGGCTGCGCGCCCGCGTGGAAGCTGTTCGAGACGGTGAGCGTCAGGCGGCGCGAGGGCGTGCAGGTCGCGAGGGCATATTCCGACTATGAGGTGACGGTAGACGAGGCGGCGGTGCCGCAGGGGGTGCAGGTCACTCGCATGGGGTGACCTGCTACGACGAGGAGGACTTCCTCCAGCTCTCCGGGCTGCAGCATTTTCTGTTCTGCCGGCGGCAGTGGGCGCTTATCCATGTCGAGGATCAGTGGGCGGAGAACCTGCGCACGGCCGACGGCAGGCTGATGCATGAGCGCACGCACGACGAGACGCTGACGGAGCGGCGCGACGGTGTGATAACTACGCGCGGTATGCGCGTCTTCTCCCGCACTCTCGGCGTTTCCGGCCAGTGCGACGTGCTGGAATTCCACAGAGATCCGGGCGGCGTAGAGCTCGGCGGCCGGGAGGGCAGATGGCTGCCCTTCCCGGTCGAGTATAAGCGCGGCCGGCCCAAGGAGAACGACTGCGACGCCGCGCAGCTCTGCGGTCAGGCTCTGTGCCTCGAGGAGATGCTCTGCTGCCGCATCGACCGCGGCGCGCTGTTCTACGGCGAGCCGCGGAGAAGAACTCCCGTGGAGTTCACCGGGCAGCTGCGCGCGCTCGTCACAGCCTCGCTCGCGGAGATGCACGAGCTCTACGCGCGCGGCAGAACGCCAAGCGTGAAGCGGTCGAAGGCGTGCAACGCCTGTTCTCTCAAGGATCTGTGCCTGCCGTCCCTCGGAAGAGCCGGAAATGTCGGCGCGTATATCGCGCGGAGCATGGAGGAGACGCGATGAAAAAGCTGCTCAATACGCTGTTTGTTCTGACGGAGGACTCCTATCTCACGCTTGACGGGGAAAACGTCGTGGTGAGGCATGGAGAGGACGAGGCGGGACGCTTCCCCCTGCACACGCTCGAGAGTATTTTCACCTTCGCCTATCCGGGCGCGAGCCCGGCGCTCATGGGCGCGTGCGTGAAGCGCGGCGTAAGCCTCTGCTTCAACACTCCAAACGGGCGCTTTCTCGCCCGGGCTTCCGGCGCGGCAAACGGCAACGTCCTTCTGCGCCGCCGGCAGTACCGGCTCGCGGACGACCTGTCGCAGAGCTGCGTCATTGCTCGCGGCATGATCTTCGGCAAGGTATATAATTGCCGCTGGAGCGTGGGGCGGACGCTGCGCGACCACGGGCTGCGCGTGGACGCCGCGAAATTGCAGGGCGTCTGCGACAGCCTGCGCGCCGCGCTCGACGGGATTTCGGCGGCCGAGAGCCCGGACGTCCTGCGCGGCATGGAGGGCGACTGCGCGGCGAGCTATTTTTCGGTGTTCGGCGACATGATCCTCGGCGACAGGGACGCCTTCAGCTTCGGCGGCAGGAGCAGGCGGCCGCCGCTGGACAGGGTCAATGCGATGCTGTCATTCGCATATTCGCTGCTTGCAAACGACTGCGCGTCGGCTCTTGAGTCCGTGGGACTGGACTCCTATGTCGGCTTTATGCACCGGGACCGACCCGGCCGCGAGTCACTCGCGCTCGATCTGATGGAGGAGCTTCGCCCCTGCATGGCGGACAGATTCGTACTCACGCTTATCAACAACCGCGTTGTCGGAGCCGGAGACTTTCAGGCGACGGAGGGCGGCGCCGTGCTTATGACAGACGACGGCAGGAAAAAGCTGCTCAGATCCTGGCAGGAGAGAAAACGTGATACGATCACCCATCCCTATCTGGGGGAAAAGCTGCAATGGGGGCTTGTGCCGTATGTTCAGGCGCTGCTGCTCGCGAGGTATCTGCGCGGCGACATCGACGCTTATCCGCCGTTTCTGTGGAAGTAGGCGCCTATGCTGGTTTTGATAACATATGATGTGAACACGGAAAACGCCGCCGGTCGGCGTCGGCTGCGGCTCATTGCAAAGCAGTGCGAAAATTACGGCCAGCGCGTGCAGAACAGCGTCTTCGAGTGTCTGCTGGACGCGGCGCAGTACCGCACGCTTCAGGCAAAGCTGTGCGCCGTCATGGATACAAAGCGCGACAGCCTGCGCTTTTACAACCTCGGGAACGCCTACAGATCCCGCATAGAGCATTTCGGCGTCAGGGAGAGCTACGACCCGGAGGACACGCTGCTGGTATAGTGCGAAATGTGAGCGCTCACGGTATCGCTGCCGGGTTCGCACCGAAGAAACGACGAAAAAGGACGCATTTGGGAGGCGAACGCGTGACCGTCGCACTGAAATGCAGAAAAAATGAGTTGCCTTTTATAAGAATTGTCAAAAACGCAGCAGTTTCCTGTGCGTTTTTGCTGTCGCTCCCCCCACGGGGAGCGTGGATTGAAATGGCGACACCTGCGTTATGAGCACGACGTGGTCAAGGGTCGCTCCCCCCACGGGGAGCGTGGATTGAAATGTGTACAGGTCAAAGGCCCTCTTGCTGCCGTCCCTGGTCGCTCCCCCCACGGGGAGCGTG
>JAYFNM010000073.1:0-23807 GCA_034933465.1 Oscillospiraceae bacterium | reverse complement strand
CGGTTGGTACCGGGGGGCGCCGCGTCGGCGCGTGTAATCTCAGTCTATATGTATGACCTTTTTCATCAGCTCCGCGGCGGGGATGTTGGCGTTGTGGTAACGCTCGCGCTTTACGGTCGCGCCGCCCATGTTGATGGCCTGCTTGGGGCAGTATTGCAGGCAGCTGAGGCACTGGATGCAGTCGTCGCCGAACTCCGGTCTGCCGTGGACGAGCCTGATGTTCCCTCTCGGGCAGAGCTTTTCGCACTGGCCGCAGCTTATGCAGTCGCCGTTGACGGTGAGCTTCTCGGCCTTCTTCTTCGACAGCATCGGCCAGGCCTTCGCCTCGACGGCGTTGAGGAAGAAAGCGCCGGGAGCCTTGGGGGAGCAGAGCTTCTTGAGCGCGTCCTCGCCTATTCTCGCGGCGAGCTTTTCCGCGCGCTTCTGCGCGGCCTTGGGGCCGAGCGGGGGCATCATCATAAAGTGCGGCATCAGCCAGATGCAGGAGCACTGCTGCGTCACGCCCGCCCAGTAGTCCAGCGGGACTATCTTGTTGATCTTGCTCAGTCCGACGCCGGGATAGCCCGCGTAGGAGCAGACGCCGAAGGTATAGGTCTCCGCGCCGACGGCCACGCGGCTGACATACTCCTCCACCTTGCCGGGCAGACCGCCCGCGTAGCAGGGCACGACGAAGCCGACCCGCTCCGCCGAGCGCACATCGGTTATTTCAGGCGCGCCGCGCATCATCACGATATCCGTATCGCCAAGTTTTTTCGCTATGTTCTTCGCTATATCCAGGCAGTTGCCCGTGCCGGAATAACAGAAAATCACGTTCTTGCTCATTGTGGCCTCCTTATTATATAACAGGTTTTTCCGCAGTCTGAAGAATGTTTATATTGTAACACAAAAAAACAGCCCTCACAATATACAACCGCGGGCAAATGTACCAAAAACGGGGCGCTTTCGCCGGGGCGCTCAGAGCATGAATATCGAGTCGTCGTTCTCTATCCAGTCGCTGACGGGGATGGTCTTATACTCCGTCTCGGAGACGCGGATGACGACGCGGTCTATCCCGGCGTTGATTATCTGGCGCTTGCACATGGAGCAGGACATGGCGTCGCTCAGGAGCTCGTTGGTGCGCGCGTCGCGGCCGACGAGATATATGGTCGCGCCTATCATGTCCCGGCGGGAGGCGGAGATAATGGCGTTGGCCTCGGCATGGACGCTGCGGCAGAGCTCGTAGCGCTCGCCGGAGGGTATCCTCAGCGTCTCCCTCGTGCACACGCCGAGGTCGGAGCAGTTGCGCCGCCCGCGCGGAGCCCCGTTGTACCCGGTGGAGATTATTTCGTCGTTCCTGACTATCAGCGCGCCGTATTTCCGGCGCAGGCAGGTGGAGCGCTCCAGCACCGAATCTGCAATGTCGAGGTAATAGTTCTGCTTGCTCGTGCGGCTGTCCATAGTATGTTTCCCCCTTTTGTGGAGCGGATAGATCCTGTTTTCAAATATACTCTAATAACAGGGCGGCCGTCAAGAAGATATGGCTTTTTACTTTTTATTGTGTTATAGTACGTTTTATGAACAGAAATTATCAGAAGGAACTGGACCGGATAATCCAGAAACGCGGCCGGCGCTCCCCCCGCGTCCTGCTGCACAGCTGCTGCGGCCCCTGCTCCAGCGCCGTGCTCGAATACCTGACGCAATATTTCGACGTCACCCTCCTGTGGTACAATCCGAACATCTACCCGAAGGAGGAGTTTGAGCGGAGATTCGAGACCCAGGTGCAGCTCATTGAAAAGATGGGTCTCGCCGACAGGGTGAATATCCTGGCCGAGCCCTGGAAGAGCGAGGCCTACTACGCGCGCGTGAAGGGTCTTGAGGGCGAGCCCGAGGGCGGGAAGCGCTGCGCCGAATGCTTCCGGCTGCGCCTGCTCGAGACGGCGCGGCTCGCCAAGCATTACGGGTACGACTATTTCTGCACCAC
Organism: Oscillospiraceae bacterium; assembly: GCA_034933465.1. Classification (GTDB taxonomy): domain Bacteria; phylum Bacillota; class Clostridia; order Oscillospirales; family Oscillospiraceae; genus Limivicinus. The sequence continues at coordinate 21,847 of JAYFNM010000073.1, read as the reverse complement.
GCTCAGCCTCTCGCGCCATAAGGACGCGGAGCTTATAAACACGCTCGGCGAGGAGATAGGCAGAGCGGCCGGCGTGAGCTGGCTGCCGTCGGACTTTAAAAAGCGCGACGGCGAGAACCGCTCCATCGAGCTGAGCGAAAAATACGGGCTGTACCGCCAGCTGTACTGCGGCTGCGAATTCTCCCTGCGCCGCAGGGAGGAGGGCGCGCACGTGGCGGACGGCGACAACGGAATACCGCAGGTTTCCACACCCTGCGATAAATAAAAAATGGAGGTCCCCCTCTCCTATGAATAATTCCAGACTCAACACCCGCGCGATAGCCACGGCGGCCGTCGTCGGCGCGGCCTACGCCGCGCTCACCATGCTGCTCGCGCCGATAAGCTACGGGGCGCTACAGCTGCGCGTCTCGGAGGCGCTGTGCATCCTGCCCTATTTCATGCCCTGCACGGCCTGGGGTCTTTTCCTGGGCTGCGCCATCGCGAATATCCTCACCGGCAACCTCCTGGACATCGTTTTCGGCTCCCTCGCGACCCTCGCCGCCGCGCTGCTGACGGCGGCCGCCGGCCGGAGAAAGCACAGCCTCGGCAGCGCCCTTCTCGCCTGCCTGATGCCCGTGGCCTTCAACGCCCTCGTCGTCGGCGCGGTCATCACCTGCGCCTATAACGGGCTGAGCCTGTTCAGCCACCTCGGCGTCTTCGCGCTCAACGCGGGTCAGGTCGGCCTCGGCGAGGCCATCGTGCTGCTCGGACTCGGGCTGCCGCTCATGTGCAGCCTCTCCCGCAAGACATTTTTCAGGGAATTTGTGGAAAAAGTTAACTCTTGATATAAGAAAGGAGCACGGCTATGCGCGTCAGAAAAGCAATAATCCCCGCAGCCGGTCTTGGGACAAGGCTGCTGCCCAACACCAAGAGCGTCCCCAAGGAGATGCTGCCGCTGGTGGACAAGCCCGTCCTGCAATACATCGTGGAGGAGGCCGTCGCCGCCGGGGTCGAGGAGATCCTGATAATCACAAACCGCGGCAAATCCCCCATCGAGGACTATTTCGACTACGCCCCGGATCTTGAGGCCCGCCTCATCCACGACGGCAAGGAGAAGGAGGCCGAGACCGTGCGCCACGTGGCGGACATGGCCGACGTGTTCTTCCTGCGCCAGAAGGAGACGAAGGGTCTGGGTCACGCGGTGTGGCGCGCCAAGAGCTTCGTCGGGGACGAGCCCTTTGCCGTCCTGCTGGGCGACGACATAATGCTCAGCGAGAAGCCCGTCCTGCAGCAGCTTGTGGAGGCCGCCGAGAAGTACGAGTGCGGCGCGGTCGCCGTGCACGAGGTGCCGGATGAGCTGATCGTCAAATACTCCTCCGTCAAGCTGGAGGACAGACTGAGCGAGAGCGTGTACCGCATAGGCGACATGAACGAGAAGCCGACGCTCGAGGAGAAATTCTCCAACTTCGCCATCCTCGGCCGCTACGTGCTGACCCCCGCCATCTTCGACATCCTCCAGCGCACCCCACCCGGCCGCAACAACGAGATACAGCTCACCGACGGCATGAAGGAGCTTTGCCGTCTCGAGCCGATGTGCGCCGTGGACTTTGAGGGGCGCCGCTACGACACGGGCAACCTCAAGGGCTATCTTGAGGCGATAATCGACTTCGCGCTGAAAAATGAGGAGGCCGGAGACTGGCTGCGCCGGTTCATCATCGAAAAAGCGAAAAATTTTCAGTCTTGACAGCGGGTGCAAAGCGCTATACAATGATAGAGTAATTTAATAAATGGGTGCTGGGTCCCTCCCGGCTGAGACAAGGCAAGCGAGCCTTGAAACCATGGAACCTGATCCGGGTAATGCCGGCGTAGGAAACAGAGACGCACAGATTTCCGCAGGTTCATTTTTAATGAACCTGCGTTTTTTTGTTCTCTCCGCTTCCCAAAAAATTATTTTTGGAGGAAGAAAATGAACACTGACAAGAAAAAATCCAGTCTCACCCTGCGCGCTCTGACCGAGGGCGCGATCATGGTGGCCGTCGCGCAGATACTCAGCTATCTGAAGCTCTGGGAGATGCCCTGGGGCGGCAGCATAGTGCTCTCGATGATACCCATCCTGCTCTACTCCGTGCGCTGGGGTCTGGGCGCGGGGCTGCTCTCCGGCTTCGTGTTCGGCGTGCTCCAGTTCACCTTTGACGGCGGCTTTGCCATCGGCTGGCAGTCCATCATCGGCGATTACCTGCTCGCCTTCACGGTGCTCGGCCTCGCCGGGCTCATGCGCGGCAAAAAGGGCGGCGTCTTCACCGGCACGCTCATAGGCGGCTTCGCCCGCTTCCTTGTCCACTATGTCGTCGGCGCGACGGTCTGGGCCGAGTACATGCCGGACGAGTTTTTCGGCCTGACCATGAAGAGCCCCTGGTTCTACTCCCTGCTCTACAACCTCGCGTATATGCTGCCCAACATCGTCATCTGCCTCGTCGCCTTCGCCCTCATGTGGAAGCCGCTCGGCAAGTATCTGCGCGGCGAGGATCTCGCGAAGAGCTGAAGCGCAACTTTTTGTTGACAGGCGGACATTTTATGCGTTATAATCATCACTCGGCAGCCTCCGCTGCCGGGTGATCGTTTTGTCAACTACTTCGGGCGCTCCGGCTCCCGATGTTGAGTATTATACCGAAAGGAGTGCATGTCGATGCTTCGTACCTATCAGCCCAAGAAGATCCAGCGCAAGAAGGAACACGGCTTCCGCAAGAGAATGAAGACCGCAAACGGCCGCAAGGTCCTCGCCCGCCGCAGAGCGAAGGGCAGAGCCGAGCTCAGCGCCTGAGCCCACCCGTGAGCGGGGCTAACGAGAATATTTTTAGGGCGGAGTGATCCGCCCTTTAGGTGTTTTCGGTTTTTTTCGGCATGAGCGAGCCTCGGGGGAGAGACCCCGGACAGGAGTGAAGGCGCTTGAACGTCAGGTGTACCCTAAAAAAGAACAGTGATTTCAGGCGGCTATACTCCCGCGGGAAGAGCAGCGTAAACCCCTATATGGCGGTCTACTGCCGCCGCAACCGCGGCGGGGCGAACCGGCTCGGCTACACCGTGTCCACAAAGCTCGGACACGCCGTCGTCCGAAACCGCGTCCGCCGCAGGCTCCGGGAGATATACCGGCTCAACTCCCCCCGCCTCCGCGCCGGCTGGGACATCGTCGTGGTCGCCCGCGCGCGCTGCGTGGGCGCGGAATACGCGAAGATAGACGCCGCCTTTCTGTCCGCCTGCGCCGCGCTCGGCCTGATGAGGGAGGAGAAGCCTTGAAACGCTTTATGCTCGCCGCCATCCGTTTTTACCGGCGGTACATCTCGCCCGCGCGCCCGCCCTGCTGCCGCTTCACGCCGACCTGCTCGCAATACGCGCTTGAGGCCATTGAAAAATACGGCGCCCTCAAGGGGGGCTGGCTGGCTCTCAAACGCATCTGCCGCTGCCATCCGTTTTACAAGGGCAAAAACCAGTTTTTCGACCCCGTCCCCTGAGGCAAGGCCGCCTCACACCTTAAAGATAATAAGGAGTTAATATGTGGGCAACAATTACTAAACCCTTCGCCTGGCTGATGGTCAAGCTCTATGAGTTCACCGGCAACTACGGCGTGGCGGTCATCCTCTTCGCGCTCGCCGTCAACCTCATCCTCACGCCGTTTATGGCCAAGAGCAAGAAGAGCATGATGCGCTCCACCCGCCTGCAGCCGAGGATACAGGAGCTGCAAAAGAGGCACGAGGGCAACTCCCAGAAGCTGAACGCCGAGATGCAGAAGCTCTACCGCGAGGAGGGCGTCAACCCCATGTCCGGCTGCCTCTGGTCTCTCATCCCCTTCCCCATCCTCATCGCGCTCTACAGCGTCATCCGTCAGCCGCTCACACGCATGATGTTCGTCTCCTCGGAGTTCGTCACCACGCTGCAGGACTATTTCGTCAGCACGGGGCTGTATGAGATACCTGCCAAGGCCAACGCCTACTACGAGATAGTGCTCGCAGAGCTCACGCACACCCACTGGGACGCCGTTCAGGCGGATCTCGCCGGGAAGATAGACCCGAACCTGCTGAACCTGGACTTCGGCTTCCTCGGCCTCAACCTCGGCAGTCAGCCCAAGTGGAATTTCTTCGTCGGCATGGACTGGAGCGACATGGCCGTGTGGCTGCCCGCCCTCGGTCTGTTCCTCATCCCGTTCATCTCCGCCTTCCTCTCCTGGCTGTCCATGAAGGTCGGCAATATGGCCAACCCCCAGCAGGACGCGCAGGCGCAGGCCTCCATGAAGAGCATGTCCCTGATGATGCCCATCATGTCCATCTGGATCTGCTTCGTCATGCCCGCCGCCATGGGTATCTACTGGATAGCCAACAGCGTCTTCGGCATGGCGCGCGACTATATCCTGACCATAACATACAAAAAGAAGCTCGATATCGAGGACGCCGCCCGCGCCGTCGAGCGCAGCGCGAGGGAGAAGGAGCTTGAGGAAAAGCGCCTTGAGACCGAGCGCCTGCGCGCAGAGGGCAAGACCGAGAAAAACGCCAACACCAGCAAGAAGAAGATACAGGCCGGCGAGAAGCAGAAGGGCGACGAGCGCAGAGCCGCCATCGAAAAGGCAGAGCGCGCCGCCCGCCGCGAGCGCCTTGGCCTGTCCACCGCGGAGGAGCCCGCCTCCCAGGTCGGCAACCGCCGCTACGCCAGAGGCCGCGCCTATGTGCCCGACCGCTATACCGACCCCGACAACGCCGAGGCCGCGACCCTTGCCGCCGCGGAGGAGTCCGAATTTGCCGCGTCCATCGATGAAAACGCCGAGGACGACGTGATCCTCACCGAGACCGCCGTCACACTGGCGTCCGCCGAAGAGACCGGCGGCAGCGACGAGGCCGACAGCAGCGGCGAGGCCGACGGCAGCGACGAGGCCGACGGCAGCGACGTGACCGACAGCAGCGACGAGGCCGACGAAGCCGGCGGCAGCGGCGACGATCAAAATTAACAGGAGAACTTTGCTCTATGATCAAAACTTTGGAAAAGACCGGCCGCACGGAAGAGGACGCCATATCCGCCGCTCTGGCGGAGCTGGGTCTCGACCGCGACGACGTGTCTGTTGAAATCGTTGTGCGCGCCAGAGCCGGCTTTCTCGGCATTGGCGCATCCCAGGCGACAGTCCGCGTGAGCTATGAGGCCGCGGACGAGCCCGCACCCGCTCCTGCCGCGAAGCCCGCCCCGGCCGCAAAGCCCGCGCCCGCCGCGAAAGCCGCCCCCAAGGCCGCTCCCGCCGGCGAGAGCGCCGAGTACGCGCAGATACGCGACTTTGTCTCCGGCCTGCTCGCGCGCATGGACGTCGCGGCGGATATCGAGATAAGCCCCCGCGACAACGGCGGCGTCAACGTGAATCTCTCCGGCAGCGGCATGGGCGCTATCATCGGCCGCCGCGGCGAGACGCTCGACGCGATACAGCACCTCACCAACTATGTCGTCAACCGCGGCAGCGAGAGCCGGATGCACATCAGCGTGGACGCCGAGTGCTACCGCAGCAAGCGCGAGGAATCCCTCACGAAGCTCGCCGAAAAGATGGCCGAGAAGGCGATAAAATACAAGCGCAGCATGGCGCTCGAGCCGATGAACTCCTACGAGCGGCACGTCATCCATACCGCGCTGCAAAACTATGAGGGCGTCACCACCAACTCCATCGGCGTCGAGCCGAACCGCCGCGTCGTGGTGTCCTATGTCAAGCCCGAGCAGACCGGCGGCAAATCCCAGAGCCGCGAATGGGCATAAAGGTCCCTTAACTTTATGTGCACAGCACATCGGAGGTAATTATAATGATTTTTGAAAAAGTAAAAGAAGCTCTGGCAAAGCAGTTTGAGCTTGACCCCGAAACCATTACCGTCGACACCAACCTCATTGACGACCTGGGTGCGGATTCTCTGGATGTAGTTGAGCTGGTCATGTCCCTCGAGGATGTTTTCGGCATCTCCATCTCAGACGAGGACGCGGCGCAGCTCTACACTGTGCGGCGCATCGTGGAATATCTGGAAAAGCTCCAGTAATATCCCGCGGGTCATTCGGCGGCGGCAGTCTCTGCGCGCCCCGTCTGTTCGCGACAATTCAAGCTTATGAGCCCTCGGTCTGCCGCGGCAGACCGAGGGCTCATTTTTATTTTATTCGTATCTTATTGTGTTTCGCGTTTTGCTTATAATCATTCGTTCTATAAAAAAACAATCTGTTATATCGCCATTTATCCCCTTCTTTCCCTTAAAAAATACCTGTGTAAGATGTATATTATGTAATTGCAGAGCATCATTTTTATAATTATGTAAACGAACCGCATCTTATGTTAACCGTTTGTCTCTGCCTGTATTTTTTCCATAGCAACTGTCCGTCCCTGCCCCGGCGCCTGTCGGTTTAATTTGTATATTTTGGTAAAAGCGAGTGCTTTCACCTAAGGAGGATAGATTCATGAAGAAGAGGCTAATGGCTCTTTTCATCTGCGTCTGTATGCTGCTGACGGCTCCCGTGCTGACGGGCGCCGCGGTCGCGGAGGAGACCCCGCAGCCGGAAACGGCGGAAACGCCTGCGCAAGCCCCGGCGGCAGAACCGGCGGAGGCCGCGGCGCAGAGCGCCGCCTATGAGCTTGCGGAGCAGACTGTCACCGGAACCGCCTCGGACGGAGCCTCCGTCAGCATCACCGGCCTTCTGCCGGTCGGCGCGGCGGCGGTGATAGAGCCGGTCGTGCTCGGCCATGACGAGATAGTCGCCTATCTCGGCGAGGAGCAGGCCGCGCAGATGGAGCAGTACGTCGCGTACAACATCAGCGTAATGATAGGCGACGCCGAGTATGTTCTCGACGAGACCGTCTCCGTCACCGTGACGCAGCCCGCCCTCGAGATAGCGGAGGACGCGCAGGTGACGGTAAACCACGTTGTGGAGGACGCCGCTGCAGGCACGGTGGAGGTAAAGCAGCTCAGCGCCCAGACCGACGCAGGTCAGGTCAGCTTCGAGACCGACGGCTTTTCCCTGTATCTGTTCACCGTGGACTTCCACTATGACGGCCTGACCTACAGCATCGATGGCGGCAGCAGCATTTTGCTGTCCGAGCTGTTCACCGCGCTGAACGTCAACCGCGACGCGAAGACTGCCCAGCAGGTGACCTTCTCCGACGAGACCCTTGTCTCCGCCGCCCGTCAGGAGGACGGAGACTGGCTTCTGACCTCTCTCGCCCCCTTCCAGACCGGCGAGACGCTCACGGTGAAGTTCTCCGACACAGACGTCCTGACCATAGCGGTGACAGATGCGGCAGGAGTGCAGACTACCAACGATGCTGTTAAAATCGGATCTTCCGGATTAATGACTACATATCAGATGCTTGGCAAACTGTATCCGGATATTTACTGTGAGTATTCTCGTTGGGGAGGAGGGCGCTCAGTAACCTTCTATGTGTATGATGGCAACACCGAGTTGGGACGCGGCGACACCAAGAGAAACACAGAAGATGGCGTTAACTTTCTCTTTTCCTCAAGTAAATATTGGTTCGAGCTTTTTGAATCCAAGAATGTCGGAAACGCCATTTCTAATGGTGACAGCATCACAATACTGCAATTTGGTGCGTACGGCATAGGAGAAAAATACATAAAGGTAAAGATACATGACCGAGTTACATATAGCAACGCAAATTATTGCACAGTTACACAGGAATGCGCTCTTTCCAACAGTATGACTAACAAGGGCGGGTCAAGCAACGTTTCCCGCAAAGTGTTCATCTATGTTGACGGCGTACAAATTTCAAGCGCCTCGTATACCTTCCCGGGCAGAACTGATTGTGACGTAGGCAATATCGACGTCAGCTATGATTCTAACAAATACGAGATGACGAAGAGCGAGGCCAACGGCAGAGGGAGAACTGTCAGCGACGGTAACAATTACCGCGTAGATTTACGCTCGAAGTATACTGTCAGCTACAACGCGAACGGCGGCAGCGGCGCGCCCGCCAGCCAGACAAAGACAAACGGCAAGACGCTTACCCTGTCCTCTACCAAGCCCACCAGAGCAAACTATACCTTCAGTGGCTGGGCCACGACTAAAGCGAGAGCGGACGCGGGCACTGTCGATTACGTCAGCGGGGCGAGCTATACCGCCAATGCCTCGGTAACACTCTATGCCGCGTGGACGCCTAACGCCTATACCGCCACGGCTGCAATGGGTACCGGCATCAGCGCGACAACAGGCACCGGCACCTATGGCTACAACAGCAGCGTCACCTTTACCGCCGCCGTCCAACCCGGCTACACCTTCGACGGCTGGTATAACGGCAGCACGAAGGTATCCGGCAGCACATCCTATTCCTTTAATATGCCGAACAGCAACGTCACCTACACCGCCAAGGCCACCGCGAACACCTACACCCTCACGACCAGCGCGGAGCACGCCACGATCTTGGACGGATTTGACTATACATACGACGCCTCCGCGAAGATAGACGTCACCTTCAGCCCGGACGCGAACTACCGCATATCGGCCATCTCCGTTGACGGCATCGCGCTCTCCGGCGACGCGCTTGCGAGCGCGATAGCCGCCGGGAAGGTGCAGCTCGACCGCACGATGAGCCACAGTGTGAGCGTCACGGCGGTTCCCGATACGGCAAGCTACACTGTAAACTACTACAAAGCAGACCCCGCAGGCGGGGACGCGATCTCCCTCGGCAGCACGGCGCAGACCGGGGTCATCGGCAGCACTATAACGGTCGCCGCCGGTACCGGCGAGGGACAGCTCGACTGGCATAAGCCCGCCGCGGGCTATAAGTCCGGCGTTCTTCAGGACAGCTCCACCACCGTGGCGGCGGACGGCGGCTCCGCGGTCAGCGTGCTCTACGAGATAGACCCCGGTCAGACCAAGGAGCTGAGCTACACCGTCAAGTACGTGGTAAGCGGCGTTGAAAAGGACCCGTATTCCGTCACAAAGTCCGTGCAGCTGCTGCAGCCCGACACGCTGAGCGTCGAGAACATCGCGCTCAAGGCCTACCCCGGCTTTAAGTATTCGGACAACAGCGCGAGCCTTGTCCAGAGCGGCAGCTCGCTCACGGGCGCGGGTACGATAGCAAACGGCGGCGTGATAAGCGTCAACTACGCCCCCACCGTGTCGAGCGTGACGCTGACCATGCACGTTCTGGGTCAGTACGCCGACCTCACGCGGGACTTCACCGGCAGCCTCTCCGTCGGCAGCTACGTTTTGGACGGCGCCGACAGCGCGGCGGCCACGCCCTACAGCCTCAGGCACGGCGCGACCGTCACAGTATCCGACATCAGATCCGCCCACACGCTGAGCGTCACCGACCTTGAGAGCGCGAGCGGCTATACGCTCACGAAGGTGACCTACACGCTGCCCGGCGGCTCTGCGACCGAGCTCACCGTCACCGGCAGCGCCACCGACGCCGTCGAGATACCCGAGGGCGCGACGAACGTGGACCTGTATTATGAGCGCGCGCTCGTCCCCGACAGCGGCGTGGTAGACGGGCATCTGGGCGCGGTATACGCGCTGCTCGGCTCCGCCGCCGTCCTCTGCGCGGCATATGTCTTCCTGTCCGGAAGGCGCAGACGCGAAGAGGGCTGAGGATGTTCAAAAGGCATCCCGACGCGCCCTCCGGCAGGCACACGGCCGGACAGGCCGCCCCCGACACGGCGGAGAGCGCCGTAGACAGCCCGCCCGCCCCCCGCGCCCCGGCCAGGCGCAGTCAGGCCGAGCTGCTCATCAGAGACCTGCTGAGCCTGCTTATAAAGATCGCCGTCATCGCCGCCTGCGCGGCGCTGCTGTTCACCTTCATGTTCGGCATCTTCCGCTGCACCGATCCCTACATGTTCCCCACCCTCCGCGACGGAGACCTTATCGTCTTCTACCGGCTCGACAAGCTGTATTCGAGAGCGGACGTGCTGGTGGCGGAATATCAGGGGCGGCTCACCGCGCTGCGCGTTGCGGCGGTCGCGGGCGACGAGGTCGATATCCGGGAGGACGGGCTGTATGTCAACGGCTCCCTGCAATTGGAGACCGGCGTTTACGAACGCACAGAGCGCTTTGCCGACGGCGTCGATTTCCCGCTGACCGTCGGTGAGGGCGAGGTCTTCGTCCTGGGCGACAGCCGCGAAAACGCCGCCGACAGCCGCATCTTCGGCCCCGTGAAAATATCCGACACCTCCGGGAAGGTTATAACCATAATCCGGAGAAGAAATATATAGAGCGTCCCCGCCGCGCCTGCGGCCGTAAAACAGTAGTCTTAAAAATTTGATATAAGGAGAACCCCCGTATGAAAAGATCATTTAAAACCCTTATGGCGCTTGCGCTTGCACTTATCCTCTGCCTGAGCCTCGGCGTCACGGCCTTCGCTGTCGATAACCCCGAGACCGACGCCGCCGCCTACGTCACCAAGGAGCTCCAGATGCCGGACGGCACCGCGATCCCCGCGACCACCTTCAAATTCACCGCCACAGCCGTCTCCGTAGACGGCAAGACCGCCGAGGCGGGCACTGCCCCCGCCGCCACGATAGCGGACGTCGGCTTTGCCGCCGCCGACGCCTCCACCGCCGCCAGCGGCGTAAAGAGCGCCGTCCACAGCAGCGCCGTCAGCTTCGGCGCCTTCCCTCATGCGGGCGTATACGTGTACACCGTAAAAGAGACCGCCGACACCAACACCTTCGCCGACTCGAACAAGCAGACCCTCAGCTATTCCAAGGCCGAGTATGAGATGCAGGTCTACGTGGCCAACAAGGCCGCGGACGGACTTTATATAGCGAGCTTCGCCATCTACCAGACCAAGGACGACAGCGGCGCCGCCATCGCCCAGCCCACGAAGATCACCGCCGGTGAAAACGGCGCCTTCCGCTTCATTAACAAATACTCCGAGAAGGCCGGCTCCGTTGACCCCGACGATCCCACTGCATACAGCTCCCTGAAGATCAGCAATACCGTCGCCGGCAACATGGGCGACAAGAAGACTCTCGACTTCAAGTACACCCTCACCGTGACCCCCACCGCCTTTGAGGCCACCGACGCCACCTACACCGTTACCAAGCATAGCGCCGACGGCAGCACCGCCGATACCACCGTCACCGGCGGCGTCGCATACGACTTCACCCTCAAGCACGGCGAATACATAAGCGTCAAGAACATGCTCGTCGGCAGCAGCTACACCGTGTCCGAGCACGATGTCGATTCCAACTACACAGTGACCGCCGCCGGCGACGCTGTCAGCACAGACCAGAAGACCGTCAACGGCACTCTCGTGAGCGCCGGCAATACCGCGGCTTACACCAACACCTATAATAAAGAGATCCCCACCGGCATCATCATCAACACCCGGCCCTACATCATGCTCATCGTCGTGGCGGGCGCGGGTCTCGCGCTCTATCTCGTGGGCAAACGGCGCAGGGAGCAGGAGGGCTGAGCTCTCCCGCACAAAAATGCAGGATCTGGAGACTGAGCAATGGCGGCGTTTAAACCCGAAAAGATAGCCAAAACAGCCCGAAAATTCGTCGGAGCGCTCGATGGGGCCGTGAATCTCGCGGTCCTCATCGTCCTGCTGCTCCTGCTCGCCTTCGGCTTTTACTGCCTTTGGGATTCCGAGCAGGTATACGAGGCGGCGGCTCCGGCCAACTACGAGCTGTACAAGCCCACGGCGGACAGCGCGTCCTTCGACGAGCTGCAAAGGCTCAATCCGGACGTCTTCGGCTGGCTCACGGTGTACGGCACCGCGATAGATTATCCCCTCCTTCAGGGGGAGGACAATCTGAGATACATAAATACCGACGCGCAGGGCGACTACAGCCTCTCCGGGGCTATCTTCCTCGACTACCGCAGCGCGAAAGACTTTTCCGACTACAACAGCGTCATCCACGGCCACCATATGGCGGCCAGCGCCATGTTCGGCGACCTGTCGAAGTTCACCGAGCAGAGCTTCTTCGACAGCCACGAGTACGGGAACCTGTACGTCGGCGGCCGAAGCTACGGGCTGGTGTTCTTCGAGTTTGCCCTTGTCGATGCCTATGACGACGCGGTCTATGCCCCCGCCATCACCGAAAAGGACGCGCAGGCGGCATTTCTGGAAATGCTCATGGGCAAGTCTCTCCACCTGCGCGAGGCGGAGCAGCTCTCCGCGGAGCATATCGTCATCCTCAGCACCTGTAGCAGCGACATGACCAACGGCCGCCACATTCTGGCGGGCTACCTCACCGAGCAGACCTATGACGACCCCTTCCGGGCGGACGAGGACGCGCAGAAGCCGGCGCAGGAGGGTCTGAGCGCGTCAAAGGTCTGGCAGGGTATCACCAACGCGCTCCCGCTGTGGGTAATAATGCTGCTCATCCTCCTGCTGCTCGTCGCGGTCTATATCATCTTCGAGCTTTGTACCGGACGCATTCGGCAAAAAAAAGACTTTTCGGGAACGATCCTGTAAAAAGGAAGGATAACCATGAACAATATGAGAAAAACCTGCGCGAAGCTCGGCGTGACGCTGCTCCTGCTCGCCTGTCTGCTCGCGGCCATGACCGGCTCCGCCTTCGCGGCGACGGCCGGCGTCACAGCGACGATAGAGGTAAAACAGGTCTTTCAGGTGCAAAACGGCTATACGGCCGGCGCCGGTCAAGAGTGCCCGTATAAATTCTGGTCGCTCGATCCGGCAAATCCCATGCCCTCCGGCCTGAACGCAAACGGGGAGCTGGAATTCACGCTGGACGGCAACGCGTCCAAAACCATCAGCATCGACTTCACACACGCCGGGGAATACCATTATATGGTGAAAAGCGCCGTCGTCAAAGCCTATGAGAATTACTATTACGACGAGAGCGTCTACAGCGTGGACGTCTATGTCGAGAACGCCGGAGAGGGGCTCAAGGCCTCCGTCGTCGTGACGGACAAGCGCGGCGCGAAATACGGCGAGATATGCTACAATCATTTCTACTGGGTGCACTCCGTCCCCAAGACCGGCGACGATAACAGCGCCGCTTTCTGGTTCGGCGTCGCCGCCCTCTGCCTGAGCGCGTCCGCGGCCGCCGCGTTTACGCTCTGCCGCCGGAAAAAGAATTATTGAGGCCGCCTCCGGCGGGAAACGCAGCGCCTGCTGCCCTGCGGCTGAAAGCCGCGGGACGGCAGGCGTTTTTTGCCGCCCGCGCCGGACTATGGATATTGCCGCCGGAGGGCTGGAAAAAACCCGGAATTTTGTATACTGTCACAAAATCGCGCCCGCCTTTCGGGCGATTTCCCAAAAAGCCTTGACATTGCCCGCCCCCTGCAATATAATGCGCCTAACAGTAAGGAAAGGAGCGTCCTGTTTTATGCGTTACGTGTCTGTTGTCAACAACATGATGATGGCTGAGATGTACATGTGCAGCATGTGCATGATGATGCGCGCGCAAAAACGCAGTTCGCTTTGTTTCACAGCCGTCTGAATTCAGTTGATTCTGGATATACAGGACCGGGAAGCACGCGGGCTTCCCGGTCTTTTTTGTTACCCTTTTTCCCGCCGAAAAAACAAAAACGGAGTTGATGTGAGACATGATAGAGATCAGGCACCTCTGCAAGACCTACAGCGCGCCGGACAGGGACATAGTCGCGCTGGAGGATATCAACCTCAGCATCCAGGACGGCGAGATCTTCGGCATAATCGGCCTCTCGGGCGCGGGAAAGAGCACGCTGGTGCGCTGCATGAACCTGCTCGAGCGCCCGACGACCGGCGAAGTGCTGCTCGACGGGAGGAGCATCACCGAGCTCAGCCGCAAGGAGCTCCTCTCTCTGCGGCAGTCCGTCGGGATGATCTTCCAGCTCTTCAATCTGCTCGAGCAGCGCACGGTGCTGCGCAACGTCTGCTTCCCGCTGGAGGTGGCCGGCGTCGCCAAAGAGCAGGCGAAGGAGCGCGCGCGGGAGCTGCTGGAGCTGGTGGGGCTTGCGGACAGAGCCGATTCCTATCCCTCGCAGCTCTCCGGCGGGCAGAAGCAGCGCGTCGCCATCGCGAGGGCGCTCGCGACGAAGCCCAAATATCTCCTCTGCGACGAGGCCACCAGCGCGCTCGACCCGAACACCACCCGCTCCATTCTCGAGCTGCTGCGCGAGATAAACAGGAGCATGGGCGTGACCATAGTGGTCATCACCCACGAGATGAAGGTCATCGACCAGATCTGCGACAGGGTCGCCGTCATCGACCAGAGCCGCATCGCCGAGGAGGGCCGGGTGAGCGACGTGTTCACCAATCCCCGCTCCCAGATAGCCCGCGACCTCATAATCCCCCAGGGGCGCGCCGTGCTCGACACCAAGGGCGGCAGGCGGCTGCGCATAACCTTCAACGCCGCGTATTCAAACGCCCCGGTCATCTCGGAGATGGTGCTCGAGTGTCAGGCGCCGGTGAACATCCTGTTTGCCGACACCAAGGAATTCGAGGGCGCTATCTACGGGCACATGATAATCGAACTGCCGAACGACCCGAGACAGGCCGACAAGATAACCGCCTGGCTCAAAAACAGCCGGGTCGAATGGCGAGAGGAGGTGTAAAAAAGTGTTTTCGGAAATGTTTTATAAGCTTTGGGACAAGGGTCTCATTCAGATGGGCATATGGGAGACACTATATATGACCCTCATCGCCTCTGCCGCGGCCTATTTGATCGGCCTGCCTCTCGGCGTCGTCCTCACCGTGACCGACGAGGGCGGCATCCACCCGATACGCTGGCTCAACAAGGCGCTCGGCCTGATCGTCAACTTTTTCAGAAGCATACCCTTCGTGATACTCATGGTCGCGATGCTGCCGGTGGCGAAGGTCATCGTCGGCACGAGCCTCGGCAACAAGGCAATGATAGTGATGCTCATCATCGCCGCCGCGCCGTATGTTGCGCGCATGGTGGAATCCTCCGTCAAGGAGGTCGGCGCGGGCGTCATAGAGGCGGCGCAGTCCATGGGCGCGAGCAATTTCCAGATAGTCCGGAAGGTGCTGCTGCCCGAGGCGAAGCCCTCTCTCATCCTCGGCGCGGTCATCTCCATGGTGACCATCCTCGGCTACTCCGCCATGGCGAGCACCATCGGCGGAACAGGTCTCGGCCAGATCGCCATTATCTACGGCCACCAGCGCAGCAATGACGATATCACCTGGATCTGCGTGTTTTTGACTGTAATTATCGTGCAGATAATTCAGGAGGCGGGTATGCGCATCGCCCACCGTACAGACAAAAGGATAAAACAATAAATTGGAGGAAAGAAAAATGAAAAAGGCATTAGTTATCGTTCTGACCGTCGCCATCGCAGTCCTCGCCTTCGCGGGCTGCGGCTCCACCGCCGCCACCACCGCGACCGAAGCCCCCGCCGCCACCGAGGCCGCGACCGCGGCTCCCGTGACCATCACCGTCGGCGCGAGCTCCACACCCCACGCCGAGATACTCGAGCAGGCCAAGGCCGCGCTGGCCGAAGAGGGCTATGAGCTGAAAATCGTCGTCTACGACGACTATGTGCTGCCCAACAAGGCGCTCGCCGACGGCGAGCTCGACGCGAACTACTTCCAGCACACCCCCTACCTCAACAGCTACAACGCCTCTAACGGCACCGACCTCGTCTCGGCCGCGCTCATCCACTATGAGCCCTTCGGCATCTACGGCAACGGCGTCGATGATCTGACCAAGCTCGCCGACGGCGCGACCATCCTCATCCCCGCCGACGACAGCAACGAGACCCGCGCCCTGTTCCTGCTCCAGCAGGAGGGTCTGATCACCCTGCCCGCCGACGCGAGCGCCGAGACCGGCGTCACCACCCTCGACATCACCGACAACGGCGGCTACGACATCCAGGCCATCCAGGCCGACACCGTCCCCGCCCAGCTCGCCAACAGCAACGCCGGCACCATCGCCGTCATCAACGGCAACTACGCCCTGCAGGCCGGCCTCAAGATAGCCGACGCGCTCGCCATAGAGGACGCCTCCGGCGCCGCCGCGCAGACCTACGCCAACATCATCGCCTGCCGCGCGGGCGAGGAGAACAGCGAAAAGATCCAGGCGCTCGTCAAGGCTCTCCAGACCGACGCCGTCAAGGACTACATCGCCAAGACCTATAACGGAGCCGTCGTCGCCATCTTCTGAGCAAACGCAGAGCAGATATCCATACGAGCAAACAGAGCCGCCCAAAAGGGCGGCTCTGTTTGCTCGTATATGCCGCGGAAAGCGGCTGTCGGCTCCATGCTGCGCGCCCGCGTTTCCGGGGCGCTTGACCGATGCCGTTTTATTTCAGCTCGCCGCGAGCTCTCAGCCAATCCACCGACTTCCTCAGCGCGGCGGCGGTCTTCGTCTCCAGCACCACGCGGCAGCCGCGCGCCTTTGCGAGGGCGAGGTATTCGCCGATATCGAGCGCGCCGTCGCCCAGCGCCTGATGCACGCGCTGCCCCTCGGCGTCGTGCATGTGCATGTGCCGGAGCCTTGCGGCGCGCTCAAGGATGACGGGCTTGTCAATGCCGCCCACGGCGCAGTCGTGCCCTATATCGAAGGTCAGGCCGAAGGCCGGGCTCTCGAGGAGCGTGTCGAGCCCGTGCAGCAGGAAGGGCAGGTCGTAGCCGTCGGTATTCTCGACGCAGACGCGCAGCGGGTCGTCCCCCACCGCGCGCGTCGCCGCGTCGCGAAAGCCGCGCAGCGCGGCGAGATAGAAGTCCTCATTCTCGGCGTAGACATAGGTTCTCCTCTCCGGCAGGGTGACATATACCCCGCGCAGCAGGTGCATGTTGAGCGCGGGTATCTCCAGCGCCTTGGCAAGCTCTATGGTCCTGAGCATCGTCTCCGTGTACACCCGCGCTATCCCGGGGTTCACGCTGCACGGGTCGAGGCTCTCGTCGATATGGACGGTATAAAAAACGCCGTACTCCTCTTTTATCTCCCGCAGCTCGCGCAGCTCAAGCTTCTCCGGCTGATACTGCGGAAAGCTCATGTTTATCTCCACGAAGCTCAGTCCCAGCTCGCGGCAGAGCGCCGCCGTCTCCCGAAGGCCGCGCAGCTCTATCAGGGTCGGCATACCGAAGCAGAGCATATCCTCACCCGCTTTCTCCTTTATTTGCGCCTCAATGCTAACAGATGCGGCCCCGCTTGTCAATCGCGCCCCGCTATACATTTTCGACGAAAAATCCGGGTTTTTCCCGGCGGTTTTCGTGCTGTGCGCTCTTGACATTTTTGCAGAAAATGCTAAAATATGTCGCACACGACTTATTGTAGGAGATGATGAAAATAGCTGAGGAGATTCCCATGGGGCTGCGTTTTTCGATATTGCACCGCGCGTTCAGGCAAAAGATGAACGAGCTGCTCGGCGAAAGAGAGCTGACGGGGGTGCAGCTGGGGGTGATGCACGCGCTCATTGAGCAGGAGCGGAGCAGCGCGGGCGAGATATGTCAGAAGGATCTGGAAAACGCAACGCACGTCACCCACCCCACTATGACGGAGATAATAAAGCGGCTCGAGAAAAAGGGCTTCATCTCATGCCGCCCCAGCGCCGTGGACCGGCGCTATAAGAGCGTCGCCTCCACCGACAGAGCCTGCGGCCTGTGCGGGGAGCTGGCCGCGCTGGACGCGGAGGTCTTCGAGTGGCTCTGCCGCGGTCTGAGCGCCGCACAGAAGGAGCAGCTCACGCAGATAACGGATATAATGCTCGCAAACGCGGCGGAATGCTGCGGGAAAGGATGTGATGATCGCTTTGATCAAAAAGCTTGCGCAAAGCATAAGGGAATATAAAAAACCGACGATTCTTACGCTCATTCTCATAGTCGGCGAGGTCTTCATAGAGGTGCTGATACCCTTCTATACGGCGGATCTCGTTAACATGATAAAGGCGGGCGCCGCGATGGGCGAGGTCGTAAGGCTCGGGCTGACGCTGGTGGCGATGGCGCTGGTGTCGCTCGCCTGCGGCGGTCTCGCGGGCTACACCTGCTCGAAGGCCTCGGCAGGCTTTGCGAAGAACCTCCGGCGGGACATCTTTTCGCGCATACAGAGCTTCTCGTTCGAGAATATCGACAGGTTCTCCACCGCGTCTCTGGTGACGCGCATGACCACCGACATAACGAACGTGCAGATGTCCTTCATGATGATAATCCGCATCGCCGTGCGCGCGCCGCTGATGCTCGTCTTCTCCATCGTCATGGCCTACATCATGGGCGGCTCGCTCGCCGCGACCTTCGTCATAGTCATCCCGGTGCTCGTCGGCGGGCTCGTCATTATCGCGAAAAAGGCGCTGCCCGCCTTCCGCGCGGTGTTCAAGAAATACGACCTGATGAACGAATCGGTCGAGGAGAACGTGCGCGGGATGCGCGTGGTAAAGGGCTTCTCCCGCGAGAATTACGAAAAGGAGAAGTTCAACGCCGCCTCTCACAACATCTGCAAGGACTTCACCTATGCCGAGCGCCTTGTCGCGCTTACAAACCCCCTCATGCAGACCTGTGTTTACTTCAACATGGTTTTCGTGCTCTATGTCGGCTCCAAGCTCATCATCACCAGCGGCGGCGCGCTTATCGACGTCGGCCAGATGTCCGCCATGCTCACCTACGGTATGCAGATACTCATGTCGCTGATGATGATCTCCATGATCTATGTGATGCTCACCATGTCGGCCGAGTCCGCCAAGCGCATATACGAGGTGCTCAGTGAGGAGCCGTCCCTGAGCGAGCCCGCCGAGCCCGTGACCGAGGTCGCGGACGGCTCCGTGGACTTTGACGCGGTCTCCTTTAAATACTCCGCGAAGGCCAAAAAATACGCCCTTGAGGATATTAACCTGCACATCGCCTCCGGCATGACCGTGGGCATCCTCGGCGGCACCGGCTCGAGCAAGACGACGCTGATACAGCTCATACCGCGGCTGTACGACGTCAGCGCCGGGTCGGTGAGGGTCGGCGGCAGAGACGTGCGCGATTACGCGCTCGACACGCTGCGCGGCGCGGTGGCCGTGGTGCTGCAAAAGAACGTCCTCTTCTCGGGGACGATAAAGGAGAACCTCCGCTGGGGCAACGCGGACGCCACCGACGAGGAGCTGGAGGCGGCCTGCCGTCTCGCGCAGGCGGATGAGTTCATCGCCTCCTTCCCGGACGGCTACGACTCGCATATCGAGCAGGGCGGCACGAACGTCTCCGGCGGGCAGAAGCAGCGCCTGTGCATCGCGAGAGCGCTGCTCAAGAAGCCTAAGATACTCATCCTCGACGACTCGACCAGCGCCGTCGATACGAAGACCGACGCGCTCATCCGCGAGGGCTTCAAGACCTATATCCCGGAGACCACGAAGATAATCATCGCCCAGCGCGTGGCCTCCGTGCAGGGCGCGGACCTGATAATCGTTATGGATAACGGCCGCGTCTCCGCCATGGGCAGCCATGAACAGCTGCTCGGCAGCAGCGAAATATACCGCGAGGTGTATGTGCAGCAGACGAACGGAGGTGAGGCCGATGAATAAGCGTAAGGGCGACAGCGGCTCTCTCAGGCGCGTCATCAAAAAATTCTTCAGCTACTACCCTGTTATGGCCCCGCTGACCATGCTGTGCATCCTCTTCTCGTCGGTCGTCTCGGCGATACCGTCGCTTTTTGTCCAGAATGTGCTGTCGGTCATCGAGAGCTGGTATCGCAGCGGCGACTGGGTCTCCGCGCGGGCGCAGATCCTGCCCTATCTCGTGCTGCTCGCCTCGCTCTACCTGCTGTCCATCATCTCCATGACGGTCTATACCCAGCTCATGGCC
Source organism: Oscillospiraceae bacterium (assembly GCA_034933465.1). Classification (GTDB taxonomy): domain Bacteria; phylum Bacillota; class Clostridia; order Oscillospirales; family Oscillospiraceae; genus Limivicinus. The sequence goes on along the minus strand of JAYFNM010000073.1, from coordinate 2,160 downwards.
TTCATGACGCAGGGCTTTCTCGACAAGCTCCGCCAGGAGATGTTCGGCGATATGCAGGATCTCCCCCTGCGGTATTTCGACACCCACAAGCACGGCGACGTCATGAGCTACTACACCAACGATATCGACACCCTGCGCCAGCTCGTGTCGCAGGCGTTGCCCTCGTTCATCCAATCGGGCGCGATAGTGCTGGTCGTGTTCGCGATCATGCTCTATTTCAGCATCTGGATGACGCTGATACTGCTGCTGGGCGTGTTTGCGATGGCCTTCGTGGCCAAGCGGGTGGGCGGCAGCTCCGCCAAATATTTCATGCGCCAGCAGAAGTCCGTGGCCGCGGCCGAGGGCTTTATCCAGGAGATGATGAACGGCCAGAAGGTCATCAAGGTCTTCTGCCACGAGCGCGAGAGCGTCGCCGATTTCGACCGGATAAACGACGCGCTCTACAGCGACAGCTTCAAGGCCAACGCCTACGCGAGCACGCTCGGCCCGATAATCGGCAACATCGGCAATATCATGTATGTCACCATTGCCCTCGCCGGCGGGCTGTTTCTCCTCTCCGGCGCTCCGAATTTCAGCATCTCGGGCAAGGCCTTCAGCATAAGCATCATCGTCCCCTTCCTGAACATGACCAGGCAGTTCACCGGCAACGTCAACCAGCTCTCGCAGCAGATAAACGCCATCGTCATGGCGGGCGCGGGCGCGCAGCGCATATTCTCGCTCGTGGACGAAAAGCCCGAGGCGGACGACGGCTATGTGACGCTCGTGAACGCGGACGTCGCGGAGGACGGCTCCGTCACGGAGGCGCAGACGCACACCGGACACTGGGCATGGAAGCACCCGCACTCCGACGGCACGCTGACCTATACCCTCCTGCGCGGCGACGTGCGCATGACGGACGTGGACTTCGCCTACGAGGAGGGCAAGGAGGTTCTGCACGACGTCTCCGTCTACGCGGAGCCCGGCCAGAAGGTGGCCTTCGTCGGCGCGACCGGCGCGGGCAAGACCACGATAACGAACCTCATCAACCGCTTTTACGACATTGCCGACGGCAAGATAAGATACGACGGGATAAACATCAACAAGATAAAGAAGTCCGACCTGCGCCGCTCGCTCGGCATAGTGCTACAGGACACGAACCTCTTCACCGGCACCGTGCTCGAAAACATCCGCTACGGCCGCCTCGACGCGAGCGACGCCGACTGCGTGGCCGCCGCCGCCCTCTCCGGCGCGGACGACTTCATCACCCGCCTGCCCGACGGCTATAACACGACGCTCTCCAACAACGGCGCGAACCTCTCGCAGGGGCAGCGGCAGCTGCTGGCCATCGCCCGGGCGGCGGTCGCCGACCCGCCCGTCATGATCCTCGATGAGGCCACCTCCTCCATCGATACCCGCACCGAGGCCATCGTCCAGCAGGGCATGGATAAGCTCATGGAGGGGCGCACGGTGTTCGTCATCGCGCACAGGCTGTCCACCGTCATGGATTCCGACGTCATCATGGTGCTCGACCACGGCCGCGTAATCGAGCGCGGCAGCCACGAAAAGCTGCTCGCCGAAAAGGGTCTGTACTATCAGCTCTACACCGGCGCCTTCGAGCTGGAATAAAAGCTCCCCCCGCAGCCGCAAAAAAACATCTGTCCCCCTGAGGCAAAGCCAAAGGAGGACAGATGTTTTTCGTCGTACGTGCGCACCCGCTCCCCCCTGTCATCCTGAGCGCAGCGAAGGATCTTTTTCGCGTAAATCGCGGTATCGGGGATAGATCCTTCGCTGCGCTCAGGATGACAGTTGAGGAGGGGGGGGGATACGGCGGTGGACGCGCAGCGACACAGGGGTCGTTCCCTACGGGCGGGTGCGACACCGGGGCGGATTCACGAATCGCCTGCCCGTTACCGCCGTTTTGCCCCGAACCCCGTAGGGGCGCACCCGCGTGTGCGCCCGCCGTCTCCCCGCCGGGCTGCCGCGAAACGGCGGGCGGCCACGCTGGGTCGCCCCTACGCGGACTGGGCGGAAAACGCGCCGTAGGGGTCGGTCTTGACCGTCCCGCCGTCTCACGGGGGACGGCGGAGGGACAAGACAACAGAAATGTCATCCTGAGCGGAGCGAAGGATCTTTTTCGCGTAAAGCGCGGCATCGGGGAAAGATCCTTCGCTGCGCTCAGGA
>JAYFNM010000072.1:0-56998 GCA_034933465.1 Oscillospiraceae bacterium | reverse complement strand
ACCACCATGAGCATATACGCGCCCGAGAATTTCGACGGCGTTTACACGACCGCCTCCGACATATATCAGGCGGGGCTGATGTTTTACGAGCTGTATACCGGCTTCTCCCCCTTTGAGGACAGGCTGGGCGGCGGGGACATGGACAGCGAGCGGAAAAAGCGCCTTGACTTTGAATTCAAAAAAGGCGCGGCCTTTGAGGGGACGGATCCCTCGCCCCTGCTCGACAGGCTGCTCTCCCGCTGCCTGCGCTTCAACCGGGACGCCCGCTACAGCAGCGCGGAGGAGGTGCTGAAGGCGCTGGACGGCGCGAACACCGTCTGCGCCATGGAGCAGGCGCTGGCCGACGGGGACAGCCGCTCGGCGCTGGAGATAGCGGAGAGCCTCCTTGCCGCCCCGCGCACCAACGACGAGCAGCGCCTGCACTGCCATATCGTCCGGGGAAAGGCCTGGGCGGCGCTGGGGGACAATCCGCGGGCGCTGGAGGCGTACAACGCCGCCCTGAAGCTGGCCGAATACACCGGGGCATATTTCCACCTGCCCGGAAAGTACAACGCCCTCATAGACGCCATGTGCATCCTCTATCTCAAGAGCGGACAGCCCGGCACGGCCAGGCTCTTCGCGAGAAAGAAAAAATAGGCGCGGGGCTGTCCGCGACAAACAGACCGGAAGGAGAAGAATATGAAGTTCGAGTCGTTACCGTCCAAAAGAGAGCTGCCGCCCTTCGTCAGGCGCAGCGACGCCCTCAGGGAGGCGCGGCAGCTCATAGCGGCGCGCAACCGCGACCGCCTCGAGGCGGAAAAGCAGCTGTCGGCGCAGCGCGGCCGCGCCGACAAAATGGCGGTGGCCTTCGCGCTGCTGGCCTACAAAAAGCGCGGCTCGCCCGAGCCCCTTGCGCAGTCGCTCGCCGCGCTGCTGACAGACCTCGGCATAGAGACCGTCACCTACGCGGGTACGGCTCTCAGCGCCGAGCTCGAGACAAGCGCGGATATCGTGGAGTGGCTGCCGGCGCTGGAAAACGCCGAGGCGCTGGTGGAGGAGGCCATCGAGCCGGAGATACGCTGCGACGGGCGCATCCTGCACCGGGCTAAGCTCTCCTGCCGGATGGCTGCTCCCGAGCCGGAGCCCGCAGCCGCCCCGGAGCCCTCCCCGGCAGAGCCCGAGCCCGCCGGGGAGGCCGCGCCGCAGACGGACGCCCCGCCCGCCGCGGAGGCGGCCGGGGAGCCGCCGGAGAAGGCAGAGCCGGGTCTGCTCGAGAGGCTAAGGGCGTTTTTCGCGCGGCTCTTCGCGCCGGAGAGCCCGGCGGCGCCGCCGGAGGACAGTCAAAATACAGTACATAAGGAAGGAAGCGGGAGCAATGAAGATCAGTAAATGCGTGGGAATCGATCTGGGCACAACCAACAGCGTGATAGCCATGATGGGCGAGGACAACAAAACGCCCCTGTGCCGCACGGATAAGACGGGCAGGAAGACCTTCCCCTCCGTCGTCGTGTACGACGGCAAGTCGAACAGCCTGAAGGCGGGTCAGATAGCCTTCAACCGTCGCGGGACGCTGCCCGAGCCCGTGGTCTCCATCAAGAGCCACATGGGCGACTCAAACTACAGCGTGAACTGCGGGCCGCTCGCGCTGTCGCCGGTAGAGGTGTCGGCGGAGATACTCAAGGCCATGAGGGAGCAGATGCAGGCCTATCTCAGCGGCATCCCGGAGTACGCGGATTACGTCGTGGACAGGGCGGTGATCACCATACCCGCCTACTTCGCCTCCAACGCCCGCGAGGCCACCACAAGAGCGGGCGAGCTGGCCGGCTTCAAGGTGGAGTTCACGCTCCAGGAGCCCACCGCCTCCGCGCTGTATTACTGCTTTAAAAACGGGATAGACAACGGGGTCTTCATGGTGTACGACCTGGGCGGCGGCACCTTCGACGTGTCCATCGTGCGCCTCAACGAGGGCGACGCCTACGTGCTGGGCATAGCGGGGAACAACTATCTGGGCGGCGACAACTTCGACGACGCGCTCGCCCATCACCTGCTCGAGCTGCTGCAGGACCCGGACGAGGGCTACGACCTGGAGCTGGATATAAACCGGAACGAGGAGGACAGGCTCCGCTTCACCCGCCTCAAGCTCGAGGCGGAGATAATCAAGAAGGCGCTCTCCTCCAAGGACGAGCACTATGAGATGGCGGACGGCATCTTCAAGGACAAGAGCGGAGCGACCGTGAATCTGGCCGCCACCGTGACCCGCGCCGAGTTCGAGGCGCTTATAAGCCCCCTGCTCCAGACCACCATCGACGAGTGCTACACGGCGCTCAAGGAGGCGGAGGAGAAGTACAGCACCACGCTGGACATGATAGACGGCGTGCTCCTTGTCGGCGGCAGCACGCATATCCCGCTGGTGGCGAGGATGATCGAAAAGACCTTCACCGACCCCTCGCTCCCCATACACACCAAGCTGCCCCGGCCGCTCTGCGACGAGCCGGACATGGCGGTGGGCTACGGGGCGGCGATAGCGGCGGCCTCCTGCGGCACGGTGTCCGCCGGGGCGGAGAGCGTCGCGCACGGCGGAAAAACGCTGCTCGTCAGCGCCGCGTTCAAGCCGGGGCGCGGCTACGGCGGCATAAGCATGGTGGAGGGTCGCCTCACGGCGGAGCTCGGCGAGCTGCCGCAGGGCATATACGCGCAGGTGGAGCGCGCCGCGGGCGGCTGCGCCAGAGAATACATGGTCGATGAGGACGGCAGCTTCGTGTTCGAGGAGCTCACCGCGGAGCAGGACAAGGAGCCCTACGCCTGCCGCTTCGTGGCGGACGGCAAGGTCATCCTCAGCACCAGCTTTGACGGCGCGGTGCTGTCGGTGGGCGAGATGCCGGTGGTGCTCTCAAGAAATTACTATATCGAGACCATGAACGAGAACACCGGCAAGACCCAGCTGATAAAGCTCATGGAGAAGGGCACGCAGCTGCCCTGCTCGCGGGACTACTCCTTCTCCGTCAACAGCAAGAACCCCTATTTCGCCGAGCTGCGCTTCTTCGAGGAGAGGGAATTTCTCAAGCAGGTCGGCATGACCTTCGACCCGCCCGTCCCGCCGGGGACCGTCATCAACCTGTCTCTGGCCTGCGATATCTCCAGCCGCTTCACCGCCCGGGCCGAGGCGGCGGGCATCGTGGTGGACGTCGTGTTCGAGCAGTCTCCCCCGCCCAAGATACCCGAGCCGGACGAGATAGACCGCGTGGTGCGCGCCGTGCGCGAGCGCATCGCCCTGATACCCGAGGCGGGCAAGCGCCTCGTGGCCGAAAAGATGCTGACGCGCCTCGCCCGGGAGGCCGAGCAGGCCGCCGAGGAGGGCGACGCCTGCAAGGCGCTCGACAAGCTCAACGCGCTGCGGAATATCCTCAGCGACACGCCCAGCAGCGCGCCCATGGAGCCGCCCAGGCAGAGCTTCGACGCGCTGGTGGCCGAATGCCGGAAGCTGAACGAGACCTCCGACAGCGGCAGCAGCGAGGTCGCGAGAGACATCTCCGACGCGGCCGCGCTGGGCTACCGCGCCTACGACAGCGACGACCAGCCCATGCTCTCCAAGGCGGTGAACGACCTCGGCTCCATCAAGGAGCTGCTCACCGACAAGGCCGAGGACGACGGGAAGCGCCCGCCGATGTGGATGCTGTGCCACGTGTTCGCAAAGCAGGCGCTCGATCTGATAGACACCGTGGAGGAATCGGACAAAATGCCGCCCGCGCTGAAGGAAAAGCTCCTGGCGAGCGCGGACGCCGACAGGCGCGATCTGCGCAAGATAATCGACGCCGTGCGCTTCATGCCCACAGACGAGCAGTGCCAGCCCTATCTCGAGGTGATACGGCGCGTATACCCCCAGTGGGAGAAGGCGGCGGAGATACTCAACTTCACCCTGCCCACGGTCTGAGCCCCATATTAAGGAGGTCGATCACACATGATATGCCCTATATGCGCGGCGGAGGTCGCCGCGGCGGAGCAGAACTGCCCGAGCTGCAAATCCGAGCTGAGCGAATACATACAGATATACTATCAGCCCGATATCCTTTATAACGACGCGCTGACCCGAATGCGCCAGGGGGATTACGAGAGCGCCTGCCTGCTTCTGAGCCGGGCAAGCGCGGGGCGGCCGGAGGACGCGGGCATCCGCGAGCTGTGGATGCAGGCCTGCTATTCCGCGGGAGATCTGAAAAAGGCGCTGGATCTGATACTGGATCTCATGGACGGCGACGGCTCCGGGGAACTGTCGCGGCAGTATGAGTGCATACTGAAGGAATACGAGCAGGCGGGCAGCTCCGCCGAGCAGATAATGAAGGGTCTTGCCGCCGCCCAGTGCGGCAGGCTGGAGGAGCTGGCGGGGCGGCTGGAAAAGGCCGTGGACAGCTGCGCGGCGGAGAGCGAAAAGCTGTCCCGCCTCGCCGGGCGGATAAGCCCCGGCGGGACGGACGGCGCGCAGGCGGCGGAATAATTGTTTTGCGCGCCGGAGGAGCCCCCCTCCGGCGCACGAGGAAGGAGCAAGAAGATGAACCGATACGAAGCGCTGGGCGCGCCCCCGTCCCTCTCCTCAAAGGACATGGCCATGCATGTGAAGATGCTGCCCCAGTCCGCCATATCGAAGGAGCTGCGGACCCAGTACAGCGCCGAGCTTCTAAACCCCAAGCTGAGGATGTACGACGAGCTGAGCACGCTCCGCTTTCCGAGACCCGGCCCCGCCGAGGAGAACGCGGACTACGCCGAGGTGTTCAGGAAAATATCCCACGCGGGCGGCGCGCCCATACCCTACCGCTTTTTCAAGGCGGAGTACGGGCGGCTCATGGAGGAGTGCGGCTACTCGAACGCGAAGCAGGCGCAGGCGGCGGCGCTTATCAACACGATAAAGAACATACAGGACCCCTGGCGCTATCTGGGCTATGCGGCTCAGTATCTGCGCATCGCCGAAAACAGCGAGCTGGACGACAGCGCCAACGCCTGCAAGCCGTGGAGCGAGGCTCTGAACGCCTACATGAAGTTCTTTGCCGCCGCGAAGTGCGAGGACAGCTTCAGCTACAGGGCGCAGACGGAGGAGCGCTTCCGCGAGCTCTGCCGGGAGGCCTGGGACAGCTTCTTGCAGGACGCGCTGGAGAGCCTGTACCGGCGCATGAAGGACTATATGCAGCGCAACAACGCCGAGGCCGTGGGCGCGTGCATGAGCGTGCTTCAGCTTCCGCAGGTGAAGCGGATAGCCCCCTCGCTCTACGGCCGCGCCATGGACGAGAGCCTCATACCCTATACCTCCGCCATCCGGACCGCGCCCACGCTCGGGCAGGCGGGCGAGATGTACTCCAAGTGCCCCGCCGCGCTGCTCAAGGCGGACGAAAAGGGCGAGTGCAGGCGCGCCATGCTCGCCGCCATGAAAAGCGCGGTGGAGAAGCTGAAGGACGGCGGCGAGAAGACCGGCGACATCGTCAGGTGGGCGAAGGAGCTGCAGGCGCAGACGCTGTACCGCACGGGCAGCCCCCTTGTAAAAAAGGACGCGGAGGACTTCTTCGAGGCCTGCGCCCAGTTCATCCGGCAGGTCATCCAGAACGAGACGCTGAGCCGGGTCAAGGATATGGAGCTGCTCATAACCATAATGCCGCCCGATTTCGTCATCGCCAAATCCAACGACAAGGACATGCGTCAGGCGGATCTGGCGGGCTACGGCGTTCTGGCCTATCTGAACGACGCCTTTTCAAAGGAGCTCAAGGCGCCCTATTCCGCCGACAAGGCGCGCGCCTTCGGCAAAAAGACCCGGGGCTACATCGACCGTACCCTCCCGAAGGGCGAGCTGCGCGAGAAGGCCATAGGCGAGATAATGCGCTTTGTGATAGTCCAAATGCAGCAGAGCGAGCTCATCACCCACGAGATGATGCTGGCCTTTTTTGAGGATTTCCCGGACGGCTGGCCGCTGGACGACCCGCAGCTCAAGACCGTCGGGGCTTTCAAGGCAAACGTTCTGGGTCAGGGCTCGCCCACGGGAGAGGCCGGCTTACAGATGAAGGCCGTGCTGCTGATAAAGGAAGCGCAGGGCGCGGAGGATTGCAGTCAGGAGCAGCTGAAAAAGCTCAACTCGCTCATCGACTTTCTGTGTGAAAACCCGGGGCTGAGCCTCGGGGAGAACAGTCTGCTCGAGATAGTGGATCACATCCTGATACAGGCCTTCGTGGCGGGCTTCAACCGGCTTGAGCAGAACGGCTACGACTCGGGCGCGAAAGCGGTGGCGCAGCTCGCCGGCAGCTTTCTTCCGCCGCGCACCGCGCTGCCCACCGGCGGGCGCAACAAGCTCAACACCGATGAGCTCATGTCCTATAAGGATCTCGACAAGCTCAGCTCCTACGTCTCAAGGCGCAGAAATCTGGACACGGCGAAGCCGACAAGGCCGACGAGACCGACGAGCCCGACGAGGCCGACGAGGCCGACGCACGGCGCGTCGGGCGGCAAGCGCCGCACCCGTCTCAACGGCGTCAGATACAGGGGCGGCAAATTTGCCGCCGCGGTGCAGTATTTCCTGCTGGCCGCCGCCGTGACGCTCGCGGTCGGCCTGGCTGTCTCGGCGCTGCTCGGGCGCGCGCAGCCCGGCCTGTATATGTGGGCGCTGCTCTCTCTCCTGCCCGCTCTGACAGCCGTCGTGCTCGGCCTCTGCGGCGTCTTCGGCCTCATGTGCGCCGACGGCTCGCGCACGCGCGCGGCCTGCTTCGGAGCCTTTATGCGCTGGTTCGTCGTCTCGGGGGCGGTGGTTTTCCTGTCGGAATACGTCTCGCACCTGCCGTGGACGGACAGCCTGCTGCTCCGGCTGGTCTCCGGCATAATAAGGCTGGTCTGGATGGGGCTGATCTTCCGGGCGCTCGGCAGATACGCCTATCGCCGCTCGGCCACGAGCTCCGTCGGGGGCTTCACCTTCACCGGCGGCGCGGTCGCGGCCTTCTTCAAGTATCTCCTGTGCTCGCTGATCCTGCCCTGTCTCGTCGCCAGCCTCATCTGGATCTTCCAGTGGCGCGTCTCCGCGGGCTGGAGCTTTGCGTTCAGGCTCTACGGGCTGCTGCTGGCCTTCGGCGTGCTGCAGGCCTTCTTCTCCGCCTGTGAAAACAGCGGCGCGAGGAGGTTTTCCAAAGCCGCCGGCACTGTGGTGAAGATGCTGAACTTCCCTGCGGCGCTGTACTACACGCTCTACTATTTCGACAAGCTTCCGATGAGATGGTGGCTGATCGCCCTGTACATAATCTACGGTCTGGTCTGTATTGTGATCTTCAAGGCCGTAAACAGCGACGACTGAGGCCATGGCCGAGCAATGGACGGGAAAGACCCTGCTGGGCAAGTACCGCATAATGGGCGAGCCGGCAGAGGGCGCGATGGGCAGGGTGTTCCGCGTGCGCCACATGGACTGGGGCGTGGATCTGGCCATGAAGCAGCCCCTCGGCCGCCTTCTTGAGGAGCCCCGCTACAGGGAGAGCTTTATCCGGGAATGCGAAGCGTGGATCGGCCTCGGCCTGCACGAGAACACGGTGAGCTGCTACTATGTGCGCAATATCGACGGCGTCCCCTCGGTCTTCGCCGAGTGGATGGAGGGCGGGACCCTGCGGGAGCGCATGGAGCGGGGACTGTTCTCCGCCGCCCGCGGGAGAGAGGCGCAGCTGGCCATAGTGGCGGCCGCGATTCAGACGGCCGGCGGCCTCTGCCACGCCCACAGCCGGCGGCTCATACACCAGGACGTCAAGCCCGACAACATCCTCTTTACCGGCGAGGGCGCCGCGAAGGTCACGGACTTCGGCATCTCCGGCGCCTGCGGGGAGACCCCGGGGCGGGACGGCGCGCCCGGAGAGGCGGACGGCGCGCTGCTGCGCTGCATGGCCGCGCCCGGCACCCCCGCCTATTGCTCGCCGGAGCAAAAATACGAAAAATTCGTGACCGTGCGCACCGACATGTGGAGCTTTGCCGTGACGCTGCTGGAGCTGCTGCTGGGCGGGCGTCCCTGGCGGGACGGGCAGGTGGCGGGGCTGTCGGCGAAGCTGTATCTGGACAGCGTGGGGGACTTCGCGCCCCGCGAGCTGAGAGAGCTGATCCTCTCCTGCTTCGGGGCGGAGGGCTTTCCTCCGCCGAAGGACATGCGGGAGGTGGAGAACGCTCTGCGCGGTATCTATCGCCGCCTCGCGGGCGCGGACTACCCCGCCGCCCGGAGCGCCGCCGCGCTGAGCGCCGACGCGCACAGCAACCGCGCCCTGAGCTACCTCGACCTGGGGCGGCCGGAGCTTGCGGAAAAGGAGTGGCAGGCGGCGCTGGACAGCTGCCCCGGGCACATGGCCGCCGTCTACAACCGGGCGATGACGGCGTGGCGCGGCGGCGAGACGGATGATCTGGAGGCCATGAGGCGCATACAAAACGCCTTCAATTGCGCCCCCTCTCCCGCCTCGGCGCTGCTGCTGACAAGATTTTTGCAGGAGCGGCGGACCACGCGCCCGCTGCTCCAGCTCGCGCGGCGCTATGCGCTTGCGCCGCCCGCCGACGCCGACCCCGGCCTTGACGCCTGCAAGCTGCTGACCGTCAAGCGCGCAAGGACCTTCTGCGCCGACCCCGGCAGCGCTCTGTGCGTCATCGCCTTTGAGGACAGATCGCTGGAGCTGTGGAGCGCCGCCGGGGGGAGGCGCGTCGCAGTGCTGGAGGCGCGCGGGGAGGCGGCGGACGACGTCGCGTTCTGCGCGGCGAGCGGCGCGGCAGCCGTCGCCTGCCGGGACGGCGCGCTGCGGCTGTACGGCTCGCGCGGCGAGCCGGGGCGCTGCCTGCGCTTTGCCGAGGGGGGCGTGGAGAGAGTGTATCTCTGCGCCGGCGGGGCGCGGGGGATAGTGCTGCTGCACCGCGTCGAGCGCGGCGGGCACCGGCGCTATCTCATGCTCATTGAGCTGGAAAACGGCGCGTGGCAGCACAAGCTCCGCTCCGAGGCCTTTGAGGGGCCGGGCTTCTGCGTCCTGCCGGACGAGCGGCGCGTCGCGATCTCGCGGGGCGGGCAAATGAGCATAGTCGATCTTGAGAGCGGGCGGCAGCGCGCCTTCGCCGTCTTTGACGGCTCCGTAAGCTGCGCCGCCGCCCATCCCTCGGGGGAGCTCATCGCGGTGGGCGGCGCGGCAGGGGAGCTGTCGCTGTGGTCCTGCGCCGGCGACTGCGTCCGGCGCTTTCTCGGGCACGACAGAGGCGTCGCCAGTATGGAATTCAGCCGCGACGGCTCCCTGCTCCTCTCGGCCGGAGCCGACGGCAGGGTCAGGCTGTGGCGGACGGACAGCGGGCGCTGCCTGCGCTCCTTCACCGCCCAGAACGCGCCCGTGCTCAAGGCGGGCTTCTGCGGGGACGGCTCCTTCCTGAGCGCCGGGCTCAACTCGGCCGTGCTGCTGCAGCGCGTCCCGGCGTTCGACGTCGCCTCGGAGCTGTGCCTGTGCAAGGTCAGCTCTCTTGAGGCGGAGCGCAGGCTGTCGGAGGAATTTGCGTCCCTCCTCTCCATGGCGGACGCCGCATATGAAAAGGGCGGCGTGAAAACGGCTCTGGAGCTGCTGCGCCGGGCGGGCGGGCTGCGCGGCTTCGGTCAGAACCCGGAATATCTCCGGCGAAACGCCCTGTGCGGCCGGGGCGAGCGGGCGGCGGGCGTCCGCAGCGCGTGGGCGCTGCGGAGCTTTGAGGCGGGCGAAGCCCCGCTCCTCGCCGCGGTTCTCGCACTCGGCGGCGCTCGCGTGTGCGCGCTGGACAGGGGCTCTAAGCTGTGGATGTGGGACGCGGAGAGCGGCGAGCGCCTGCCGGAGGCCGGACAGCTCCCCGGCGCGCGCTGTCTGGCCGCTCTCGGCGACAGGCTGGCCGTCGGCTGTGAGGACGGCCGGCTGCGCCTTGTCGATATGCGCGGCGGACAGCTGCGCGCCCTTCCCGGCCACACACAGGCCGTGTGCGCGCTGGACTGCCGCGGGGGAACGCTCGTGTCGGCGTCCATGGATCACAGCCTCTGCGTCCGCGACGCCGCGGGAGGCGCGCCCGGGCGGAGTCTCAGGGGGCATACGCTGGGCGTCTGCGCCTGCGCCGTCTCGGGGGACGGGCGGCTCGTCCTGTCCGCCGGCTGGGACAACCGGCTCTGCCTGTGGGAGAGCGCCACCGGACGGCGTCTGCTCTGCGTCAGCCTGCCCGGCGACGCTGCCGGCGCGGCGGCCATAAGCGCGGACGGCGCTCTGGGCGCGGCTGGCGGCGGCGACGGCGGCCTCTGCCTGTATGAGCTGCGCGGCGGCCGCCTGCTCTGGCGGCGGGAGACGCCCGCGGCGATAAAGGCGCTGCGCTTTTCCGGCGACGGCGGTCTGCTCTTCGTCTGCGCGGCGGACGGCACGGTACGCTGCCATGAGAGCGCCACCGGAAAGCTGCTGCGCGAGACGGCGGCTCTCAGGGGCGGCGCTGTCGGCATGGATATCACGGAGGACGGCCTCCATATACTCGCCGTGGGCGAGCGGGGCGCGGCGCTGCTCCGCGTTGACTACGACTATAGCGGCCAATGACGGCGCGGGCGACCCGCACGGGCGGAGCGAAGGAAAGGGGTAAAAAATGGAATACAGCGTTGGAGCACAGTACGTTATTCTGCGGGCGATGTCCGAGGCCAAGGCCTTCAGCAGGGGCGAAATGAGGATGGAGCATCTGTTTCTGGGGCTGCTGAAGCTCTCTCAGCTCTCCTGCGGGGAGATAGCGCCCGCCTTTGAGGACAAGGCCGCCGTGGACGGCGACATTGCCGCCGTGGCGAAGCTTTTCGAGGCGCGCGGCATCCGGGCGGGCGAGCTGAGACAGCGGCTCAGGCGCATACTGGCCAGCGAGGAGCAGCCGCCCAACGCGGCGGAGCAGGTCAGTCTGATACTGGGCAGCGCCGCCTACCACGCGCAGCAGGACGGAGAGGCGGAGGTGAGCGCGCGCGAGCTGCTCTCCGCGATTTTCAGGCATCCCTCTCCCATTCTCGGCACCCTGCTCGGCGCGGGTACGGAGACCGCGGCCGCGGCGGAGAAGCCCGACGCCGAGCCGGAGGAGGCGGGTCTGTCATATCTGCCCCGGCTCAACGAGAGCATCCGCTCGCTGCGCTACCGGCTGCTCGAGCGGATATACGGGCAGGATCACGCCGTCCACGCCTTTGCGGAGGGGATGTTCGCGGCGCAGGTGCTGGCGCTGGCGGACGAGCGGCGCAGGCAGCCCCGGGCGGTCTCCGTTTTCGCGGGGCCTCCCGGCGTCGGCAAGACCTATATGGCGGAGCAGGCGGCACAGGCCATGAAGCTGCCCTTCAAGCGCTTCGACATGAGCGCCTACGCGGATCATCAGGCGCATATCGCGCTCATAGGCTTCGCCCCCAGCTACAAGGACGCCAAGCCCGGCCTGCTCACGGACTTTGTGCGCGCCAATCCCCGGGCTCTCCTGCTTTTCGACGAGATAGAGAAGGCGAACCTGAACACCATCCAGCTCTTTTTGCAGATACTCGACGCCGGTACGCTCCACGACGATTTTCTGGATCTGGACGTCTCGTTTCGGGACACCGTCATTATTTTTACGACCAACGCCGGGCGGCAGCTCTACGGCGGCGAGCGCGGCGGGGACGGGGCGGGCTTCTCGCGCCGCACCATCCTCAACGCGCTCGAGACGGATATCAATCCCCTGACCGGCGCGCCGTATTTTCCGCCCGCCCTCTGCTCGCGGCTGTCGGCGGGTCTGCTGCTGATGTTCAACCGCCTGTACGCCCACGACCTTGAGCGGATAAGCGCGGAGGAGATCGCCCGGTTCAGCCGCCTGTTCGAAAAGCAGTACAGCATCCGGGTGGACACGGACAGCCTGCTGCCGGTCACGATGCTGCTGGCCGAGGGCGGCGGGACGGACGCGCGGCATCTGCGCGGGCAGACGCAGCTCTTTTGCCGGATGCAGCTTTTCAAGCTCTGCGGCCTGTGGGGGGAGAGCGGCTTTGAGCAGGCGCTGAAAGAGCTTGAGCTCATCCGCTTCTCCGTGGACACGCGCGCTCTCGCGCCGGAGGTGCTGGAGCTGTACGAAAATCCCTGCAAGCCGGAGCTGCTGCTCTTCGCGCGGCCCGATTTCGCCGAGCGCTGCCGAGCTCTCCTGCCGCAGTATATTTTTTATCAGACCCAGGACGCCGTGGAGGCTCTTTCCATAGCCGCGCGGCGGGATATCCAGTTCGTGCTGCTGGATCTGGCGAAGGACGCGGAGCTTGCCGCCGATGAGGACCCGCTGGCCACGCGCCTGTCCCTGGACGACGTGCCCGCCGGCGTGAGCTCCGCGCTTGTCAACACGCCGATACAGCCGGGCGCTATCGGCGGCGAATACTCGCTGCTGAAAAGGCTCGGCGAGAGCCTGCCGGAGCTGCCCGTATACCTGCTGGAATCCGGCGGCTTCTGCATAGACAACGAGCTGATGGCGCTGCTCTCCCGCTGCGGCGCCCGCGGCAAGCTGCTCAAGCCCGACGGGGACGCCGGTCTATTCGCCGAGGAGCTCTCGCGCATCGCGGCGCAGACCTATCTGCAAAAGGCGGCGGAGAAGCTGCGCGGCGAGTGCAAGGTACTCACCTTTGAGACAGCGCCCGCCATAAGCGCCGATAACCGCACCGCGACCATCACCCTCGGCTCTCTGAGCCTCAGGCGCGCGGCGCTGGCGGAGGACAGCGGCAAGCTCGTCGAGGACGCGGAGAGACCCCACATCCGCTTTTCCGATGTGATAGGCGCCGGGGACGCCAAGGACGAGCTGAGCTTCTTCGTGGATTACCTCAGAGAGCCGCGCCGTTTTCTGGCGCAGGGGCTGAAGCCGCCCAGAGGCGTCCTGCTGTACGGCCCGCCGGGCACCGGAAAGACCCTGCTCGCAAGGGCGATGGCGGGGGAATCCGAGGTGGCCTTCATCTCCGCCGTCGCGAGCAGCTTTACGACAAAGTATCAGGGCAGCGGCCCGGAGGCCGTCAGAAAGCTCTTCGAGCGGGCGCGAAGATACGCGCCGTCCGTGGTGTTCATCGACGAGATAGACGCCATAGGCCGGCCGCGCGGGGATTTCGGCGTCGGTCACGGGGAGGAGATGGCGCTGACGGCGCTGCTCACCGAGATGGACGGCTTCTCCAGCGACCCCAAACGCCCCGTATTCGTGCTCGCCGCCACGAATTTCGGCGTGGACGGGAGCGCCGGAGCGGGCGGCAGCTTAGACACCGCGCTCGTGAGGCGCTTCGACCGGAGGATACTCGTGGATCTGCCCACGAGAGCCGACCGGGGGGAATATATCCGCAGGGAGCTGGCAAAGCACGCCGGCTGCGCGGTAAGCGAGGGCGCGATAGACAGTCTCGCCGCCCGCTCCGCCGGGCTGAGTCTGGCCGATATCGAGGCTGTGCTCGAGCTGTCGGTCCGCAATGCCGGCAAGCGGCGCGTCCCCCTGTCCGACGGGATATTGGAGGACGCCTTCGAGCTGAGCCGCCACGGGGAGAAGAAGGACTGGGGCGTCGAATATCTCGAGCGGGTGGCGCGGCATGAGGCCGGGCACGCGCTTTTGTGCCGCCTCTCCGGACGCAGCCCCGCCTACCTGACCATCGTCGCCCGCGGCGGTCACGGCGGCTACATGGAGCACGAGAGCGCCGAGGACGAGCCCGTCAGGACGAGAGCCGAGCTGCTCTCCCGCATCCGCACGGCGCTGGGCGGCCGGGCGGCGGAGCTCGTCTATTACGGGCAGGAGCAGGGCGTCTCCACCGGCGCGGCCGCGGATCTGAAAAGCGCCTCGCGCATCGCCGCGGCCATGATCCTCGACTACGGCATGGAGGGCGAGGCGGGGCTCTGGGGTCTGAGCCGGGAGGAGGTGCTGAAAAGCCCGCTGTCGGCGGAGTTCTCCGCCTGCGTCGCCGGGATCCTCGGCGAGCAGATGGCGGCCGCCGTCGAGCTTGTCGGCGGGGCGAGGCGGGAGATAGACCTCCTCGTGACGGCGCTGCTCGACAAGAACAAGCTCAGCGGGGAGGAGATAGACCGGCTGCTCGAAAACCGCTGAAGGCGGCGTCCCGCGCCCTTTATACCCGGCCGTGTTTACAGCAAAAGCCCGCAGGGGAGGTCGGCAGCGACCTCCCCTGCGGGCTTCATATGGGCTGTCTGGATAAGCGAATATCTCCCCCGTCCCTCAGTCCGGTTTTTCCGCGGCCTTTTTCCTCAGGCCGGACGAGGCGATATAGAGCGGGATCGCGGCGAGCTGGGCGGCCACGGAGACTGCTATCATGGCCGGGATGCTCAGGTCGTACAGCACGCCCAGGAGCCAGCTGCCCAGAAACCAGAACACGCCGAAGGAGCACTCGAAGATGCCGTAGCCCGTGGCGCGGCTCTGCTTGGGCACCATGCTCGTCACCGCCGCCTTCAGGATGGACTCCTGCGCGCCCATGCCGACGCCCCAGAGCGCGACGCCGAGCAGGAGCATCGCCACGGAGTGGAAGCCGAACACGAACACCGCGAAGGGCGCGGAGATCAGCGTGGACCAGACGAGAACGCGGACGCCCTTCCTGTCATAGAGCAGGCCGAAGACCAGCGCGGCCACGGCGTCCACCAGCATGGCCCCGGCCTACAGCAGCGGGAGCGTCCCGCTGCCGACCAGCGAGCCGGTCTCCGCAAGCCCGGCGGCAACTCCGGTATAGCTCCGGGAGACATGCATGATGATAAGGGAATAGTCGATGAACCCGAAGGCAAAGAGGCTGATGCCGGCGATATACAGGATGAATTCCTTTTTCATCCTGAACGGCACATACTCCTTCGGCTCCGGCTCAAACTGCTCGGGATTCGGGAATTTTGCTCTCGTTATCAGCAGCAGGATAAGGGTGACGGCTCCGGGTATTGCGAGCACCGCAAAGCAGACGGAATAGACCTGAAAGGTCGTCCCGTCGGTCTTCAGCAGCATCACCGCGTACAGCAGCACCGGCCCCAGGAACGCGCCGAGCTGGTCGAGCACCTCCTGAATGCCGAAGCTCTTGCCGACGCCCTCCTGAGACGCGGCAAAGGACATGATGGTGTCCTTCGCGGGCTTTTTGACGGCCTTGCCCATGCGCTGTATGACGAGGAGCGCGCAGGCGGCGACCCAGCCGTGCTCGCCCACGAGCGCGAGCGCGGGTACGGCGAGCACCTCCAGCACATAGCCCGCGATGGCCATCGGCCAGTAGCGTTTCGTCTTGTCGGTGAGCCTGCCGAAAACGTAGCGCAGCGAGTAGCCGATCAGCTCGCCGAGGCCGGAGACGAAGCCTATCGTCCCCGCCGAGGCGCCCAGCAGCGAGAGGTACGCGCCGCGAATGCTCGACGCGCCCTCGTGGGTCATGTCCGAAAAAAGGCTGACTGTGCCGAAGAGCAGGATGAACAGCAGCGCCTGCGACATTTTTTTCTTCCCTGTATCACGCATTGTCTTTTCCTCCGGCTTCGGCGTCCGACCGCGCGGGCTCCCGTTTCATTTTGCCCGTGTATGCCTCCGCAAAATCGCGGCGCAGACCGGCTTACGTTAGATGATACCGCAACTTTTTGTCGTGTCAATAGGCGAAGAGACGCATATGCCGCATTCTGCGGCCAAAAGGCAATCTGGCGCCCGCTTTATTCATATACTGGCCTGAGGTGGTAACATGCCCTGTATCGATCCCGTGCCGGCGGCTGTCGGCGCGCTCGCCGCCGCGCTCGCGGCCGAGCTGGACGACGGCGAGCTTGCGCTCATGGCGGCGGTATTCACCCAGCTCGGCGATTCTCTCTCGCTCATCCTCGCCCGCCGCGCCTGCGGCGGGAGCCGTGATGAGGGCTCTTAGCCCCCGAAATAAAATATTTTATAAGAATATCCCCCCTCCCGGTTTGCGGAACGTCGCTCACCATGTTAAGCTGTATACAGATCGGATGCTTAAAATCTTTCATGCGCCCCCTCCGCATGGAAAGAACAAGCCGCCGGAGCGAGCAGGCTCCGGCGGCTTGTTTTACCGGCGGCCTTTCAGGGCGGCGCCGGGGACGCAGACTCTCACCGTGCCGCCGCGCAGGCTCTCCACGCTCACCTCCGCACTGTACAGGCTGCTGAGGAGCGCCGAATCCATCACCGCGTTCGGCGCGCCGAGCGCCGCGATGCGCCCGTCCTTTACCGCGACGACACTGTCTGCATACAGGAAGGCCTGCTCGGGGCTGTGGGTGGACTGAATGACGGTATATCCCTCTCGCGTCAGCGCCCTGACGCGTTCGAGCACCTTTATCTGGTTGCCGTAATCCAGATTTGCGGTCGGCTCGTCCATAAACAGGTAATCCGCCTGCTGCGCCAGCGCCCTGGCTATCAGCACGAGCTGACGCTCGCCCCCGGAGATGTTCGCATAGGGTCTCCCGGCGAGCTGCCTTATGCCCAGCAGCTCCATCGCCTTCTCCGCGCAGGCTCTCTCCCTCTGCCCGGGCGATGAGAAGAGCGCCGTCCTCGCGGTCGTCCCCATCAGCACCGCGTCCGCGACGCTGTAATTGAACACCGGCGCGGTGGACTGCGGAATGTACGCCAGCTTCCGCGACAGGCGGCGCGGCGTGAAATCCGCCATATCCGCCCCGTCAATAAAAATGTGCCCGCGCCCGCAGGGAAGCAGCCCCAGCATACATTTAAAAAGCGTGCTCTTGCCGACGCCGTTCGGCCCCAGCAGACAGACGAAGCTTCCTCTGTCCACAGGGAAGCTCAGCTCCCGCAAAACGGGCTTGCCCCTTTCGTAGGCATAGGAAAGCCCCTTTACCTCTATGCCCATGTCACCAGACCCCCCTCCTGCCCATCAGATATATGAAAAAAGGCGCGCCGATAAAGGCGGTAAGCGCCCCGAGCGGCAGCTCGGTGGTATACAGGCAGCGAGCCAGATCGTCCACGGCTATCAGGAACGTCCCGCCTATGAGGGCGGACGCGGGTATCAGTATCCGGCAGTCGCCGCCCACCACGCGCCGTGCCAGATGCGGTATCACAAGCCCTACCCAGCCTATCATGCCGCTGACTGAGACGCTCGCGGCGGTGAGCAGCGTCGCGCAGACAATGACGACGCCGCGCGTGAGCCTTGTGTTGACGCCCATGCTGCGCGCCTCGTCGTCGTCCAGCGTCAGCAGGTTTATTTTCCAGCGCAGCGCCATTATGGGGATGAAGGCGAGAAGCATGGGTATCCACACATAGGCGAGCTTCCCCGCCGACGCGCCCGCAAGGGAGCCCATCATCCAATAGGTTATCGCGGGCAGGCTGTTGTTCGGGTCGGCAATAAGCTTCAGGTAGGAGGTGGCCGCCGAAAAGAGCGAGCCTATCATGATGCCCGACAGCACCAGATCGACGATGGGGTTCCCCCTGCACAGCCTGCTGCACAGCATCACCAGCGCCACGCAGGCCATGCTGGAGACGAAGGCGAAGAGCGTCACCTCCGTGCCGCCAAGACCCCTGAGTATGGCGAGCGCCGCGCCGAAGGCCGCCCCGGTGGACGCGCCCAGAATATCCGGCGCGGCCATGGGATTTCTGAATATACACTGGTAGGACGTCCCCGCGACCGAGAGCGCCATGCCCACAAGCATTGCGATGAGCACGCGCGGCACGCGCACCAGCAGCACCATGTTCTCCTGTATCTGCGTCCAGTGCCGCTCCGCGCCGAAAAGCCGCCCGAACAGTATGCCGAAGCACTCCCGGACGGATATGGGCAGCCTGCCCAGCAGCAGCGATAAAAAGGCCGCGGCAGCGGGCATAATAAGCAATATCAGCAGCGCCGTGTCTCGGCGCGATTTTTCCTTTTTCATCTGTCGCTCCATATAGCATTATCGGGCGGCGCGCCGCCCGATAATGCCCGATGTATATTTATCAGCCCGGCAGGCTGTGGCCGGTATTCATCAGCTCTCCATACAGCTCGTCCGTGAGCGCGCAGTGATAGAACATCTCGTAATACCTGTATATCTCGTCCTTTATGCTCCAGTCGAATTCGTCCGGATACATCAGCTCCGCGAGCCACATGATGCCCAGATACCGGTTCACCGAGGGTGAGAAGCAGAAATCTATCGGCTCGGAGGGTATGGTGTAGCATTTTCCGTTTTTCACCGCCGACAGCCCGCTCCACATGGGATCGGCGACGGCGGAGTTATAGGCGTCCTCGGAGTAGAAGAAGATAAATTCCGGATCCCAGAGCTGGAGCTGCTCCATGTTCACGGTGGAGAAGCCGTACATCTGCGAGTCGGGGACCTCCGCCGCGTTCACGCCCATGTACGACCATATCTCGTCGAAGTATGTGCCGCGCGCGATACAGCCCAGCCCGTCCGAGCTGTTGCAGAAGACAAGGGTCTTCTTGTCCGTTTTCGAGAAGACGGCGGCGGTCTTGTCCATGATGCTCTCAATATACTGCGCTATCTGCTCGGCCTCGGCCTCCATGTTCAGGAGCCTGCCGAGCGTGCGGTACGCGTCGGCGGTGTTGGTGAAGGAGCCCTCGATGAAGATGCAGGGTATGCCCATTATCTCCTGCAGCTTGTCGAGATCCTCGACGATGCTGTCCTTGGGTTCGCCGAAATCGACGATGATCTGCGCGTCGAGAGCGGCGACCTCCTCCATGTTGAGCGGGCTGCCGTTTTTATACAGGTTGCCCGTCTCGGGCAGCGCCCCGTACCTGTCGCCGATATACTTCAGCTGTTCGGCGGTATAGGCCTGATTGGTCGATACCAGCCGGTCGGCGGCAAGAGGCCACATGAAGGTCTGCGCCAGCGAGCCGGAGGGTATTATGCGCCGGATGTCCGCGGGGACTTCCACCTCGCGCCCGGCGGAATCCGTGAACAGCCGGGTCTCCCCGCCCGCTTCTGTCTCTGTTGCCGCCGTCGGCGCGGCGCTCGCGGCGGGTGCTGTCGCGGCCGTGCCGCAGCCGGCCAGCAGCGCCGCAAGCATAACAAAACTCAAAACAAGTGCCAGTGTTTTTTTCATCTTTCTCTCTCCTTTGCTTTCCGCGCTCCCGGCATTGCCGGATTTCCATGCGCTTTCCGACATTGTACGGCATATTTTTTCTCTCCGCAAACCGGGGTGGGGGATATGAGCCGGGCAAAATCGCCTTTTTTCCCGAGCTATCCCCCCGTGGGGTTTGCGCGTCGGAGGGAACGGCTGTATAATGTATCCTATAGAAAACGGGGAGGCAGAGACGATGGGCGAGACGAACACGGCCGGGCGCTGGGACAATGAGGCTAAATATTATCAGAAGACCTACGCACTTGAAAATGACTACAACCGCCTCCTGCTGGACTTTCTCCGGACGGAATGCGGCCTCGCGCCGGGCTGCCGTGTCATTGACATAGGCTGCGGCGTGGGGAAATACGGCGCGAGCTTTGCAAAGATGGGCTGCGACGTGACCTTGACGGACATCTCGCCGGCGATGCTGGAATACGCCGGGGAGAATATGCGGCGCGCCGGCGGCAAAAGCTGGCGGACGCTCTGCTGCGACTGGAACGCGGTATCCACGGACATACCCGAGCTCTGCTCCGGCTTTGACCTCGCCGTCTCCACCATGTCTCCGGCCATATGCGGCGCGGCGTCCATAGCGAAGATGAGCGCCGTGACAAGGGGCTGGTGCTTTGTCGCCCGGTTCTGCGACTGGGACGCCCCGCTGGAGCGCGCGCTGTCCGCGGCGGCCGGGCTCGAATACGCCCCGCCCTTCGCCGGGGACGGCTGCGCGGAGCTGCCGCGCTGGGTCGCGGAGGCGGGCTATACTCCGCTGACGGCGTTCAGGGACTACTGCTGGAGCGACGAGAGGACGCCGGAGGAGGCGGCCGGGCGCTTCTTCTCCCACCGCGGCGACGGGCAGACGCCTGACGCGGCGCTGAGGGAGGCCGTCCTCGGGCGGGCGCGGAGCCTTGCCGGCGGGCGCGGCCTCGTGAGCGACGCGGTGAACGCGAGGGTGCTGTGGCTGCGCTGGAGGAGCTGAAAAAACCTTTGCCGCGCGGCGCTTGCTTTTCGCGCGAAGCTGTGCTTTAATTTCTCTTGAGCTGCCCGGCAGACGGGACGGCCGCCCGCGGGGCGGCGCTATCAGGAGGCTGTTATGACTGCAAAAGAATACTACGCTTCACAGGAGCTGCTGTGGGACGACGACTCTGCGGATTCACAGCTGGCAAGGCACGTCGCGGCCGGGATTTCCATGCCGCGAAACGGCGGGAGCGTTCTGGACATCGGCTGCGGAACGGGCGGAATGTTCTCCGAGCTTCTGGAAAACGGCGCGTATGAGATACTCGGCGTGGACAGCTCCGAGGGCATGATAAGCATGGCCTCGGACGGCCTGTCCGACGCCAGAATAAGCCTTGTCTGCGCGGATTTTCTGGATTTGGAGGACAGCGGCTTCGATCTCGCCCTGGCCTTCAACGCCTACCAGCTCTTTCACGATCCGGAGGCCTTTGTGAAAAAGGCGCATTCCCTGCTCAATACCGGCGGCCGCCTGACCGCGGCCTGCGCCTTTGGCAGAGCGCGGACGAACGCCATAAGCCGGGTGATGCCGGAGGGCGTGAGCCGGCAGCTGCTCCCGCCGTGGAGAGAGCTGAAATATTGGAGCGAGCACTTCAACGTGGACTGCATGTGCGACAACGAGCAGCTTTTCCTGCTCTCGGGCGTCGCGCTCTGAGGCATATGAATACGGCCGTCGCCAAAAGGCGATGGCCGTATCGTAATAATTAAAGAAACCGCTGTATCGCCTTCTGGAAAGCCTCTATGGCCTCCGCGTCCCCGTCCTCTATGGCGTGGGAGACGCAGTGCTCGATATGCTCGTTGATTATCTCCTTGCCGAGCCCGCTCAGGGCGGATCGTGCGGCGGATATCTGCGCGAGCACGTCGGCGCAGTCCTCGTCGCTCTCGAGCATCCTTTTCACGAACTGCAAATGCCCTATTATGCGCGACAGGCGGTTGAGCTGCCGTTTTTTCTCCTCCGGCGAGTGGTGGTGGCCGCGGTAATGCTCCGGCTCCCGCGTGTGCTCGTGTCTGTGCGGCTCTGCGCTCATTCTTCTCGCTCCCTCGACATTTTTGACCACAGCTTACCACGTCCGGGAGAAAAAAGGAAGCCTCCCGGGGGGATGTTATTTCCCCGGGGCTCAGCCCGGTCTCCGGCGGCGTTTGATTTTTATCAACTGTTGACAAGCGCTGCGATTTTGCCGTTGACTTTATTTTTGGGGCGGTGTATTATTTATTTTAATCGGATTTCCCGATCTTTGGTCGGTTTTCTTCGGAGGTGTGGCGCTTTGGCATCCCACAGTCGGCTTGACGGCGACGTTCCGCTCCTTTCCGCGCTGCCGCCGTTGCAGCGTCTCGCCATGTCCAGCTTCAACATGAAGCGTTTCGGCTTCACAAAAACTCAGCTCACTATTTTCACGGTGCTCTCCGGCAAGGGCTCGCTCACGATGACGCAGATCGCGGAATATATCTCCTCCTCGAACGCGCAGGCGACCCGCGCGGTGGCGGCGCTCGTGGACGCGGGCTACGCCGCCCGCTTTATAGAGGACGAGAACCGCACGAAGGTCCACATACGGCTCACCGACGCGGGGCAGGCTTTTCTCGACGCGTGCGTAGCCGACTTTCGCGCCTCCCTTGAGCGGCGGCTGGAAAGCTGTCTCAGCACCGGCGAGCTCAGGGAGCTTGAGCAGGCTTTGGGTACGGTATCGCGGCTGGCAGGCAAGGTGGAATAGGCCGCCTTTATGGAGTGGTTATGGATAAGTATAAGCTCAAACAGTATATAGACTCGAATCCCGACGCGAAGCTCCGCGATCTCGTGATGAAGCTTCTGTACGACGAGATAGTCGGCCTGCGCATCGCCCCGGGCACCAAGCTGAACGTGAACCAGCTTGCCGCCTCGCTCGGCATTTCGCGCACACCCGTGGCGGAGGCCATCGGCAACCTGTCGGACATCGGCTTTGTGGTGTCGCACCCGAACCAGCCGGGCAGCTTTGTGCTCGACCTCAACCTGCACGACATGATAAACCTCTACCATGTGCGCAACGCCATCGAGAGCGAGGCCGCCGCGCTCTGCGCGCACAGCGTGGACGACGGCGTCGTGCGCGAGCTGAGCCTGCTGGCGGACGCGTTTCGCGACAGCGTGATGCGCGGCGATATCCGCGGCATGAAGGACACGGACATGCCCTTTCACCAGCTCATCGTCAACTCCTGCGGCAACCCCTACGTCGTCGCGACCTACGAGCAGATTCTGCCGAAGCTCATCATGTACCAGTCCTCCATGCTGGAATTCGTCGGCCAGGAGGGCAGCGAGAACAACCCCTGGATGCCGAGCGTGAAATACAACCACATCTCGATAGTCTCCGCGATACGTATGCGCATGCCGGAGCTCGCGCGCCAGTCGATGGCGAACCATGTGGACGCGAGCCTCAATTTCACCAGCCTCTCCGGCGACGGCGTGGATCCCTTCCTGGCGCTGCGGAGCAAATAAAAAACCTGCATAAAAAATGCCTGTCATTCTGAGCGGACATCCGAAGAAGCTCCCAAAGGTTTACCGCACATGCGGCATTCAAGGGAAAGATTCTTCGCTTCGCTCAGAATGACAGGCCGTTTTATGACAGGCTGTTTTTTATGACAGGCCATTTTTATGACAGGCCATTTTATGACAGGCTGTCTTACGACAGGCGGTTTTTTTACGCCTTTTTACGGCGGGCTTTTATTCGGCGCTTAGTCTACTCTCTCCTTGCCCCAGAAGAACAGGGCCACGGTGCCGGGGCCGGTGTGCGCGCCTATCGTAGTACCGACGTGGTTTATCTCCACCCTGCCGTTGAGCCTGGGGAAGCGCGCCTCTATCTGCTCGGCCACCTGGCGGGCGTCGTCATAGCAGGCGGAGTTGGAGATGTAGCACTTGCCGGAGTAGTCGAGGCCGTCGTCGGCATTCTCCTCCATCTTCTTCACGATGGCCTGAATGACCTTTTTCTTGGTGCGTATCTTGAAGCGCGGGATGAGATGACCCTCGTTGTCCATGTTCAGCAGCGGGCAGATCTCGAGCAGGCCGCCGAAGATCGCCGCGGTCTTGGAGATGCGGCCGCCGCGGACGTAGCTGGAGAGGTCGGTCGAGAAGAACCAGTGGTGCATTCTCAGGCGGTTGTCCTCTATCCATTTCGCGAGCTCCGCCGCGCTCAGCCCCTCGTCGCGCTTCGTGGCGGCGGTGTCCATAATGAGGCCGTAGCCGGAGGACGCGCCGAGAGAATCGACGATATATATGCTCCGCTCGGGATAGCGCTCCTTGACGATAAGGGCGGCGTTGCGCGCGGAATTTATCGTGCCGGAAAGGCCGGAGGACAGGCAGACGTGCACGATGTCGAGTCCCCGCTCCATGAAGGCGGAGAAATAGTCCACATACTCGGAGATGTTCACCTGAGAGGTGCGGGTGTCCGCGCCCTTCTTCATCCTGTCGTAAAACTCGTCGAAGGGGACGCTCAGGCCGAGATCGTCGCTGTATTCCTGCCCGTCGATGGCAAAATGAAAGCAGATATAGTGGATCTCCCGGCTGTCGAAATGCTCTTTTGTCAGATCGGCCGTGGAACAGCAGCTCAAAACATAATCGCTCATAGTTTTCTCCTTTTCCCCTATTGGTTTTCCCCATGCGGGGGGGCATATCCAGAATAATTTCCGCGGCTGTTTTTTTCAAGCTACTCGCTCGCTCTACGCCTCTACGGGAGAAAGAACGGCGGGTAGAAAAGCGAAAAGCTCTCTACCCGCCGTCTTTTTAAGCTCTACTAATCGTAGAAATCTTTCATTTTTTGTTTCTGTCTTTAGACATTTTCGGCCTTTTGCGTATATTGCAGCTCAGGAAAACGATAACCTCCGCCGGGATGGCTATGAGAAAGAGCTGCCAGGGGTTGGCGTTCGGGAGCAGCAGATACAGCGTCGCGAACAGCGACAGCACGAACACCGCGATAACGTATTGCAGATGCCGCGTCCTGTGAAAGGCGCAGATGAGGACCATATAGGTCAGTATCGACACCGGCAGCGCGATAACGAAGATGGGCCACCAGAGGATGTCGAACAGCCACAGCGCCACGAAGGCGGTGAGCGCCGCCGTCCACACGCCGATGACCGCTATGGCGATGATCACCCTTGCGCTGTAGCTGTGATCCGGCGCCACATCGGGGTCGGCCGGAGCCTCCCAGTCGTCGTGCGAGGAGAGGATATAGTCCACGCTGACGCCGAAGCGCTCCGCCATCTGAGTGAGCACAAAGGCGTCGGGGATGGCCTCGCCGCGCTCCCACTTGGATATGGTCTTGTCGGAATAGTTCAGCGCCGCGCCGAGCTCGGCCTGGGTCATGTTGGCCTTGGTGCGCAGCTTTATTATGTTGCTCGCCGAGATAAGCTTAAGTTCAGACAGATCCATTCAAACTCCCTGTGCCAGTTCCTTTATTTTTCGTATCACCCTCGCGCAGCGCTCGCGGTTATACACCACCGGGACGGGGTAGGTGGGGTTGGCCTCGGCCAGCGCCCAGTCCACCATCTGCGGGATGTCCTCTTCGCGTATGGCGTCCAGCCCGAGGGGGATGCCCATGCGCTTGTTCATCGCGTATACCTCGGCGATGAAGGCCTTCGCCTTCTCCTCCGCCGTGCCGGACACGGCGACGCCTGTCAGCTCCGCCAGGTGCGCAAGCTTATTATACACCACCTCGCCGTAATCCTCAAGCACAATCGGCAGTATGACGGCGTTGGCAAGGCCGTGCGGCGTCCCGTAGAGGCCGCCCATGGTGTGCGCGATGGCGTGCACGTTGCCGACGCCCGCCCTTGTGAACGCGAAGCCCGCCTTGTACGCCGCGAGCAGCATCTCTCCGCGCGCCTCCATATCGCCGCCGTCCCTGTAGGCGCGCTCGAGATATTTGAAGATCGTGACCGTCGCCTCCTCGGCGAGACGGATGCTCTCGCGGGTGTTGTTCGTCCAGCAAATATAGGCCTCAACGGCGTGGGTCAGCGCGTCCATGCCGGTGGTGGCGGTGGTCTGCGGCGGCAGGTCGCGCGTGAGCTCCGGGTCGAGCACGGCGTAGCGCGGCACGAGGTGCAGATCCATTATGGCGTATTTATGGTGCGTCTCGGCGTCGGTTATGACGGCGGCGATGGTCGTCTCGGAGCCGGTGCCCGCGGTCGTCGGCACGGCGACGAAGGGCGGCAGCTTTTTGCCGACCTTGAACAGCCCCGCCATGTCGCCGAGCGTCTTTTTCGGGCAGGCCGTCAGAGCCGCGGCGGCCTTGGCCGCGTCTATGGGCGAGCCGCCGCCTATGGCGAGAAAGCCGTCGCAGCCCTGCTCGTCGTACAGCTTTTTCACGCTGTGCACGGTGACGGTGGACGGGTTTGCCTCCACCCGGTCGAAGTGTACGCAGTCGATGCCGGCCGCGCGGATAGTCTCGATTATCGCCGGGGCGAGGCTCTTGCCCACGTGGCGTCCTGTGACGACGAGCGCTTTGGTCACGCCGCAGTCCCTGAGTATCTCCGGAATGCGCGCGCTGCTGCCCTGCCCCGTTATCGGCACGGGCTTTCTCCAGTAAAGAAAACGCCCGCCTATGTTGACGGCCGTCTGAAAGGTCCTGTACCAGGCCTTGTTCAATGCGTCCATAGCCTTACCCCCCATAAAAATTTGTCCCGTGGAATTATTTTTAATTGTAATCGGCTTTTTGTTTCGCGTCAAGAGTTGAAAAGGCTTTTGTGCTCCTGTATAATATTTCAGGGCGAGTGCGCATATCCGCGCGAAAAGCGCGGAACATAGGACGGGGCGCGGGATGCCGCGGAGAGGGAGAACGATATGGCAGAACAAAAAAAGAGGCGGGGCTCGGTGCTGAAGGAACAGATGCGCGAAAACCCGCGCGTATTCGCGCTCTGGGCGGTGCTGCGGCTTTTTGTCGTCGCGGCGCTGGTTCTCTCCGCCGTCCGCGGGTATTACGACAACGTGTTCATCTGCCTGCTCGTGCTCGCGCTGTTTCTCATGCCGGCGCTGATTCAGAAAAATCTCGGCGTCGAGCTGCCCTCCGGCCTGCAAATAGTCATCCTGCTGCACATCTTCGCCTCGGAGATACTGGGCGAGCTCGCCTGCTACTATGTGCAGTTCCCGCACTGGGACACCATCATGCACACGGTCTGGGGCTTCCTCTGCGCCGCGATAGGCTACTCGCTGGTGGATATCCTCAACCGCGACAGCAAGTTCCGCATCCGGCTCTCGCCGCTGTACATGGCTCTCGCGGCCTTCTGCTTCTCCATGACCATCGGCGTGCTGTGGGAGTTTTTTGAGTTTGCGATGGACCGCATCTTTCTGCTCGACATGCAGAAGGACACCGTCGTCAATATCATCTCCAGCGTCGCGCTCGACGAGACGAAGAAGAACATCCCCATCATCATCCGCGATATAAGCTCCGTCTCCGTCAACGGGCAGGAGCTGGGTCTCGGGGGCTACCTCGACGTCGGCCTGTACGACACCATGGAGGACCTTTTCGTGAACTTTGTCGGCGCGCTGGTCTTCTCCGCGATAGGCTATCTCGGCTCAAAGACCGAGAGCGCCCGCAAATTCGCTTTCCAGTTCATCCCCCGTCTCAGGGAGGACGACCCTCACGGCGCGGAAAAATGATAAAAATCGAGCCTGCCGCAAACGGAACCTCTTGCCGTCCCGTTTGCAGCAGGCTCTTTTTCTGTGATTTATCTGGCTTTCGCCAGCGCTTTTGCCATAAATCGGTCGCTTTGGACGATGCAGCGCAGGTGGCTGCCCTCGCCGATGAGCTCGCCCCCGGCGTGAGCGGTCACGCGGAAGCTGAGCGTGCGCCCGTCGATGGCGGTCAGCTCGCTCTCGGCGGTGACGGTCATGCCTGTCGGCGTCGCCGCGATATGGGACACGTCGAGCCTTATGCCCACGGTGCCCTGCCCCGGCTCAAGAAAGGGCTGCACGGATTCGAGCGCGGCCTTCTCCATGAGGGCGATCATCATAGGCGTCGCAAAGACCTCGAGCGCGCCGCTGCCGACGGCGGCGGCGGTGTTCTCATGGACGACGACGGTCTCCGCCCGGCCCTTTAATCCTGTATCCATGGCTCGCTCAGAGCGCCTCTTTGATGACGTCGGCCAGTCTGTGGATGCCCTCGACTATCCTGTCGTCGGGCATACAGGAGTAGTTAAGGCGCATACAGCAGTTGTTGCCGCCGTTGGGGAAGAAGCCGGAGCCGGGCACAAAGGCCACGCCGCGCGCAAGCGCTTTGACGCCGAGCTCTCTGGTGTTGACATAGTCCGGCAGCTCGACCCAGGTGAAGAGGCCGCCGTCCGGGTCGGTAAACTTCGCCTCGGGCGGGAAGCACTCGGCCATGGTGTTTATCATCAGCTCGCAGCGGTGCTTGTAGGTGGCGCGGATGACCTCGACGTGCTCGTCTATATCGTACATATCCAGATATCTGGAGATGACCATCATGGAGATGGTGGAGGTTTGCAGCACGGCGGCCTGCGCGATAAGGTTGAACTTCTCTATGATCTCGGTGTTGGCGCAGATCCAGCCGATACGATAGCCGGGGGAGAGGATCTTGGAGAAGGTGCCGAGATAGATTATAAGTCCCTCGGTGTCGAGGCTCTTGAGCGCCGGCTGATATTCGCCCTTGAAGCGCAGGTCGCCGTAGGGGTTGTCCTCGATGGCGGGGATCTGATACTTGTTGATAATCTCCATGAACTGCTTGCGGCGCTCAAGAGGCCAGGTGCGCCCGCTCGGATTCTGGAAGTCGGGGATGACGTAGATCATCTTGACGTTCGGCGTGGTGGCCAGCGCCTTGTCCAGCTCCTCCATTATCATGCCGTTGTCGTCGGTGGGGATCTCCACAAAGTTCGGCTGGAAGCCGTTGAAGGCGTTGATAGCGCCGAGATAGGACGGGCTCTCCATGATAACGACGTCGCCCGGGTTGAGAAACAGTCTCGCGCAGAAATCAAGCCCCTGCTGGCTGCCTGCGGTGAGGAGGATGTGGTTCGGGTCGGTGTGTATGTTGTTCCTCTTCTCAAGGCGCTCGGTGATCTGCTCTCTCAGACGGGGCCAGCCCTCGGTCTGACCGTACTGCAACGCGATGCGCCCCTGCTCCTCAAGGACGGCGTCGGTCGCTTTTCGGACCTCCTCCACAGGGAAAAGCTCGGGCGCGGGCAGGCCGCCCGCGAAGGATATGATCTCCGGTCTCGCCGTGAGCTTGAGCAGCTCGCGGATATCAGACGCCTTCATCCTATCCATTCTGTCTGCAAATGTGACCATGTTTTTTCCCTCCACAAATAATAATAAAGACCGCCGCAATTATATCTTGTACCTCCGTTATACCATAAATCTTCAGGCATGTAAACCATAAAATAGCTGCGGAATTGTTATTATTTTGCCGTTTCAGAGGGGAAAGCAGCCCTTGCCGGGGCCGAGATATTTCAAAACCGCCACCTGCGGCTCGGTATCCCCGTCGATATGTATGGTGTCGGTGTCGTAGCGGTGTATCATTTCGGGCGCCTCGAACATGTCCGTCAGCGCGGTGATATGCTCCAGCCGCCTTGCGCCGCGCGCCCCGTCGCGGTAGTGCATGGGGATGATTGCCCTGGGGAAAAGCTCCTCCGTCATGCGCCAGACCTCCTGCGCCGGGAGCGCCGTGAGGGAGCCCGCCGTCACCATCAGGGCGTCCGCACCGAAGAGGCGGCTGACCTCCCCGCCGTTGAGCCGGGTGCCGATATCGCCCATGTGCGCGACCTTCAGCCCGTCCGCCTCGAGAATATGGACAAGGCAGCTGCCGCGCATGATGCCGAACACGCTGTCGTGGTACACCTCGAGCGTGCTTATCTTAAAGGGGCAGTCCGCCTCCGGCCTGCCGGAGAGGACAACGCCCTCGCGGTAGTTGTGCCCGTAGTGCTCGTGGCTCACGAGCAGCTTGTCCGCCCTCACGCGGAGCTTCGGATAGCCGGTCGTATAGTCGCTGTTATAGGGGTCGATGACGACGGAGTAGCCGTCGTGGCTTATCAGAAAGCAGGCGTGGCCGAGCCATTTTATCTCCATTTTCAGCCCTCCATAACGTGCAGCGCGCGTATCTCGGCGTCCTCTATGCGCTCGCTTATCTCAAAGGCGTGCGGCTCGAGATAGTCCCAGCCGCCCCGGCTGAGCTCCTGCGCGCGTAGCTCCCTTATCACGGCGGCGCAGACGTCCTCTATGACGCCGGACTTCGTTATCCGCCCCTGCTCGTCGTTCTCGCCCGTGAGCAAAAATTCCAGCGCCGGGCGCAGCTCCCCGAGCGCTCCGAGCGAGTCCAGGCCGCGGAGCATCCACTTATAATAGGGCATGTGCCGGCGCTCGAGCAGGTATATCATGCCGCAGGCCGCCTTCACGAACTCCGCCGCGGCGAGCATCGCCGCGCCCTCCTCGCCGCGCTTTACGCAGCGCGGATAGTTGTACTGCCCGGACTGCGCCATCTCCACGGCGCGCGCAGCGAGCTTTTTCTTGCGCACATCCTCCGGCATACCGTGGAGTATCTTCTCGCGCTCCGCGCTGAATTCGCCCAGCCCGTCCCGCCAGACCTGCCCGTTCGTGGCCTCGGCCAGCGCGCAGGACGGCAGGCTCATCCACTGCTGCCAGGTCTCGGGCGCGCCGCGGGAGCCGGTATAGCCGCGATAGAAAAAGCCGGTGCGCCGCACGCCGCGGTTCCCGCCGCCAAGGCTGCTGCGCTCTCCCTCCCGCTCCAGCGGCAGCTCGCGGTAGGCCCGCGCGAGCTCCACGCCGATGCGGATATCGTCCGCGTCGCTTATCCAGAGGCAAAAGCCCCTCTCCCAGTCGTGGTCGCGCGACAGCGCGTCGTCATAGCCGAAGCACTCCGAGCCGTGCCCCGCGAGGCCGACGGCTATGCGCTCCTCATATTCCGGAAAGCGCCCGCGTATCAGCTCCCGCCCGTAGCGCTCGTAAAAATCCTTCGCCTCTTCAAGTCCCCGCATATATCCTCTCCGCCCTTTCCTTAAGCTCCCTGGCATAGATAAAATAGCCGAAATAATCAAAGCTCGGCGCGCATTTGGATATGGTGAAGGCGTGGTAGCCGTCCCGCGGCAGCGCGGGCGCGTTCAGATGCTCCCAGGCGCGCTCCATGCACTCGCCTATCCGCGCGTCCTCCGCGTCCGCCCGGTCGTACATCTCCGCCATGTTGCACAGCGTCACCGCGAGCTCGTTGTCAGGGTTTTCGCAGCGCGAGACGACCTCCATGGCCATTTTGAAATACCTCTCCGCGCTCGTGATGTCGCCCGTGTCGGAATACGACAGCGCCATGTTGTTGTAGAGCCCTGCGAAGCGGTAGTCCATGGGGTCGAGCGCGGCGGAATACACGCGCGCGGCCTGCCTGAACAGCGGAATCGACTCCTCCGCGCGGCCGAAGCACTTCATGGTCGTCGCGGCGTTGAGCATGACGGTCGCGCCGGACACCGTGCCGCCCATGCTGTGCGCCCGGAGCAGCGCCAGCCCGTCCTCCACGGCGGCAAGCCCCTTCTCCTCGTCGCGAGAGCGCCTGTAATGCCCCATCAGCTCGCTGAGGACGCTCAGCTCCCCGCGCCAGTCGCCGCGCGCGGCGGCCGTCTCGCGCCAGCGCACGAGATAGTCCCCGGCCTCGCCCTCGCGGCCGGAATCGTACAGCGCGTCGAGCCGGCGTATTATCTCCGGCACGGGGACGCTCTCCCCGGCGGGCGCCGCGTCGGGCGCGCCGGTATAGGCGGAGGCGTCGAAGCAGCAGGCGGGTTCGATGTTGTCCATTTTGTCTCTCCTCTCTTGAAAGGGAAGTCCCAACAAGTGTATAATAACACAATAACGGTTAAATGCTAACACAAAAGACTATCGGAGGCTGTCGCATGAGCAACAATCTGATAAATGAGCGCTCCCCCTATCTGCTCGAGCACGCGGAAAACCCCGTGGACTGGTACCCCTGGTGCGAGGCGGCCTTCGACAGGGCGCGGCGCGAGGACAAGCCCGTCTTCCTCAGCATAGGCTACTCCACCTGTCACTGGTGCCACGTCATGGCGAAGGAGTCCTTCGAGGACGCGCGCGTCGCGGCGATACTCAACGCGCATTTCATCTCGATAAAGGTGGACCGCGAGGAGCGGCCCGACATCGACAGCGTATATATGGACGTCTGCACCGCGCTCAACGGCAGCGGCGGCTGGCCGCTGACCATTATCATGACCCCGGAGCAGCAGCCCTTTTTCGCCGGGACCTATCTGCCGCGCGACAACCGCGGCGGGCGGGCGGGGCTTATCCCGCTTCTGAGCGCCGTGGCCGCGAAATGGGCGGGCGACAGAGCCTCGCTCATAAAGGCCGGCAGCGAGATAACGCAGTATCTCCTGCGGGACGCGCCCGCCGGGAGCGCCGAGCCGGACGAGACCTTCCTGCGCCGCGCCGCGGAGCAGCTCGCCGCCTCGTACGACAGCGAGTACGGCGGCTTCGGCAGCGCCCCGAAGTTCCCCTCGGCGCACAACCTGATCTTCCTCCTGCGCTACGCGAAGCTCTCGGGCGACAAAAAGGCGCGCGCCATGGTCGACAACACCCTGCGGCAGATGTACCGCGGCGGCATATACGACCATATCGGCGGCGGCTTCGCGCGCTATTCGACCGACCGGGAATGGCTCGCGCCGCATTTTGAAAAGACCCTGTATGACAACGCCCTGCTCGCCCTCGCGTACACGGAGGCCTGGCAGGACGGGCATCTCGCGCTCTACCGCGAGGTGGCGGAGAGCACGCTCGATTACTGTCTGAGGGAGCTGCGCTCCGAAGAGGGCGGCTTTTTCTGCGGACAGGACGCGGACAGCGGCGGCGTGGAGGGCGCGTATTACCTCTTCACGCCGGACGAGGTAAGGGCGGTGCTCGGCGAGGACGAGGGGCGGCACTTCTGCGAGTGCTACGACATAAGGCCGGAGGGCAACTTCGGCGGCAGGAGCATCCCCAACCTGCTGCTCAACAGCCGCTGGAGCCTCCTGCCCGAGGGCTACGGCGAGCTGCGCGCAAGGCTGCGCGAATACCGCGCGCAGCGCCTCCCGCTGCGCACCGACACGAAGATACTCACCGGCTGGAACGGGCTGCTGCTCATGGCGCTCGCCCGCGCCGCGCGCGCCTTCGACAGCAGCCGCTATCTTGCGGCGGCGGACGCTCTCGCAAAATTTCTCACGGAGAAGGACGGCGGCGGCGCGCTCACGGCCTGCCGGATCGGCGGCGTGAACAGCGTGCCCGCGCAGCTCGACGACTGCGCCTTCTACGCGCTCGGCCTGTTCGAGCTCTCGCAGGTCGCCTTCCGCGGCTACGGCGCGATGGAAAAGCTCGCCGACGGGATAAGCGCGAGCTTTGCCGACGAGAGGGGCGGGTATTTCCGCACCTCCGACACGGCGGAAAGGCTCATAAAGCGCCCCCGGGAGATCTTCGACGGGGCGCTGCCCTCCGGCAACAGCGCCTGCGCGCTGCTGTTCGACCTGCTGCGGCGGATGACCGGGGAGGAGCGGTGGCGCGTCCTCTGCGAAAAGCAGCTCTCCTTCATCTGCGCGCACAGCGACAGATACCCGGCCGGCTGCGCCTTCGGCCTCACGGCGCTTTTGAGCCGCGTATACCCCACGAAGGAGCTTGTCTGCGTCGCACAGGAGCCGCCCGCGGCGCTGGACGCCGTCTCGGCGAAATACGCGCCCGAGCTTACCGTGCTCATGAAATGCCCCGACGACTGCGGGGAGCTCGCGCGCTTTGCCCCCTTTACGGAGAAGCTCGGCCTGAAGGACGGCAGAGCCACCTTCTATCTCTGCGAGAACGGCGCCTGCGGGCTGCCGATAAACGTGGACTAATCGGCGCTCTCCCGAGCCTCGCCCGGCGCTTCGAGATTTTTCATCGCCTTTTTAAACTGCACTGAGAAGAGTATCATGGTGAAGGTGACCGCGAGGACGTCCGCGACCGGCTCCGCGAGATAGACGCCGGCGGCGGCGTCCGGTACGAGGCGCGGCATGATATAGATCAGCGGCAGCAGCAGCACGAATTTTCTGACGACGGCCACGATGATGGAGCAGACGGCGTTGCCGGTCGAGACGAAGGTCATCTGACAGGCGAGCTGTATGCCCATCATGAACATCGCCGCGCAGTATAAGCGCAGCGCCCGCGCGGAAAAGGCCAGCAGCTCCGCGTTGGGGGTGAATATCCCGGCGAACACGCGCGGGAACAGCATCACGAGCAGCCACAGCACAGTCGCATAGCTCAGGCAGACCTTCAGCAGCAGGCGGAAGGTCTGCTTTACTCTGTCCGCGCTGCCCGCGCCGTAGTTGTAGCTTATCACCGGCTGCGCCCCCTGCGATATCCCCTGCAGCGGCAGCAGCGCGAGCTGCATGACGCTGGTGAGTATCGTCATCGCGCCCACGGCGATATCCCCGCCGTATTCCAGGAGCGAGGCATTGAAGCAGACGATTATGACGCTCTCGCTGCCCTGCATAATAAAGGTGGACAATCCGAGCGCGACGCTGGGCAGTATGAGCCGCGGAGCGAGGCTCATATTTTCCCCTTTAAGGCGGAGCAGGGTCTTCTTCCCGCGCAGAAAGGCGAGCACCCAGGCGCAGGAGACCCCCTGCGAGATGACCGTGGCGAGCGCCGCGCCCTGCACGCCCATGTCGAGGGCGAAGATAAACACCGGGTCGAGCGCGATATTGCACACCGCGCCGATGAGCACGGTCTTCATGGCCACGGTCGCGAAGCCCTGCGCCGTGATAAAGGCGTTCATGCCGAGCGTGAGCTGCACGAAAAGCGTCCCCAGCGCGTAGATGCCCATATAGCCCGCGGCGTAGCCGATGGTGTTCTCGCTCGCGCCGAAGAGCAGGAGCAGCGGCCTGTTCCAGAGCAGCAGCGCGGTGGTCAGCGCGGCGGAGACGAGCAGCTGCATCGAGAAGCAGCCGCCGAGTATCCGCTCGGCAGCGTCCGCGTCGCCCCGCCCCATGGCTATCGAGGCGCGCGGCGCGCCGCCGGAGCTGACAAGCGCGGCAAAGGCCGACACTATCATTATCACCGGCGCGCAGACGCCCAGCCCCGTGAGCGCGAGGCTGCCGCCGTCGGCCATGTGGCCGATGTATATCCTGTCCACAATATTATACAGCATGTTGACGATCTGCGCCGCCACCGTCGGTATGGCGAGCTTCCAGAGAAGCCTCCCTATCGGCTCCGTGCCGAGAAACCGCTTATTCTCTTCCATCTTTCTTCTCCCCCGCGCTCCGCCCGTATTCCCGAACATTCGCCGCGACCCTCACGAGATACCCGGCGAGCCTCGCCCTCTCGTCCTCCGAAAAGCCCTTGAGGAGCGTCCCGACAAAAAGCTCCTGCACCGCCCGCCCGTCGGCGATGGCAGGCAGGGCGGCCTCGAGCGGCCGCAGATGCACCGTCCTTCTGTCCTCTCCCTCATGCTCGCAGGCGAGATAGCCCCGCTCCCTCAGCGCGCGCACCGAGACCGAGACGTGCGACTTCGTCAGCCGCCGCTTCCTCACTATCAGCGCGGCCGTGTCGTCCTGCGGGTTGTTCGCCAGAAACAGCAGGATCGTCAGCTCCATCTGGGTCAGCGCGTAGCTCCGGCAGACCGGCGCCATCAGCTCACTGTATATATCCGAGCAGCTTTCAAAAAGGTCGTTGATCTTCATTCCGAGCCCCGTTAAAAAAACAGATTGTTCTAAATAGAACAATCTGTAGTATACGCCATACGCGGGCAAAGGTCAACATGTTTTTCAATGGCGGCCGCCGTGGCCGTGACCGCCGCCGGAGGCGGAGCTGTTGGTGTTGGTGTATTCCTGCCCCAGCGCGTTCGCAACGGCCTCCATGATGCCGTTGCTGCTGAAGGTCGCGCCGCTCACAGCGTCCACCTCGGCGCTCTGCGCCGCGATGACGGAGTCTATAACGCCGCTCTCGGCGCGAGTGAAAAACTGCTCGTCGTCCTCGTAGGACAGCACCTCTATCGCGCTTATCCGCCCGCCGGAGACCGTGACCGAGACCTTTATCTCGCCGCGCAGACCCGTGCCGGTGCCGGTATACACGCCGTCCGCGGGCAGGCTCGAAGCGCTTGCGGCGCTCTCCTGCGCCTCGTCGGCGGGAGCCGCTGTGGCCGCGGGCGTCTCCGCCGCGCTCTGCTCCCCGGTCCCGCTCTGCTCCAGCGCGTCCGCCACGGCCTCCATGATGCCGTTGCTGCTGAAGGTCGCCCCGCTCACGGCGTCCACCTCGGCGCTCTGCGCCGCGATGACGGCGCCCGTCACGCCGTCCCAGGCGGAGCTGAAGAACTTCTCGTCGTCCGCCCTGGAGACGAGCGTTATATCGCTGATCGCTCCGTTTTCCACCGTGACCCGCACCGTGACCTCGCCCCTGTAGCCCTCGCCCGTGCCGGTATACACCCCGTCGGCATAGCCGCCCGCGGCGGACACGCCGCTTGAGACAGCGTAGCCGGGCTCGGCGGCGCTGTCCGGGAGGAGGGGCGCGGCGTAATACGCGCCGAGCAGCGCGGCGGAGGCCAGCGTCCCGGCCAGAGCAGGGGAGACGGACGCGCTCACATTGTCCCGCGGGCAGCAGCCGGTGCATTTGAAGCAGTCTATGCACTCGCCCGAGCGCACGGCGTCCTGCCTGTACAGCGCTATGCCCATGCTGCAGCGCGCCGTGCACAGGCGGCAGCCGCCGCAGCCGTCCGTCGGTTTTTTGATCCTGAAGAGCCGGAAGCGGGATATGAGGGAGAATATCGCGCCCAGGGGGCAGAAATACCGGCAGAAGAACCGCTCCACGAAGGCCGAGCCCAGCATGATGATGAGCAGCAGCAGCGCGCCGAGCGAGAGCAGATATTTCGCGGCCGGGAAGCCCTGCACGGTGGCGTACATGCCGAAGACGGTCCACGGGCTCCAGAGCTCCCCCGTCGGTATGGCGAGCGTCCATATGCACAGCACCGTGAATATCAGCACGAGATACTTCACGTACTTGAGGACGGCGTCCGCCGGCGGGCTTATTTTCGCCCCTCTCTTTTTTCTAATATGGGTCAGCCCCCAGATGAGGTCGCCCATGGCGCCGAAGGAGCACAGGAAGCCGCAGAAAAAGCGACCCCACAGCGCCGTTATCAGCAGCACCGCGGCGACGAGCAGCAGCTCCGCCCGGAAGGCCGCGAAGCTGAAGCCGCCGCTTATGACGGCCTTATATATGCTTCCGATATCGGAAAAGACTGTGATAAAAAGCCCCGGCGCGAGCAAAAACGCCGCGAGCTGGATGAGATGCCTGACAAGCTGTGTGACGGAGAGCTTCCTTTTTTTCATGTTTTTCTCCCGCTGTTTTGAAATATATTTTTCCGCGCTGCGGCTCTGTTCGGCAAGAGCATAACTCCGAATTCTTAAATAAGCCTAAATAAGCGCCGAAAAATATATGCGCGGGCGGTCAGAACACCTCTATTATCTCGCCCGGCCGGTCGAGCGTATAGCCGCCCATGGCCGCCATGCGCGCGGCAAAGTCCGGGCTTTTCAGCGCGGCGATGAGCCGGCGCAGCTTTCTGTCTCCCCAGAGAGCCGCGGGGATGAGCAGGTCGTATTCCTCGGTGCAGATGGGCAGAAAGTCCAGCCCGTACAGCTTCGCCGCGGAAAAGATGCCGAGCCCCGCGTCGGCGGAGCCGCCGGCTATCTGCACCGCGACGGAGTTGTGCGTCAGCTCCTCGCGCTCATAGCCGCAGACGGCGTCGCCCGCTATGCCGTCCCGGCGGCAGAGATAGTCCATCAGCACCCGTGTGCCGGAGCCCTTCTGCCGGTTCACATAACGCAGGCCCTCCCGGGCGATGTCCGCAAAGCAGCTTATGCCCAGCGGGTTGCCCTTTTGCAGCATCAGCCCCTGCAGGCGGCCGACGCAGCGCACGAGATACACCCCGCCCTGCGGGAAAAACCTCCTGATATAGCTCCGGTTGTATTCGCCGGTGTCCGCGTCGAGCAGATGGACGCCCGCCGCGTGCGCCTCGCCCCGGCGCACGGCCATGATGCCGCCCATGGAGCCCACGTGGGTGGAGCTCATGAACAGCCCGTGATCCTCCCCGTGCAGCAGGTCGGCCAGCTCGTCGAGCAGCGGGTCGTGGCTGCCGATGACGACCAGCGTGTTCCTCAGCTTTGCCTTCGAATTGAGCAGCCTTACTCTGACCTCTTCTCCGGCCTCATAGCCCTCCGTCCCCTGCGGTATCTCCAGGATGCCGTCCGCCTTCACAAAGGAGGAGACGACGCCGCTGCCCCTCGGCAGGGGCGCCGCCATGAGCCTGTCGCCGACATAGCCCATGCGGACGCGCACATATTCCTGATATTTCAGTCCCGAGACCACCGGCCTTGTCAGCGCCGCGCGGATGCGCACGCCCGTGTCCGTCCCGCGGCCGAACCAGCGGTCGATAAGCGGGTGCAGCAGCTCCTCTATGACGATCATCCCCGAGACCGGGTAGCCGGGGACGCCGAGCACGGGCTTCGCGCCGCGGCAGCCGAGGCAGGCGGGCTTGCCGGGCTTTATGGCCAGGCCGTGGTACAGCACTTCACCCACCGCCCGTATCGCCTCGGTCGAATAGTCGTCGCGCCCGGCGGAGGAGCCGGCGTTGAGAATCACCATGTCACACTCGCCGGCGGCGCGCGCCGTCATGTCGCGTATCGCCTCGAAGCGGTCCGGCACGATGGGATAGACCTTCGGCAGCGCGCCCCAGCCGGTCAGCATGGCGGAGAATATGGAGGAGTTGAACTCCAGAATGTCCCCGGGCCCCGGGTCGGCGCAGGGCGGGATGATCTCGTCGCCGGTCGGGATGATGCCCACGACCGGCCGCCGGATAACCTCCAGCTCCAGCACGCCGCCCGCTATCATCGCGCCGATGGCGGCGGGCGTGACGGCTGTGTATCCTGGCAGAAGCATCTCCCCGGCGCACACGTCCTCGCCGATCTGGCGGATATGCTGCCAGGGGGCGGCGGCCGCGCGCAGCGTGATGCTCCCGTCGCCGTTTTTGACGATGTCCTCCACCATGACCACCGCGTCGCAGCCCTCGGGGACGGGGTCGCCCGTATCCACGACGGCGTATTGCGCCCGCGTCAGCGTGACGGGGGTGGTCTCGGTCGCGCCGAAGCTGTCGCGCGCCCTGAGCGCCGCGCCGTCCATGGCGCTGGCCGCGTAATGCGGCGCGTTGATCTTGGCGTAAACCGCCTTCGCCGTCATCCGCCCGCAGGCGTCCTGCACGGCGACGGTCTCCGCCGCGCCCGCAAAGCCGTTTTTCTCCAGCAGCGCCGTATAGTCGCTCTTCGCCCGCTCCAGCGGGACATTGGTCAGATATTCAAAGCCCATCGCTCTTCTCCTCCGCGTCTGCCTGTAATTTGAAAACTGCCCGTTAATAATTCCTGTTCATTGCACCCGGTCATCCTGAGCGAAGGATCTTTTCCCCCGAATTGCGGCCTGCCGCAGCGCCTCGGAATGACAGGAGGGCTTGATCTGCTTATCTGCGCCGGGCTCAGTCCGTGTACACCTGCACCTGCGCGCCGGCAGGAAGGCCCTCGCAGTCGCGCCCGATTATGAAAAAACCGTCCGCCCCGGCGAGCTGCGTTATCAGCCCGGACTTGGAGCGTATCGGTACGGCCAGCAGCCGCCCGCCCTTTCGCACAAGGCGGCAGGCGTTGAGCTGGGCGCGCCCGTGGTTTGCCCCGACGCTCTCCGTCAGCTCCGCGGCGACCGTATACTGCGGCGTCTCCCGCCCCGTCAGGCGGTCGAGCAGCGGCAGTGCGAAGAGCCGCGCCGCGAAGCTGGCCGCCGCCGGGTGGCCGGGCAGGCCGACGACAGGCTTGCCGCCGACCCTGCCTATCATCGTGGGCTTGCCGGGCTTGATGGCGACGCCGTGGAGCAGCAGCTCGCCCATGCCGCCGATGACGCGCTCGGCCGCGTCCTTCTCGCCCACGCTGCTGCCGCCGGAGACGAGCACGGCATCGCAGTCCGAAAGGGCGCGGCGCAGCGTCTCCCGAAGCCGCGCCTCATCGTCCGCGATTATGCCGTAGTCCAGAGCCAGCGCGCCGCGCCCCGCGAGCAGCGCGGCGAGCAGCGCGGAATTGACGTTGCGCATCTGCCCATCCTCGGGCGTCTGCTCCGGCGGCACGAGCTCGTCCCCAGTGGAGACGACGCCCACCCTCAGCTTTTTCCGGACCGGGACGCTGGTATCGCCTATTGCGGCGAGCGCGCCGATATCCTGCGCCGTCAGCGCCCTGCCGGCCTTCAGCAGCACCTTGCCGGGGCGCGCGTCGTCCCCGCGGAAGATCAGGTTCAGACCGGGGACGCCCGGCTTCATCACGCCTATGCTCCCGTCGCCGTAGCCCTCCGTATATTCTATCATCACCGCGCAGTCAGCCCCCTCCGGGATCGCGCCGCCTGTCGGCACATACACACAGCCGCCCTTCTCCAGCCCCGTACGCGCCGCCTCGCCCATCATCACCCGCCCGTGCACGGGCAGGATGGCGGGGATGGCCTCGGAGCAGCCAAAGGTATCGGCAGCGCGCAGGGCGTAGCCGTCCACCGTGGAGCGGTCGAAGGCCGGGACGTATTCCCGCGCCTCGACATCCTCCG
This sequence comes from Oscillospiraceae bacterium, assembly GCA_034933465.1. GTDB lineage: Bacteria > Bacillota > Clostridia > Oscillospirales > Oscillospiraceae > Limivicinus. Next base: position 17,463 of record JAYFNM010000072.1, on the reverse strand, counting down.
CCAGCACGCGGCCGAGCGCCTCGCCGAGCGGCACAGCCTCAGTCCGTCCCGGCAGGAGCGAAAAATTCTTTCTTATAAGCTCCAGCGCCTCTTCCGGCGTCTTTACCTCAAGCACGGCTCACACCTCCGCAATGATTTTTCCCATATCCCGGTAATCGTTGCCGGTAAAACGGCCTGTCTCTTTTTTAAACGGCTCTCCGCGCAGGATGCTCAGCAGCAGCTCACCCTCCGCGCTCTCCAGAAATGTCCTGCGCACGGCCAGATCGTAGCGCTCCTCGAGCAGGGGGATAAAGCTCAGCCCCTCCACCTGTCTGGAGACCCGCTCCGTCCCTATGGCGAGGTCGGCCTCGCCTCCGGCGATGGCGGCCGCCATGGTCAAATGGGAGCTCATCTCGCGCTCATAGCCCTTTACCGCGCGCGCGTCCAGCTTCATGCGTCGAAGCTGTCCGTCGAGCAGGATGCGGGCGCTTGAGCCCACGCCGCGGTTGAGGATGGATACGTCGCCCCGGGCGAGGTCGCGCCAGCCGCGGATATTCCTGGGATTCCCCTCGGCCACATAAAAGCCCTGCATACGGTAGGAGAGGTTGACGAGTACCGCCGGAACCCCGGGCAGCAGCTTCTTCACATAGGAGACGTTGAAGCTCCGCTCCTCGGCGTCGTACAAATGACAGGCGGCCGCGTCCGTCTTCCCCTCGTAGAGCGCCAAAAGCCCCTCAAAGCTGTTGAGGTAGCAGCGGCGCGCGTTTACACCGCTCTGGTGCAGGTAATTGGCAAGAATGTCCAGCACGACATCCTGCCCGGAGAGCACGAGCCCGTCCTCCCGCTCCGGCGGGCTGAGCAGCGTGCTGCTCAGCTCTATGCGGCGCACCGGCTGGACGCTCTGCTCATGGCGGGAGCGGGCGATGTACGCGTCCACATCGTCCTGCGTGAAGCGCACCTTGCGGCCTATCCTGTAGGAATTTATCTCGCCCCGGCGGATCAGCTCATAGATGGTGGAGCGGCTCACATGGAGGATCTCCGCGACCTCCTGTGAGGATATGGATTTGTTCTGCGCCATGCGGCGGCCCTCCCTCTCTGCGATTACAACATGGTTTTATCGTCTTTATTATAGCTTTTTCGCCCCCTCAATACAAGTCCTCGACTATCTGAAGCTATGTCCCGTTTCGTGCGCTTTCGTCCAATTTCGCGCGCATCTGGGCCGCCGCTCACGCGCGGGCAGAGGCGTTTCGTATCAGTTCGCGCGGAAATGGCCGCAAACGCTTGTGGGGCGCGGCGCGGCAAAATATAATACACTTGGAAGACCGGAATGTGAAAACGCATAATAAATATGTTGGAGGTATAAACATGAGCGGCGCATATTATGAAAAGATCGCGCGCATAAACCTGAGCACGGGCGAGATAAAGGTCGAGCCCCTTGATCTCGGCGTTGCGCACAAATTTATCGGCGGGCGCGGCCTCGGCACCAAGATACTGTACGACGAGGGTGTCGCCGCTGTCGAGCCCCTGTCCCCTGAGAACAAGCTCGTCTACATCACCGGCCCCATGACCGGCTCCGTGTCCCCCTCCTCAGGGCGGTACATGGTCGTGACCAAATCCCCGCTCACCGGCATGATCGCCTGCGCCAACTCCGGAGGCATCTGGGGCGCAAAGCTGAAATTCGCCGGGTGGGACGCCCTTATCGTCGAAGGGCAGGCTCCCGAATGGACCTACATAAGCATTGAGGACGACAAAATAGAGCTGCTCGACGCGCGGGAATATCTCGGCGTCATGAGCGAGGAGATGGACGAGAAGCTCAAGAGCCGCCACGGTGCGGACTGCTCCGTCCTGAACATCGGCCCCGCGGGCGAAAACCAGGTGCTGCTCGCCGCCATCATGAATGACAAGGACCGCGCCGCCGGGCGCTCCGGCGTCGGGGCGGTCATGGGCAGCAAACGGCTCAAGGCCATCGTCGTAAAGGCGAGCCGCAAGCAGCTCGAAAACATCGCCGACATAGACGCGCTGAAGGCCGCAAACAAGCGCTGCCTGGGCATGCTGACCGCCAACGGCGTCACAGGGCAGGGTCTGCGCGCCTACGGCACGGCCGTCCTTGTGAACATCATCAACAACATCGGCTCCTTCCCCACGAAGAACTGGCAGGAGAGCTATTATCCCGAGGCAGATTCCATCTCCGGTGAGACCCTGGCCGACAAATATCTGATACGCGCGGGTGCCTGCTATCGCTGCCCCATCGGCTGCGGGCGCATCATCAACCACGACGGCAAGGCCGTCGGCGGCCCGGAATACGAGCCGCTGTGGGCTTACGGCGGGGACGTCGGCAACGACGACCTCTACATCGTGGATGAGTGCAACCGCCTCTGCAACGAGTACGGGCTCGACGCCATCGGCGTCCCCTGCACCATTGCGGCGGCCATGGAGCTGTACCAGCGCGGCTATATCAAGGAAGATGAGTGCGGCGGCATGCCGCTCGAATGGGGCAGCAAGGAGGCTCTGGTCGAGTGGACGAAGCGCATGGGCGCGCCCGACAGCCCCCTTGCCCGGCTCATGTCCTCCGGCTCCGCCCGCCTGTGCGAGGCCTACGGCCACCCCGAGTATTCCATGAGCGTCAAAAAGCAGGAGATACCCGCCTACGACGCGCGCGGCATACAGGGCATCGGCATCAACTACGCCACCGCCAACTGCGGGGCGGCTCATGTCCGCGGCTATATGATAAGTCCCGAGGTGCTCGGCCTGCCGCAGCAGCTCGACCGCACCGTCACCGAGGGCAAGGCAGGCTGGACAAAGATCTTCCAGGATCTTACCGCCGTTATCGACTCCATGGGCAACTGCCTGTTCACCTCCTTCGCGCTGGGTGCGCCGGAATATGCCGACCTGCTCAATGCCGCCACCGGCACAGACTGGAGCGTCGAGCAGCTGCTTGAGATAGGCGACAGGATATACAACATTGAGCGCATGTTCAACAAGGCTGCCGGCATGAAGCCGGAGGACGACCGCCTGCCGAAGCGCCTGCTCCAGGAGCCGATCGCGAACGGCCCCTCCAAGGGCATGGTCTCTCAGCTGCCCATCACGCTGCCGCAGTATTACGAGGCGCGCGGCTGGGTCAAGGCCTTCCCCACCGACGAGACCCTGAAAAAACTCGGCCTTGACGAGTGCATAGGTAAGTAAATATAATATGCGGTATGGGGAGGCGTCTCGCCTCCCCATTTTTTTAAGGAAGTGAGTCTATGATCGAGGTGCGTTTATTCGCCACGCTGAGAGAGGGGCGGGGTAGGACTGCCATGCTTGAGGCGGCCTCCGTCCGCAGCGCCGGGGACGCTCTTGCGGCGCTCGGCATAGCGCCCGGAGAGGTCGCGATACTGCTGATAAACGGCTTCCACGCCGAGCCCGGAGCCGCGGTAGGCGAGGGGGACGTCCTCGCGCTGTTTCCGCCGGTGGGGGGCGGCTGAGCATGGAGGAGCGCTATATACGAAATCTCGGCGCGCTGACCGAGAGCGAGTGCCTCACCCTGCGGGGAAAGAGGGCTTTCGTCGCCGGCTGCGGGGGGCTCGGCGGCTATATCGTCGAGCTGCTGCTGCGCCTCGGCATAGGCGGCGTCACCGCCGCGGACGGGGACGTCTTCGAGGCGTCCAATCTGAACCGCCAGCTCTACGCACTCCCGGCGCTGCTCGGCAGGAACAAGGCCGTCGCCGCCGCGGAGCGCGCCCGGCTCGTCAACCCCGGCGTGTCCTTTCGCGCCGTGCCGGACTTCATAACGGAGGAAAACGCCCCGGCGCTGCTCGCCGGCTGCGACGTCGCGCTCGACGCGCTCGACAGCGCCGGGGCGCGGAAGCTTCTTTCCAGCGCCTGCGCCGCGGCGGGCATCCCGCTGATACACGGCGCGATCCGCGGCTGGACGGCGCAGGCGGCGATATCCCTGCCGGGGGACGCTCTGATGGAGCTGCTCTACCCGGCGGGGGACGCGCCGGGGGTCTGTCCCTCTCTCTCCTTCACGCCGCCGTTTTGCGCGGCGATGCAGGTCGCGCTCTGCGCAAAGCTCCTCTGCGGCAGGCCGGTGCAGCCCGGCCGGGTCTATCTCGCCGACCTTTTGGACATGGATTTTGCGGCGCTTTTCTGAAAAACCGGCTCTCCGCCGAGCTGCCGCGCGAATTTTATGCGCGCGCGCCGCTTCGCGCCCGCCCGCATAATCTCCAAATTGCTGCAAAGAATAAGGCCACCGATATTTTACAGCCAAGGGAGATTTTACAGATATGAAAGCAACCGGAATCGTACGCCGCATCGACGATTGTGTCATAATAGGTGCAAGGATTAAAAATATTGCCCAAAAAAGGAATATTGTAAATTTTATCCGATAAAGTAACGAGAAAAAGAACAATGCAGAGCAATATCCTAATGCTCCGCATTGTTGATTCACGAATTGCCCTTTAGAATGGCTTTTCGGTCCTCCGCAGCTGCCAGGCGAAAAATCCACGATTATTTTTTTCCACGACGGCAAGCTGGCCGGACTGCATCCACTTCCAAAGACGCCATGCCGGAAAGCTGCAATATGTCAGTACTTCTCCTGACGCAAGGACAGCGCCAACAACGTCATTTACACGGAAGACTCCCTCCGGAATGGCACGCCTGATTTGTTTATCATACCAATCGGCTTGTGCGCTGGCAACGCCTCCGCAGGCATCGCTGGGCACACGGATAACAGCATTTTCTGCCTGCAGTGTCCTCCATCTTTCTGCAAGCGCATGTATTTCTTTATCACTCAAAAATGTTCCTGCATTCAGGTAAGGGTATATTTCTTTGGGCTCAAACGTGGACCAAAAGCGATGCGGATTGTCCTCACTTTTTAAAGGTGGCCGGTTTATCATCACGCTGCATTTTCCGCCCTCCAGTATAGACGCTGCAAAAAGCGTTCCGCATAAAGTGTCCGGGCGGTCATCCACCCAAATGCGAATCGTAGTGTTCCAATTTCTAACGGTTTGCAATCTTTTCACCCTGCGGCAATCAGCGGCAAACTCATCGGAACGCTCCTCATCGTCAATACTTCCCGCTTCCTGCTCAGATAAAAAGCAGAAAGTAAGAAAATCGGGATCCAATGGACTATACTGATCCCTTTCTTCGGAAATTGGGTTTGAAATATCTCCCATGGATAGTTGTGACGGAAGAGAAATCAATTCGTGCCGTTTTCCGCAGATATCTTTTGCGAACCAACAATACGCCGCCCTTACGCTCCCGTATGCAGAATCTGAAAAAAACACGTCAAACATTTTTGTGTCTCCTATGTGGCGTTTGCAGTTTCGTGTGAATTGTGAGAAAAGCTAAAAAATTTGCATCAGATATGCCGCTGACCTTGTTTTAAGGCAATAATATACCTCTATCACCGCATTTACAAGACATCACACATATCGAATTGCTGACCGCTACATACTAATAGCAATTCTGCTTTATTAGGTATGTAGAGGAATTTCAACAGGAGGATAAAAATGAAAGCAACCGGAATCGTACGCCGCATCGACTTTTACGTTATAATAGGGGCAAAGGTCAGAAGCCTTGAAAACACTGAGGTTTCGCTGATTTTGTCCAAATCTCAAGCTGAACCTAATGGGTAATCAATGAAAGTGCGGCATGTGGAACCGTACTTATGCCCGACCAGTGTGAAGGCACTCAATCATTCTGACCGAATGAGAGAGTGCCTTTCTGATTTTAGACATAACGGAGGTTGAACGATGGCTACCACAAAAAAAACCGCAACCGAGAAAATCATCAACATCAAACTCGCAGACCTTTACCCCATCCCGAACCACCCCATCAAGATGCGCGAGGACGACAGCTTCCGGGAGACCGCCCTGAGCGTCAGGGAGCACGGAATCCTCACCCCGGCAACGGTCAGACCCCGCGAGGCTGGCGGGCATGAGATCATCGACGGCAGACGTAGAAAGGTCGCCTGTGAGCTTGCGGAGCTGCCCACGCTGCCCTGCATCGTCCGGGAACTGGATGATGACGCCGCCGTTATCACGATGGTGGACAGCAACATCCACCGGGATGAAATCCTCCCCAGCGAGAGAGCCGCCGCCTACAAAATGAGAATGGACGCCATCAAGCGGCAGGGTGAACGGACAGACCTCACTTCCCGACAAGTTGGCGAGAGGTTGGAGGCGGCAGATGTTATCGGTCAGGAGACCGGCGAAAGCGGCAGACAGGTTCAAAGGTACATACGCCTCACCAAGCTGTCCCCAGAGCTTCAGCAGATGGTCGATGAAAAGAAGATCGCCATGACCCCCGCCGTGGAAATCTCCTACCTCAAGCCGGAGGAACAGGCGCTGCTTGTCACCACCATCGACAGCGAACAGGCTACCCCTTCTCTTTCTCAGGCACAGCGTATGAAGAAGCTCAGTCAGTCCGGGGAGCTGAACGACGACACCATGCTCGGCATCATGATTGAGCAGAAGAAACCGGTGTGGGACAGGGTGACGCTGGGCGGCGAGAAGCTCCGTAAATACTTCCCCAAGAACTACACGCCCCAGCAAATCGAGGAAACGATCTACCACCTGCTTGACCTCTGGTACAAAAAGAAGACTGTCAAGCCGGACAAGCCCAAGGAGACCGAACCTCTCGACAAGGTTGGCTGACAACTGAATACCCAAACGACGACCGGGCAAAGGATTCAACTCCCTTGCCCGGTTTTGTCATATCTACAAGTAAATTGGAGGCAATCAAAATGTTGAGCGAGGATATTGAGAAGGCCGCCGCCGAGATCGGCATATCCGGCAGGACGGTCAGAAACGCGAAGAAAGCTCTTGGCGACCGGCTCAAAAACCGTCGTGTCGGTACGCAATGGATGTGCCGTCTAATCCAACCGGCAAGCGAAGTGGCAAACGGCAAAGACCTTTGCCACTTGCCAGATGGATTTTGCCAGATGAAAATGGAGCCCGACTACTCAGACCCGAAGCAGCGACTTGCAAAGGCTGCCGAGATAATGGAGCTGAAATTCGTGGATATAACCGACGAATGTAAGCCCGATGAAGAATAAGCAACAAAGCCCGGCAGTATGGAACTGTCGGGCTATCACTATTTAAGGAGGTATTTATGGAGACTATCAACCCTAAGACGGCAATCAACACCACATTTCCTCTGACAGTAAAGGCAGACCGTCCCGACCTTGTGAAGAAAATTGGAAAGACGACCTACCTTGTCAAAATCCATTTCAGCGAAACGAGCCGTGAGACTATGAGCGACAAAATCAAACGTATGCTCCGAAATGAGGTGAGCCAAATGTAACTTCTTTCGTAACTTGATGAAAAAGTCCTTGACAATTCGTTTCAGGCAAAACAGCAAAATCCATTTTGGTTAGTTGCGGCGCAAGGCTCGCCTCTTTCGACATTCAGGAGCTTCGGGAGCTGACCGCATACGATGAGCTGGAACTGGACACGCTGGGCGATCTCAACAAAGAAGACCCGCGCAAAACAGCTCTGTTCCTCATCATGAGCGATACGGACAGCACCTTCAACTTCCTGATTTCGATGATCTACACGCAGCTTTTCAATCTGCTCTGCGAAAAGGCAGACGACGTGTACGGCGGCAAGTTGCCTGTTCATGTCCGCTGTCTCATAGACGAGCTTAACCATACAAGTACCTGCAGTAACAAAGCGCGACAAGACCACCGAAATCTACTTTGACGAAGCAAGCCCCGTCATTAAGATACACACCCACAACACCGACCTCAAAAACCGTCTGACCGCATACGCCCGCCGCTACCCCGACCTTTGCAAGCAGACCGACGAGGACGAGGAACAGGGCTATATGAGGTTTGAAATCGTCAAGGCGCGTTTCAGCTTTCGCTTGACCGCGCCATACAGCGAGGAACGCCGCAGAGCGGCAAGCGAAGCGGCGAAGAAAACATCATTTCCATATTGACATTCATCTATGTATCTGCTATACTCTCACATAGACAATAATCTATGTGAGGTGATTGTATGAATACGATTGATGTTGCCCTGCTCTGCAAAGCGTTGGGCGATTCCAATCGCTTACAAATTGTTCAAATGCTCTCCGATGGGGAGAAATGCGCTTGCAAGCTGTTGGAGCAGTTTGAGATTACACAGCCGACGCTTTCCCATCACATGAAAACCCTTTGTGAATGTGGGCTTGTCGATGTTCGGAAAGAGGGAAAGTGGAGTCACTACTCGCTTAACTGCGAAACGCTGACCGCATTCCAGCAATTCATCGGCGGCCTGTCTTGCTGCAAAGAGAAAGGCGAGTGCTGCTGATGTGGGATTTCATCCAAAGCCAGCTTCTCGGCATGAAGTGGCTGAACGAGCTTATTGGCAATCTTCTGTCTGTTTGTGGGCTTGATATATCAACCCGTATCGGCGGCAGCGTTCAATTCTTTTTGTATGATGTACTGAAAATCACGGTGCTGCTGTGCTTCTTGATTTTTCTGATTTCATATATTCAGAGCTATTTCCCACCGGAACGCAGCAAGAAAATATTGGGGCGCTTTCGGGGAATTGGCGCAAATTGTATCGCCGCCTTGCTTGGAACAGTAACCCCCTTTTGCTCTTGTTCCTCCATTCCTCTATTCATCGGATTTACCAGCGCGGGCTTACCCCTCGGCGTGACATTTTCATTTTTGATTTCCTCGCCTATGGTTGACCTCGGCAGTTTAATTTTGCTTATGAGCATATTCGGGGCAAAGGTCGCCATTGTCTATGTGCTGCTCGGCCTTGTGATTGCCGTCATCGGCGGCACACTGATTGAGAAGCTGCATATGGAGCAGTATGTTGAGGACTTCATTAAAAGCGCAAGCGCGGTTGATATTGATTCCCCTACGCTGACACAGAAAGAACGACTGGTCTATGCCAAAGATCAAATGCTATCCACCTTTAAGAAAGTGTTGCCCTACATTCTTATCGGCGTAGGCATTGGTGCAATCATTCACAACTGGATACCCGAAAGCTGGATACAAACGGTGCTTGGCAGCAATAACCCCTTTGGCGTCGTGCTTGCTACCCTCATCGGCGTCCCTATGTATGCAGACATTTTTGGAACGATACCCGTTGCGGAGGCGCTACTCGCAAAGGGCGCACAGCTTGGAACGATACTTTCCTTTATGATGGCTGTTACTACGCTGTCGCTCCCCTCAATCATTATGCTCCGCAAGGCAGTAAAGCCGAAGTTGTTAGGTCTGTTCATCGGTATTTGCACCGCTGGAATTATCCTTGTTGGCTACCTGTTTAACGCTTTTCAATTTATGCTGATATAGGGAGGCGTACTCATGAATAAAGAAGTAGTCATTGATTATCTCTATCTTGATTTGCAAACCTGTGACCGATGTATCGGAACAGATAAGGTTTTGGAGGAGGTGATTGCCGAAATCACGCCGACGCTGGAACTGGCCGGATTATCCGTCACATATCGAAAGACGGAGATCAAAACGGCGCACATGGCAGAACAGTTCCGCTTCGTGTCCTCACCGACTATTCGGGTAAACGGCGCGGATATTTGCGGAACTGTAAACGAGTCAGACTGCGCTTGCTGCGGAGAAATCAGCGGAACGGATGTGGATTGCCGCGTATTTGAATACGAGGGGCAGAGCTATGAGGTTCCTCCAAAAGCGATGCTTGTCGAGGCAATCATGCGCAGCGTGTTTTCGCCACGGGCGGAAAACTGCGATTGCTATGCTCTGCCGGAGAACCTAAAAGACTTTTTTGATGGAAAAGAAAAGAGAAAATCGAAATGCGGCTGTAAAAGCGGTTGCTGCTAATTTGAAAGGAGAAAGAACTATGGGACTGTTCAGCAAGAAAGAAGAAAAGAAAGAAAGCTGTTGTTGTGCGGATTGCACGCCTGAAAAGATGAAACAAGCCGAAGCCCTTAAAGTAACTCCGGGCGTCAAGGTGCTTGGCTCCGGCTGTGCAAAATGCAACGCGCTTGAAGCCGCCGCAAAAGAAGCTCTCACAGAGCTTAATATGGATACGACCATCGACCATGTGACTGATTTTGCACAAATCGCCGCCTATGGAGTTATGAGTACCCCGGCGCTTGTCGTTGACGGCAAGGTGGTATCCGTCGGAAAGGTTTTGAAAAAAGACGAAGTAATCGCCATTCTTAATAAACGCGGAGGAAATGTAAAATGAGAATGTTAGCCGAGTTCTGCCCGGAATTTGCCGCAAAGCTGGATGAATGGGACGCATTGTATGAGCAACAGCGCCCGATTGATGAAAAGACCTATCAATTCATTTGTTTTGCGCTGTCGATCAAGGGGCGCAGCGCCCCTTGCGTCAAAAAGCATTTCAAGGGTGCGCTGGAAGCGGGAGCGACCGTTGAGGAATTGAGCTATATTCTTGCACTTACTATGCGTGAAGCGGCTGGCGCTGACGACTGTTGGACGCATGATGTTCTTGGTGATTGGAAAGAGATTATTGCCGGAAACATCAAATGCGCTTGCGAGAAATGAACACGACAAATTTTGGCGTGAAGCCGAAAGTAGCTTTTGTCTGCGTCCACAATTCCTGCCGCAGCCAGATTGCGGAAGCTCTTGGTAAATTGCTTGCCGCAGATGCTTTCGAGAGTTTTTCAGCGGGTACAGAGTTGAAAACGCAAATCAATCAAGATGCTGTTCGCATAATGAAAACCTTGTATGGTGTTGACATGGAGAAAACGCAGTATCCGAAATTGTTATCGGATATTCCCGCCGTTGACATTGTTGTAACGATGGGCTGTAATGTGCAATGCCCTCTGTTGCCTTGTAAGTATCGTTATGACTGGGAATTAGATGACCCGACCGGAATGCCGAACGAAGTGTTTATTTCCCTAATCGGCAAAATTGAAAGCCAAATAAAGTCACTCCGAACGGATGAACGAAACAGGCCGCATTTACGACGCCGACATTGACGATACGCTTCAAAAGCAGGAACAGCTCTGGCAGATGATGAACGCCATTCTGACCAGACTGGCCGCGATAAAGTAAGGGGCGTGTAGCCCTTCCATCATGGGGGCGGCTTGCGTTGCGCGGGCCGTCCCCGTCTTTCTTTTTGACATCATTGCCAAGCGTCCGAGATTTCAGTATGCTTGTATCACAAACAGATTGGAGGGATTTCCGTGCGGTTTGTTTTGAAGATAATATGCGCGCCGGTTGTCGCCATGCTTGCGGTCGTGGTCTGGTTTTTCGCGTTCCTTCTCAATCTGTCCTCGGTGGTTTTCGGAATCGCGGGGACGGTATTCAGCATCCTGGGCGCAATCATCCTATTCACGGAATCCGTAAAGAACGGCGTCATCGTTTTAGTCATAGCGTTCCTCGTAAGCCCCTTTGGATTGCCCATGCTGGCGGCGTGGCTGGTGGGAGGCTTGCAGCAGCTTCGGTATGCGATACAGGATAAGGTTTACGGCTAAACACAAACACCAATCAATAATACAAAGCGCAGCGGGAGGTCTTCGGGCCTCCCGTTTTTGCTTGGAAAGGAGACCAGCAGCATGGCAACGACCCGCATTATTCCCATGCACGTCAACAAGGGCAACGGGTATATATGATACCGTCTGATGCGTAGCGTCTTCAAAAAGCCAAACAGCAAATATTACAGGGCTTTTTGAAGACACGAAAATATTTTTTTGCACCTACTTGACGTAATCAGACGACCTCGGGCGGGTGGTCATCCCCAAGGAGATCCGCCGCACCATGCGCATCCGCGAGGGCGACCCGCTGGAAATATTCACCGATAAGGACGGGGAGCTGATCTTCAAAAAGTACTCGCCCATCGGGGAGCTGTCCGATTTTGCCGGGCAGCTGTGCGACAGTATGCGCAGAGCCACCGACGGCATCGCCGCCGTGTGCGACAGGGACGGCTTTATCGCCGTCGCGGGCGGCGCGAGGCGCGAGCTGCTGGATAAACCGCTCAGCCCCCAGCTCAGCGAGATAATGGACTCGCGCGCCGCCTATGCGCGCTCGAGCGGGAGCGCCTGCCTGCCCGCCGCGGCGGGAGACGACAAATACTGCCTCTCCGCGGCCGTCCCGATAATCTCCGAGGGGGACGTTCTCGGCTGCGTGTCCTTCATCGCGCCGCGCGGCGACAAGCCCAGCACGGAGGTCGAGCAAAAGCTCGCGCTGACCGTCGCGGGCTTTCTCGGGAAGCAGCTCGAGAGCTGAGCTTCAGCCGCCTCAAAACCCTTGCGGCGGAGCGCGGGGGGCTTGAGGCGGTTTTTTCGCCGAATTTTGTTAAAAAAACAGCTTGCGTCTTTGCGGGGACTGTAGTATACTGGCGGTGTCAGTCAAACTGACAGACTGTTTATCGGGAATTTAGTCACCGGCCCCCGCGCGGGCATCGGAGGGATCGTATGTATCAGGACAAGCTCCGCGAGGCGAACACAAGGCTCGTCGTCGAGAAGGCGCTCGAATGCTTTCTCGAGCAGGGAATAGAAAAGACCCGGGTGAGCGAGGTGGCGCAGCGCGCCGGACTTACGGAGCGCTCCGTGTTCCGCTATTTCAAGACGAAGAGCGACCTTGTGCTGGCCGCGTCGTACCTGTATTGGAATCGGGTCACGGCCTACATAGAGGGGCAGCTCCCGCCGGACGGCGACAAGACCCAGACCGGGCTGGAGGACGTCGCGCAGCTGCTGGTCTGCTACTCCAACCTGTATTCCGAGCACCGCGAGGGGATACTCTTCACGCTGGACGCGGAGCTGGTCCTCAACGCCGCCGGCAAAAAGCACGAGATAAAAAACCGCCCGCCCGAGCCCTACGAGAGCTCCAACGGCCCCGTGGCCCGCGCCATCCGCAAGGGTCTCGCCGACGGCTCTATAGACCCGAGGGTAGATGTGCGCGTGCTGTACTATAACTCCTACGACGCCATCCTCGGCGTCATGCAGCGCATGTCCATCGGCGGCACGCCGAGCGCGGGCGAGCTCGACTACCGCAGCAGGATGCGGCATCTGTGCGAGATGTTCGTCAGCGCCTTTCGCGGCGACATCTGAACCCGTCTTTCATCGGCCCCGGCTTCTGTCGGGGTCGAAAAAAGCCTCTCGCCTGTCAGTCGCGCTGACAGATGAGGGCGCATAAAAAAGAAATGGAGCGACGCCAATGAAAGAACTGAAACACCTGATGTATCTCGAAAGCCTGCTGGAGGACGCGAACAACGACCTTGTCCGCAGAGCGCAGGCGGAGGGCGGGCTCGCCATAGGCTACACCTGCTTTCACGCGCCCGAGGCGCTGCTGAATCTCGGAAACTGCTTCTCCGTGAGGCTTCGCGCCCCGCACACAAACTCCATGGATCTGGCCACCTATTACATGGCCAACAACAGCTGCGAATACGCCCGCGCCCTGCTCGAGCGCGCGCTCGAGGGCAACTTCGCCTTCCTGCACGCGATGATCGGCGTGGACGTGTGCGAGGCGAACAACCGCGCGATGGAGAACATGGAGCTGATGCACGTGCAGGGCGACGAGCGGCCGGACTTCTTCTGGTCGAATCTCGACGTGCCCTATTCCGACGACGAGGACTGCGTGGCGCACACCGTGGAGCAGGTCTCCAGGAAGATACTCAAGCCCCTGCGCGAAAACTACGGCGTGGACACCTCCGACGCCGCCATCCGGAAGGCTGTCGCCGAGCAGAACGAGATAAGCCGCGTCCTGACCGAGCTCGGCGAGCTGCGCAAGCTCGACAACCCGCCCATAACCGGCTACGAATACGCGGTGCTGGTGCTCGCAAGCTACGTCTGCCCGAAGGCGCTCATCGCGGACACGCTGCGCGAGACGCTCGAGGAGGTACGGCAGCGCGAGAGCGACGGGAAGAAGAGCTTCCGCGTCCGCCTTGCGATCGTCGGCTCCGAGATAGACGACCCCGGCCTCATAAAGCTCATCGAGGGCTGCGGCGCGCTCGTCGTCGCCGACCGCTTCTGCTACGGGAGCGTTCCCGGCCGGCAGGAGATCCCCCTCTCCGACGGCGAGGACGCGCTCACGCAGGTCTGCCGCTGGTACCTTCAGAACACCGAGTGCCCCCGGCAGTGCGCGGCGCACCGCGTACAGCGCCGCTACGACCGCGCGGCGGAGCTCGCGCGCGCCTTCAAGGCGGACGGCATCATATACGAGCAGATGAAAGTCTGCACCTACTGGTCGTACGAGCGCACCATGGCCAGCCACATCATGCCCGACGAATACGGCATCCGCGTCCTGTCCATCGACCGGCCGTATTCCGCCGGAGAGAGCGGCCAGCTCCGCACGCGGGTGCAGGCCTTTATCGAGAGCCTTGAAATAAAGAAGCTCCGCGCGGCGGCAGAGGAGGAGAAGACAGTATGAAAACCGAAAAAAAGGGTCTCGGCAGATTTTACGACGCGAAGCGCCGCGCCTTCCGCTTTCGCGAGTGGAAGGGCTTCCGGGACACCTTCTATGATTATTTCCGCTGGCTGTATCTGTACGGCTTTATGGCCGTCAAGCTCGGCTGCCACCCGATACTCATGATAAAGGCGCTCCGGCGCTACCGCTGGCTCGTCTCCTATCTCACGGCCGCGCACATGGTTGACCGGCACACGATGGGTCTGCGCGGGCGCGAGCTGCGCTACGCGCACAAGCAGTTTTTCTCCGTGCTGCACAACTCCGTGCTCGGCGTGAGAGACATCATCGTCCGCGACAAAAACCTCCGCCCGAACAGCAGGCGCGCCGCGAAGCTGCGCGCGAACACCATCATGTTCGACGAGATGACCCCCTCGCTCATCATGATGGGCTTCCCGACGGTACACTGGATAGACATCGCGATGTTCACCATCGGCCTGCCGAGCGAGGTGGACCAGAACGCGACCGTGTACTACATCGACGCCATCGAGCACTTCGGCCTCGCGCCTGACGTCTGCCCCGAGCCCGCCTCGGAGTGCGGCTGCGCCATCGTGGACGACTATCCGCGCGTCGGCAGCTGCTACATCACAAGCTCCATGCCCTGCGACGGCTCCGTGGAGCAGACCGCGCTGATGACCAGATACTTCCGCGATCTCGACATTTTCCAGATAACTCCCCCGCAGCGCATCAACGAGCCGCAGATACAGGAATACGCCGTGAAGAACCTGAAAAAGTGCATCGCCTTCATAGAGGAGCACATGCACGTCAAATGGGACTGGGACGCCTTCTGGGACAACGCCGGGCGCTACAACGATTCCGCCCGCTGCATGGTGGAGAAATGGGAGGTCAACAGCACCGACTATCCCCAGGTCTGCGGGGCGGCGCTGGCGCTGCAGCGCGAATACGAGTTCCAGGCGGCGGGCTGTCTGGACAGGTTCATGCACAAGACCGACCTCGAGGTGACGGAGATGATGCACCGCGGGTACGAGCTCGACCGGGCGGCGGGAACCAACAAGCCGAAATACCGCTGCATAGTCTGGGCCTGCCCCGCCCACTACTACACTAACTTCACCTACTGGACGCAGCACTGCTGGGGCGTGAAATGCGTCATGGACATGGAGTGTATGCTCAGCTACCGGCCTATCACCATCGGCGACAGGGAGCAGGCCATGACCGACCTCGCCCGCTGCCACGAGCGGATGATGATGCGCTCGCACACGAACGGCGGCTACGCAAACCTCCTCGACGAGTGCTGGAAGATGTGCGAGAAGTTCAACGTGAACATCGTCATAATGTACGACCATGTCTCCTGCAAGAACGTCGGCGGTCTGCACGGGCTGTTCGAGGATCAGGCGCGCGCGCGCGGCATACACCTGATATGGGTGCCGCACGACGTGATGGACCCGCGCACCGTCTCGCGGCGCGAGATGCGCGAGGCCTTCAATCAATACATGGTAAACGTCCTGCGCGCGGAGCCGCTCGACCCCTCGCTGCTGGACTACGAAGACGCCCTGAGCTGGTGAGGAGGAAAACGAAATGGCATGGTATTGGATAGTTCTTATCGTCGTCGGCGCGCTCTTCGCGCTCACTTTCACGGCCTATATGGCAAACGCCGACATGAAGCTGGTGGAGAAGCTGTATAACGAGCTCATCGCCTATCACGACGGGCGGGACGTGGAGGAAAAGATCTGAAACGGCGCGCCGGGCGGTTTTCTGTTGAATATCCGCCCGGCGCGTGTTATACTCTGCGGGCAAGCAATCGGATCGGGATCTGCCGCAAGGCAGTCAGCAGGGGAATGCGGGTGCAAATCCCGCGCGAGGCCGTCACTGTGAGGCGGGGCGAGAGCCCCCGAAGTCAGATAACCTGCCCGTGCGGCGCGAAACGCGCCGTGTTGTACAAAGAGCCGCGGCACCCGGCCAAATTGTAAACGCGCGCTTTTGCGCACGTTCTCTCTTTTTCTTTGTATGATTTCCGGATAGGATTTTTTATGGGGATTTCCGTACAGGATCTCCGCATACGATTTCCGCATCAAGAAAGGAGAGGATAATCATGTCCAAAACAACCAAGAAGCTCATTGCCGTGATAGCCCTGCTTGTGCTCATCGCGGCCGCCGTTCTCGTCTACCTGCGCTTTGCCCCCGCCGCCTCGGCCGGTGACAAGGCCATCGCCGTCGCCGTCATCCACGGGGACGGCACGCAGAAGGACTTCAGCATCAGCACCGACGCGGAGAATCTGCGCGCGGCGCTCGAGCAGGAGGGGCTCGTGCAGGGCGAGGAGAGCCAGTACGGCCTGTTCATACAGACCGTTGACGGCGAGACGGCCGACGACGCGCAGCAGCAGTGGTGGTGCATCACCAAGGGCGGCGAACAGCTCACGACCGGCGCCGACGACACCGTGATAGCCGACGGAGACCGGTATGAGCTCACCCTCACGACCGGCTGGTAAGCTCTCCGCCGGGGAGATCAGCGCGCTGTCCATAATGGGCGCGCTTATCTTCGCGGCGAAAATGGCTCTCGTGTCGCTGCCGAACATAAACATCAACTCCGTGCTCATCATCCTCACGGCGGTCTTCTTCGGCTGGAAGGCGCTGTACACGGTCGGGGTGTACATTATGCTCGAGGGGCTGGTCTTCGGCTTCGGGCTGTGGTGGCTGTGCTACTGGTATCTCTGGCCGATGCTGACGGTGGTCGCCGTCCTCATGCGCCGCAACGACTCCGCGCTCGTCTGGGCGGTGGTCGCGGGCGCGTTCGGGCTGTGCTTCGGGGCGCTGTGCTCCATCCCCTATCTGTTCATCGGCGGCTGGCAGCTGGCGCTGTCCTATTGGATAAGCGGCATCCCCTACGACCTCGTGCACTGCGGCGGCAATTTCGTCTTCACGCTGGCGCTCTACCGCCCGCTCTACCGCGCGATGGACTCCATACTCAACAAAAAAAGCTTCAGGAAAATTTCCTGAAGCTTTTTTTTGGTTCTATAATAAATGTTGGGGTAGGCATCCGACGAGGATGAGCTACACCCAACATTTTTAAAAATTAAGAAAAAAAGGTAGAGCATAGAAGAAAAATCCTTTAAGATAAAAGCGACCAAACCCAATCAGAAAGGAATCAACTATGCTCTATGAAAGATGATACAGCAAAACTACTTGGATTGGAAGAAGTAATTG
>JAYFNM010000071.1:0-12389 GCA_034933465.1 Oscillospiraceae bacterium | reverse complement strand
TGAGTGTTTGTGTTAATGTGTTCATGGCGAATAGGGTGCACCTGCCTTTCGGTTTTGTCTCAGCAACTTAACCTTAGCACAGGCCATCCCTATTCGCTATCTTTTTTCGCTATCTGTACAGTATCATTGTAACACCTACAAGATAAAGTTCTGACACCGAAAATATCCACCGCTCCGACCGGCTGCCTCCGCGCGGCGAATCTTAATATTTCTAAATAGCCCCGTTTCCCTCTTCCAACTGTCGTTTTCCGGTGTATAATAGGGTTACATAATATTTAAGCAGGGCAGCAGAGGCGTAAGATGAAAAACCTTCGGGAAAAGAGAAATAAAAAGAAGCTGAGCAAGACGGCGAAGGCCGTATTGCTCATTCTCGCGGCCTACCTCGCGATAGCGCTGACCGTGACCCTCGCGCTGGACGCGCGGCACGTGCGCTTTTATATGACCGGCGAGCAGGAGATCACCGCGGAATACGGCGAGGAGTTCAGGGATCCCGGCTGCTATGCCGTCACCACCGGCCGCCTCTTCGGCGACACCGGGCGGCATCTGCGCGTCTCCGCCGTCGGCAAGGTGGACACCGCCACCCCCGGCCGTTACGAGGTGAAATACGTTGCGCGCTATCTGCTCAAGGAGTACAGCGTCTACCGCGTCGTAAACGTCGCGGACACGACCGCCCCCGTGATAACGCTCAAATATACCGAGGGCTACGCACCCAGCTGGTTTACCGGCTACGAGGAGGAGGGCTACACCGCGACCGACAACCTTGACGGCGACCTGACGGACAAGGTGGAGCGCAAGGTGCTCGCGGACAGCATAGAGTACAGCGTGACCGATTCCTCCGGGAACGTCGGCACCGCCGTGCGCAAGCCGGGCTTCACCGTCACCGCGCCCACCATCACCCTCAACGGCGACGCGCAGATGCAGATATACGCCGCCCCTGCGTTTTCCGACCCCGGCTATACCGCCGTCGATACGCTGGGCAACGACCTGACCGGCTATGTGCAGACCGAGGGGCAGGTCATACCCTACAAGGCGGGAACATACGAGCTGAAATATACCATCACAAACCAGCTCGGCGAGACGGTCGGCGCCGCGCGCACCGTCACTGTGCTGCCCGTGCAGCTGCCCGAGACCGTAGAGCCCGGCGAGCGCACCATCTATCTCACCTTTGACGACGGCCCCGGCCCGTATACCGACCGGCTGCTGGACATTCTGGCGGAGTACAACGTGAAGGTGACCTTCTTTGTGACCTGCCTCAACGACAAGTATCTCGACGAGGTCGGTCGCGCCTACCGCGAGGGGCACAGCATCGGCGTACACACCGCTTCGCACAACTATAACTCCATCTACTCAAGCGAGGACGCGTTCTTTTCCGACTTTAACGCCGTGGAGGACATGATCTATGCCCAGACCGGCTCCTATACCAAGCTCAGCCGCTTCCCCGGCGGCAGCTCGAACACCGTCAGCCGCTTCAATCCCGGCATAATGTCGAGCCTCGCGCAGGCCGTCACGGACATGGGCTATAAATACTTTGACTGGAACGTCTCCAGCGGCGACGCGGGCGAGACGAAGAGCACCTCCAGAATCGTGGACAATATCGTCTCCGGCTGCGAGGGTCGCAAGGCCTCCATCGTCTTGCAGCACGATATCAAGGACTACAGCGTGGACGCCGTGGAGCAGGTGATAATCTGGGGTCTCTCCAACGGCTACACCTTCCGCGGCCTCGACCTCAGCAGTCCCGGCGCCCACCACAATATCGCAAACTGATATCCTGAGCCCGCCCCGCCGCAGGGGCGCAAAAAAGCCTGTCATTCTGAGGCCGGAGGCCGAAGAATCTTTCCGTATACCGCATGGCGGGTCGAAGGGAAAGATCCTTCGCTTCGCTCAGGATGACAGGCGTTTGTTTTTTGGCGAGGCCTCTGCGTGAACGCACCGCCGCCGGGGCGCAAAAAAGCCTGTCATTCTGAGGCCGGAGGCCGAAGAATCTTTTCCGAAAGCCGCCGTACGGTTTGGGAAAGATCCTTCGCTTCGCTCAGGATGACAGACGTTTGTTTTTTTGGCGAGGCCTCTGTGAATGCGGCCGGGTAAAGCCCCCTCCCTGCGGGGCGGAAACGCGTGTATTCGCGTTTTCACCGTAGGGGCGCACCCACGTGTGCGCCCGCCGACCACCGCGCAAAGGCGAAAAACGCGGGCGGCCGCGTGCGCGCCGCCGACAACTGCTCAGACCTCGGAGAAGCGGTACTCTGCCCGGCGGTGGAACTTTTCGCCTTTTTTCAGCGTTGTGGACGGGAACTCCGGGTGGTTCGGGCTGTCGGGGTAGAACTCCGGCTCGAGGGCGAGGCCGCGGTGCTCGCCGAAGGGCGCGCCGAGCGCGGAGGAGGTATAGACCTGCAGGGCAGGAAAATCGGTTCTCACAAGCAGCTCCGTCCCGCCCGCGCGGACGCAGCAGGCGTCCTCCCCGTCGAGGATGAAGCAGTGGTCGTAATCCTCCGCGACCCTCCGCATATGCCGGAAGTCGAAGCGGCCTTCGGCCGGGAGTATCGCGCCGGTCGGGATAAGTCCGCGGTCCACCTCGAGATAGCGGGAGGCGTTTATCCGCAGCTGCGCGTCGAGAACGCTGTCCGAGCCGTCGAGGTTGAAATACAGATGGCTCGTCGGGGCGAACACCGTGTCCGCGCCGCTCTCACCCTCAAAGTCGATGCGCAGTGCGTCGCCGCGCAGCGAGTAGGTCACCGCGGCGGTCAGGTCGCCGGGAAAGCCGTTGTCCCCGTCGGGGGAGAAGAGCGTGAAGCGGACGCTGTCGTCCCCGGTCTCGGCGCGCCAGCGGCGCTTGTCGAAGGAGCGCGGCCCGCCGTGGAGCTGATTTTTCCCCTCGTTCGCCGCGAGGGTGTATTTTTTCCCGTTGAGGACGAAGGCGGCGCCGCCGATGCGGTTGGCGTAGCGGCCTATCGCGGCGCAGAGATACGCGCCGCCGTCCATATAGCCCTGCGCGCTGTCGTAGCGCAGCACGGTCTCGCGCCCGCGAAAGCGCAGAGACGTGACCGCCGCCCCGAGCGTCACAGCCTCCAGATGCAGCGCACCCGTGTCAATGATGTACTTGTCATTGCCAAAAAAATCGACTTTTTTTATCATATAGTCACCCCTGAACTGCTGATTTCAGTAGTCTTAGCAGTATTGTACTACACATTTGAATGCTTTTCAATTAACAATCCAAAGTCTTGTTAGCTGAAAAATTGTGTGCTATAATGCGCTCAGAACGAGATGTTAGCATCTCATTACGAAAAAAAATTTAGGAGGTAGACATGCTGACAAACGAGTATCTGAAAAGAGTTTATGCCGAGGTGGAGAGCCGCGACGGGCATGAACCCGAGTTTCTTCAGGCGGTGCGCGAAGTGTTCGAATCGCTGGAGCTTGTTATCGACAAACACCCCGAATGGGAAAAAGCGGGTCTTGTCGAGCGCTTTGTAGAGCCTGAGCGCGTCGTGGAGTTCCGTGTCCCCTGGGTGGACGACGCGGGCAGGGTGCGCGTGAACCGCGGCTATCGCGTGCAGTATAACTCGGCTATCGGCCCGTACAAGGGCGGTCTCCGCTTCCATCCCTCTGTCAATCTCTCCGTCATCAAGTTCCTCGGCTTCGAACAGATCCTCAAAAATTCCCTGACCACGCTGCCCATGGGCGGCGGCAAGGGCGGGGCGGACTTCGACCCCAAGGGCAAATCCGACGCGGAGGTCATGCGCTTCTGCCAGAGCTTCATGACCGAGCTCTACCGCCACATCGGCCAGTTCACCGACACCCCCGCCGGGGATATCGGCGTGGGCGGCCGCGAGGTGGCCTATCTCTTCGGCCAGTATAAGCGCATCGTAGACCGCTTCGACGGCGGCGTCATCACCGGCAAGGGGCTGACCTTCGGCGGCTCTCTCGCCCGCACACAGGCCACCGGCTACGGCCTGTGCTACTTCTCCGCGGAGGCGCTCAAGCACCTGAAAAACGACAGCTATGTCGGCAAGACGGTCATCGTCTCCGGCTCGGGCAACGTGGCTCAGTACGCGGCCGAGAAGTGCAGCTCGCTCGGCGGCAGGGTCGTCGCCATGAGCGACTCTCAGGGCTATGTGTACGACCCCAAGGGCATAGACCTCAAGAAGCTGTTCGACATCAAGCAGAAGCGCCGCGCCCGCATCAGCGTGTACGCGGACGAGGTGCCCGGCGCGGAGTACCATGAGGGCTGCCGGAACATCTGGACGGTCAAATGCGACATCGCCCACCCCTGCGCCTCGCAGAACGAGATGGACGCAGACGGCGCGAAGGCGCTTATCGACAACGGCTGCATGGCCGTGTTTGAGGGCGCGAACATGCCGCTGACCCCGGAGGCCATTTCGCTCATCCAGAGCAGCGGCCTGCTGTACAGCCCGGGCAAGGCCTCCAATGCCGGCGGCGTCGCCACCTCCGGCCTCGAGATGAGCCAGAACTCCATCCGCATGTCCTGGAGCTTTGACGAGGTCGATGAAAAGCTCCACGGCATCATGCAGAACATCTATAAGGCCTGCTACGACGCCTCCGTGCAGTGCGGCAAGCCGGGCGACCTGATGGTCGGCGCGAACGTCGCGGGCTTCCTGAAGGTGGCCGAGGCCATGATGGCCCAGGGCGTTGTGTAATACTTAAGGCGAGCAAAAGCAAAGACTGAGAGCCTGCTGCATAACACGGTCTTGACCGTAAAGTTTTGCAGCAGGCTCTTATCAGCTGCGCTCACCGTGCGCTGCCAGACTCAAAAGAACTGTCATCCTGAACGAAGTGAAGGAGCTTTTCCCGTTTGCGCTTTTACGGGGGAAAAGCTCCTTCGGCTTGCAGCCTCAGGATGACAGTTTTTTTACCCTTCCGCGCGGGACGGAGACGCGGGGGAGACCCGGAGGGAGCGCCGCCAAAGCGGCGGCGCTTCCGTCTGCGCGCGGGAGGCGGGCGACCGCTCCGGCGGCTTCTGCCTGCGTTTTTCAGCCTATCCAGCTTCTCGTCTCGGTGCGGAGCCAGTCGGTCCACTCGGGGATGCCCTCGCCGGTGCGGGCGGAGATGGGGATGATCTTTATGTTCGGGTTGAGGCGCAGCGCGTATTTTTTGCAGGCCTCAAGGTCGAAATCGAAATAGGGCAGCACGTCTATCTTGTTTATGAGCAGCACGTCGCAGATGGTGAACATCAGCGGGTACTTGAGGGGCTTGTCGTCCCCCTCCGGGACGGAGAGGATCATCGCGTTTTTGACGCTGCCCGTGTCGAACTCCGCCGGACACACGAGATTGCCGACGTTTTCAAGGATGGCGAGATCCACGTCGTTTACGCCGAGCCCCTCGAGCCCCTGCTTCGTCATGCCCGCGTCGAGATGGCACATGCCGCCGGTATGGAGCTGAATGACCTTCGCGCCGGTCTTCTCGATGGTGGCGGCGTCCACGTCGGAATCTATGTCGGCCTCCATGACGCCTATGCGAAACTCATCCTTCAGCGCGGCGATGGTGGCCTTGAGCGTGGTGGTCTTGCCGGAGCCGGGGGAGCTCATGAGATTGAGCAGGAACGTGCGGTCTTTTTTGAGCTGGCCGCGCAGCGCCTCCGCCTCGCGGTCGTTGTTTTCAAAAACGCTCTTTTTTATTTCAAGTACTCTGAACCCTTCCATAACGCACCTCTGATAACATATTTTTCGATCAAAAAAACGGTCGAACAATTCACGCCCATATGATAACACATACGGGCGCAGATTTCAATATTCTCCGCAACCGCGCCTCAGCCGAAAAACTCCACCGCGGCGCGAAACCGCGCCTCAAAGCCGTCGCGGTTTTTGAGAAAGTCGCCGCTGTAATCGGGCATCACCAGCTCATAGCCCGAATATATCTCCATGAGCCGCTCTTCGAGCGCGGTGTCCGGCAGCAGCGCGCCGCCCGTGCAGGCGGGGACAAGGCCGCTCTCGAGCGCGAGCGCGCCTGAGCGCTCGCCCTGAAACAGCCAGCTCAGAAAAGCGGAGATGGAGCGGACGCTCCGCCCCTCTCTCGCGGTCACGGCGAGGCCGAGCGTGTCCGCGAGGCAGGCTCTGCTCCCGCCGAAGACAGGCAGGAGGGAGACGGTATAGCCCGCCTCGTCCAGCCCCGCAAGGCTCTGCGAGCGCACGGCGGCGCAGGACAGATAGCCGCTGCGCACCAGCTCCGCGCCGCCGTAGCCCAGCGAGACGAGGCCGCCGTCATAGGCCGCGTCCGCCAGCAGATTATATACATAGCTGTAATTTACATCCCGCAGGTCGGCCTCGCGGTCGGCGTGGAACTCGCTGCCGAGTGAGAGCATGAGCTGATAGACGAGGTCGGCAAAGGAGTCCGCCGTGAAGAAGGGGAGGCGTTCGTCGCGGCCGCAGGCCGCGGCCAGAGTGAAAAGCTCCTCGGCATCGAGCGCGGGGGAGAGCCCGGCCGAGGCGGAGGAATACAGAAGCTGGACGCTCGAGCCGAGGGGGAAAAAGCCGCGCCCCACGCCGTCAAAGCGCGAGGAGAGACAGTCCGGATAAGCCGGCGCGCCGCTGGACAGCGCCGCGCCCACGTCCCGGAGCACGCCCCGCTCGTAGAGATCGACAGCCTTGGCCGTGGAGCAGAGCAGCAGATCCGGCCTGCCGGATTCGAAGGCGGCGGAGAGCGCCGCTTCGTCCGAAAAGGAGCGCAGCGATACGCCGAGCAGCCCGTCCTCCACAGCGCCTTTATATTCAGAGACGGCCTGCGCCAGCGACCCGGCGAGAGCGTCGCCCTCTGTGTACCAGACGGAGACGGAATCCCTTGTCTGCGCCCGGGCGCCGGCACAGCCGCCGAGCAGCGCGCAGATCACCGCCGCCGCGATCATCAGGAGCGGCAGTCTGTTTATCTTCATGTTTACGGATGTTCCTTTCAGATGGGAAAAATCGCGCCGAAAAGGGCGCAAGCGGAGCGGACAGCGGCTTATCCTGCCTGCAAATGGGGGGGGAATCCACCACTTGGCATGGTTATTTGCCGCTTTTACGGGCTGCATTCACCATTTATACCACATTTGCTCTGAAAAGGCAAGTATTTGCAATCGCGCCGCCGCCGGTGTATACTGTCACGGTAAAAAACGGAGGTGCGGCTATGAGATACGACGCGGTATTGCTGGACATGGACGGGACGGTGCTGGACACGCTGGAGGATCTGACGGACGCGGTGAACGCCGCGCTGCGGCAGTTCGGACTGCCGGAGGTGGGCGCGGACAGAGCGCGCGCGAGCCTCGGCCACGGCGCGCTCTGGCTGATAGGCCACTGCGTGCCGGAGGGGAGCCCGGAGGAGCTGACGGCGCGGGTGCTGGAATGGTACAGGCCGTATTACGACGCGCACTGCCGGATAAAGACGAAGCCCTATGAGGGCGTCGTGCCGCTGCTGGAGCGGCTGCGGGGCGCGGGGCTCAGGCTCGCCGTGATATCGAACAAGCAGGATGGCGCCGTGAAGGAGCTCGCCGCGGCCTTCTTTCCGGGGCTGCTCGACTGCGCCGTGGGCGAGCGCCTCGGCGTGCGCCGCAAGCCTTACCCGGATTCGGCGCTGGCGGCGGCGGAGACCATGGGCGTCGCGCCGGAGCGCTGCATATACGTGGGGGACACCGAGGTCGATATCGAGACCGCGGCGAACGCCGGAATGGCCTGCGCGGCGGTATGCTGGGGCTTCAGGAGCCGGGAGCAGCTCGTCGCCGCCGGGGCGGAGAGACCGGCCGAAACCGTCGGAGAGCTGGAAGAGCGGCTGACGGGGGAATAGTTCATAAAATTTTTTCGGGTCTGCCGCAGAAAGAGGAACGGCCAAGACTGTGCGCTGCATGGCTGCTGTACGTCATATGAGACGCAGCTGTCTTATGCAGGGTCGCAGCTTGAGCCGACCGCTTTCTGCGGCAGACCCGTTTTTTGTCACAGGGGCTGCTTTTTAATCTGCGCCCAGCGGCGGGGATAGCCGGAGGGGGTGTTCCCCGCCTTGCGGACGAGGACGGCGCTGTGGCGGAGCTCCGCGCCGGGGACGGGATATTCGCGTATTTTCGCCTCGCCGCCGCCGAGCAGCCGTATGCAGCGCCCCGCCTCCGACAGCTCTTCTTCGCTGCCGGGACCCTTCATCGCGATGAACAGGCCGCCCTTTTTCACAAAGGGGAGGCACAGCTCGCACAGCAGGTTCAGCCGCGCGACCGCGCGCGACGCGGCGATATCATAGCGCTGCCTGTATTCGGCGGGAGCCTCCTCGGCTCGCATATGGACGCACTCGACATCCTCAAAGCCGAGCCTTTCGCAGAGCCTTGTCAGAAAGCCTATCCGCTTGTCGAGACTGTCGAGCAGCGTGAGGCGGATATCGGGGCGGGCAATCTTGAGCGCAAGCCCCGGAAAGCCCGCGCCGGTGCCCACGTCCACGACGCGCTTGCCGGAGAAGTCAGCGAGCGTCAGCAGGGCGGCGCTGTCGAGAAAGTGCAGCCGGGCGACGTCCTCCTCGCCGGAGATGGCGGTCAGGTTCATGACCTTGTTCGTCTCCGCGAGAAATTCATAATAAATTCTGTAGCGCTCAAGCGCGGCGCCGTCGAGCGGGAGGCCAAGCTCCGCAAAACCGGCGGAGAGTATTTCTTCAAGCATATCCGTACTCCAGTAACTCAGAAGTTCAGGCGTAAAAATCGTGTTCGCCGATGGTGATGACGAAGGTCAGCTCCGCCTCGAACCAGGAGCTGTCCCCGGTGGCGGGGTTCACAAAAAACAGGCTCTTGCCGACGGTGTTGTAGCCCTCGAGGCAGAGGCAGGCCGCGATGAGGGACATCTCGTCCGGCTCGCTGAGGACGCCGCCGTCGGCCGTCGGGTCGAACTGCACCGCGTGGCTCCTGTCAAAAATAACGTCGAAGATCGTGTCGGGAAAATCGTCGCTCTCGATGCGGTTAAAGATCACGTTGCCGACGCCTATCTGCCCGGCCAGCGGCTGCTCGCGCGCCTCGGCGTAGATAATATGCGTCAGCCAGTACAGATCCTCGGTCGCGAAGCGCATATCATAATAGTCCTCGCCGCCGCGGATGAGATTGAGGCCGCCCGTGCCGACGTCGGCGCGCAGCGGCTGAAAGCTGATATCGACGCTCACGCCGAACACGCGCTCTATCACGTCGCTCGGCAGATAGACCTTCCCGTTGGCCGTGAGGTAGCCGTCGGGGCTGAAGAGATAACGGGAATCCGCCTCCATGTAGTCCTGTCCGTACGCGCCGCTCAGCTCGACGCCGCCGGCGGTGAGCTGAAAGCCGCTGCCGTCCGAGCGCGTGGTGAGCTCAAGCCCGTAGAAGTCGCAGATCGCGTCCGGCGCGAGATACACGGTATTGCCCGAGAAATAGCCCCTGTCGGTGAGCAGTCCGTCGAAATACACCCTGACCTCGTCATAGGCGGGCGTCGCGGCCGCGGGGGGCGCGGTCGGCACGGAGAAGGCGGCCTGCTCGCCGTCCTCGGGCGCGGCCTCTCCGCTGTCGGCGCAGGCCGTCATCACGAAGCAGAGGCTCAGCGCGGCCGTCGAGAGCAGCAGACAGCGCAGCTTGCGGGAAAAGCCCATGCTCATTCCCCTTCCAGATACAGCCTGAGCGCTTTTGCGAGCTGGTCTGGACAGGAGCTGCGCTTCCTGCCGCAGCGGATGCCCTCCGTGCGGCGGATGACCTCCTCCACGTCCATGCCCTCTATGAGCTTCGCGATGCCCTGTAAATTGCCGCTGCAGCCGCCCATGACCTCAAGGCTCTTCACCTTGCCGTCGTCTATCTCTATCTCCATAAGCTGCGAGCATACGCCCTTCGGCCTGTATGAAATCGTCATGCCTTCTTCTCCCTTCAAGCGGATATTATTCTTGAAATATACCACAGCGCGCCCCGCTTTGCAAGGCGCTGCCCGCGGGGAGGCATAAAAAGTGTGCGGGAGCATAATTATAGTATGAAGTACTGTAAAGAGGCGGTGAACGGATGGCAAGGTCTAAAAAGCTTGCGCTGCTCGCTCTCACGCTGCTGCTGGCTTACCTTCTGTCGGCGGCGGGGATATACGCGCGTCTCGGCCTGGCGGCGGCGGAGGGGATAGAGCGGGGGAGAATGAAAAACGTGGCCGTGGTCGCGGACAGCCTGACGGAGCCCGAGCCGGAGGCGGCGCAGCTGCCGGCGGAGACGGCCTCGCCCGCGCCGGCGAGCGCGGACAGCGCCGAGGACGGCGGCGAGACCGAGCCCCTGACCGCCGTCATGGACAGCTCGGCCGGGGAGGACATACTCGAGACCACCATACAGGGCGGCCTGTCCATAAAGAACGAGACCTCCTATGAGGTGGATGTGCCGGCGCTGCTCAAGGCGGGGCCGCCGCTGGCGCTTCCGGCCGCTCAGCCGCAGATACTCATAATCCACACCCACGCGAGCGAGGCCTATACGCAGGCCGGGCTCGACCACTACGAAGCGGAGGACAACAAGCGCACCGAGGACACCACCTGCAACATCGTGCGCGTAGGCGACGAGCTGACGGAGCTGCTCCGGAGCGCGGGTCTCGAGGTGCTGCACGACCGGGAGATCTACGACTATCCCAGCTACACCGGCTCCTACACGCGCTCGGGCGCGGCGGTGGAAAAATATTTACAGGAGTACCCGGGCATCGCCATGGTCATAGATATGCACCGCGACGCGCTCGGCGCGAACGGAACCGTCTATAAGACAATGGCGGAGGAGGACGGGGTCTGCGCAAGTCAGGTGATGCTGCTCGTCGGCTCGGACGCGAGCGGGCTTAATCACCCGGGCTGGCGGTCGAATCTGGCGCTGGCGCTGTATTTGCAGCAGGCCGTCGGCAGCCGCCACCCCACGCTCATGCGCCCGGTGACGCTGGTGAAGGAGCGCTACAACCAGCATCTCACGCCCGGCTCCATGATAATCGAGGTGGGCAGCAGCGGCAACACCCTGCAGGAGGCGCTCGCGGCCATACGCCTCTTCGCCGACGCCGCCGCCCCGGCGCTGCTCGAGCTCGTGGAGAGCGGCGGCTAAAAAAGTTTTTTGCGATTTTTCAAAAAAACTCTTTACAAACGGCGAAGGCCGTGCTATATTAATTTCAGTAATAAGAATCATTATTGATTTGAGGGCGATATGGAGACTAAGCGGAAAACAAGCAAAAAAAGAATAGCCATCATGAACGCTCTCACCGCCGTGACGAGCCACCCCACGGCGGAGATGCTGTACGCTTCGCTCAAGCCCCTGTATCCCGAGCTCAGCCTCGGGACGGTGTACCGCAATCTCGCGGTGCTCGCCGAGGAGGGGCTGGTGGTCAGCGTGGCGCATGTGGACGGGCAGGAGCGCTACGACGCGAACACCTCCCCCCACGCGCACTTTGTCTGCCGCTGCTGCCGCCGGGTGATAGACCTCGCCCTGCCGGACATGGCGGAGGGGCTGTACGGCGAGATAGAGCGGCGCTCCGGCTGTCAGGCCGAGAGCTGCTCGCTGATAGTCGGCGGGCTCTGCGGCGAGTGCCGCGCTCAATAAGCTTTTTGTCGGCGATGGCCGATAAAAAAATATATGTATTCAAATGATTAATTTTATGGAGGAAAAGATTATGAAAAAGTGGGTTTGCCCGGTTTGCGGTTATGTTTACGAGGGAGAGAATCCCCCTGAGTTCTGCCCCCAGTGCAAGGTTCCCGGTTCCCGTTTCACCGAGCAGAAGGAAGGCATGGCCTGGGCTGCCGAGCATGTTGTGGGCGTCGGCAAGCAGTTCGGCGCGGACGTCCCCGAGGACGTCAGAGAGCAGATCATCTCCGGGCTGAAGGCCAACTTCGCCGGTGAGTGCACCGAGGTCGGCATGTATCTGGCCATGGCGAGAGTCGCGCACCGCGAGGGCTATCCCGAGATAGGCATGTACTGGGAGAGAGCCGGTCACGAGGAGGCCGAGCACGCCGCGAAGTTCGCCGAGCTTCTGGGCGAGGTCATCACCGACAGCACAAAGAAGAACCTTGAAATGCGCGTCGAGGCCGAGAACGGCGCCACCATGGGCAAGTTCGAGCTCGCAAAGCTCGCCAAGAAGTATAATCTGGACGCCATCCACGACACCGTCCATGAGATGGCGCGCGACGAAGCCCGCCACGGCAGAGCATTCGAGGGCCTGCTCAAGAGATACTTCAATAAATAAGTTCCTTTCTTTTGATCCTTTCACGATAGACCCTTCCACGAACCAAGCTCCCGGCCGCAAGGCCGGGAGCTTGGCCAGCTTGTCAAAAAACCTCCCCCCAGGGGAGGATTTTACGGTATAATAGAGGCACAACCGAAGAGGGGGAACATACATGGAAGCGTGGAAGAAGGACAACCGGAACGAGGTCGTGATGGTGGACATAGATGAGCTGGTGCCGCAAGACCATCTTTTGCGAAAAGTGGAAAACGT
>JAYFNM010000070.1:0-3399 GCA_034933465.1 Oscillospiraceae bacterium | reverse complement strand
AAAATAAAAAAAAACGCCGCCCGCGGGCGGCCGGAAATACGGAGGAGAAGCAGATGATAAAATTTGGCACCGGCGGATGGCGGGCGATCATTGCCGACGATTTTACGAAGGCCAATATACGCCTGCTGACGGCCGGACTATGCCGCCTTATGGCGCAGGAGGGCTATTCCGGCGCGGAGGTCTGCGTCGGCTACGACAGGCGCTTTCTGTCGAAGGAGGCCGCCCACTGGGCGACGGAGGTGCTGGCGGGCTACGGGTTTCGCCCCTTCGTCATAAACCGCTCCTCGCCGACGCCGCTCATAATGTTCACCGTCAAGAACCGCTCCATGCCCTACGGCATGATGATCACCGCGAGCCACAACCCCGCCATATATAACGGTATCAAGATATTCACCCTCGGCGGGCGCGACGCCGACCAGACCGTGACCGGCCGCATCGAGGAGCAGATAGCCCTGGCAGACGAGGCCTCGATAAAGAGCGTGGATTACGACGCGGCGCTCGCCGCGGGGCTTATACGCGAGGGCAACCCCTCCAACGAATATATCGACAGCATCCTCAGCATGATAGACACCGAGAGCATAAAGCACGCCCAGCTCAAGGTCGCGCTCGACCCGATGTACGGCGTCAGCCAGACGAGCCTGCGCACCATTTTGATGACCTGCCGCTGCGACATAGAGGTCATCCACGACCGGCACGACACCCTGTTCGGCGGCAAGCTCCCCGCGCCGAACGCGGAGACGCTCATACCGCTCTCGAACTTCGTGGTGGATAAGCATTGCAGCCTCGGCGTCGCCACCGACGGCGACGCGGATCGCCTCGGCGTCATCGACGAGAAGGGGCAGTTCGTACACCCGAACACGCTGCTCGTGCTGCTGTACTACTATCTGGTGAAGTACCGGGGCTGGACAGGCGCCTGCGTGCGCAACAACTCCACGACCCACCTGCTCGACCGGGTGGCCGCGGGGCTGGGTCAGCGCGCGTATGAGGTGCCGGTGGGCTTCAAGTATATCTCCGCCAAGATGACCGAGACCGACGCCATCATAGGCGGCGAGTCCTCCGGCGGTCTCGCCGTGAGAGGGCATATCTCCGGCAAGGACGGCATCTACGCGGCCTCGCTCCTGGTGGAGATGCTGGCCGTGACGCACAAGTCGATATCCGAGCTCTATAAGGAGATAAGCGATCAATACGGCGCGCTGAGCTACTGCGAGGCGGACTTCACAATGACGCACGCGCGCAAGGAGGAGCTGAAAAAGCTCCTGTTTGAGGAGCTGCTGTGCCCGGACTTCGGGGCGCGGGTGGACCATATCGGCCGCGAGGACGGCTGCAAGGTGTATTTCGCCGACGGAAGCTGGGTCATCTGCCGCTTCTCCGGCACCGAGCCGCTGCTGCGCATGGCCGCCGAGGCCGAGAGCGAGGCGACGGCGCAGGGCTATATCGCGAAGTGGCGCGAGCTGCTCAAGCTGTAAAGAGGCTGCTCAAAGCGCATTCGCCGCAGGGGCTGTTTCGTTTTTGCGTTTATTCGCAATTATGAAACAGCCCCTTTTTCATCGGCGCACTGTATTGGCTGTTGACAAAACGGGATATCCGCGTATAATCGTGTCATACGATTCATACTAATCATACTTTTCTCAAGGAGGGAAGGAAATGAACCAGCCGAAAGGAAAATACGCGTGGACGGTGAAGATAGGCGAGAAGGGGCAGTTTGTTATCCCGAAGGAGGCGCGGGAGCTGTTCGGCTTTAAGCCCGGCGACACGATAATCGTCCTCGCGGACGAGAAGCGCGGGATAGCCATACCGCCAAAGGAGCTGTTCGAAAGGCTAAACCACACGGTCTTCAAGGACGAGCCGCCGGAGGAGGAGAAGGAATGAGCGTTTTAGAGGTGAGAGGGCTCTGCAAGAGCTACAGCGCGTTCAAGCTCGAGAACGTGGATATCTCGCTCGAGCAGGGGAAGATAACCGGCTTTATCGGCAGGAACGGGGCGGGCAAGACCACCACGCTCAAGGCGATAATGGATTTTGTGCACCCCGACGCGGGGGAGATACTGCTTTTCGACAGGCGCTTTGCGGAAAACGAGAACGAGATCAAGCAGCGCGTCGGCTTCGTGACGGGCGGCATAGACTACTACGGCAAGAAAAAGATAAAGCGCATAAGCGCCGTCACGAGCTTTTTCTATAAGCGCTGGGACGCCGCGGCCTATGCGCAGTATATGAAGCTGTTCGCGCTCGACGAGAACAAGACGCCCTCGGAGCTGTCCGAGGGCATGAAGGTGAAATATGCGCTGACGCTGGCGCTGTCGCATAACGCGGAGCTGCTGATACTTGACGAGCCGACGAGCGGCCTGGACCCGGTGTCGCGGGACGACCTGCTGGACGTGTTCATGGAGCTGGCCGGGCGGGGGATAACGATACTCTTCTCGACGCATATCACCTCCGACCTCGACAAATGCGCGGACAACATAGTGTACATCAAAAACGGCCGCATCCTCGCCGAGAGCGACATGAGCTCCTTTGTCGGCGGCTACGCGGTGGCGGAGCTGGAGAGCGACGAGGTCGGCGCGGACATGAAAAAGCTGCTCATCGGGCTCAAGCGCGGCAAGACCGGCTATACGGCGCTCGTGCGCGCGCGGGACGCCGGGGCTCTCGGCGCGAAGACGGTCCCGGCCGACCTTGAGTCGATAATGGTACATATGGAGAAGGAGGCGGAGATATGAATAAGCTGCTGAAAAAAGAGCTCGCCCTTGCCATGCACTCCACCGCGCCGATTTTCCTCGCCCTCTCCGTGCTGCTCATCATCCCGAATTACCCCTACTATGTGACCTTCTTCTACACCTCGCTCGCCATCTTCTTCACCTGCCTCAACGGCCGGGAGAATAACGACGTGTATTATACCCTGCTGCTGCCGGTGCCTAAGCGGAGCGTCGTCGCTTCGCGTATGCTCTTCGCGGTGCTGCTCGAGCTTGCGCAGCTCCTGCTCGCCCTGCCCTTCGCCCTCATCCGGCAGAGTATGCCCATCCCCGGCAATCAGGCGGGCATGGACGCGAACATCGCGTTCTTCGGCCTTGCGCTCGTGCTGCTGGGAATTTTCAACGCCGTGTTTTTCCCGCTGTATTACAGGGACGTGACCAAGGTCGGCAAGGCCTTCGCCATCGCGAGCGCGGTCGAGTTTCTGTGTATAATCGCCGCCGAGGCCTGCGCCTTCGTGCTCCCGTTTTTCAAGACCCGCCTCGACACGCCCGACCCGCAGTATCTCGGCAGCAAGCTCGCCGTCCTTTTTGCGGGTCTCGCCGTGTACCTCCTCCTGACCGCCCTGAGCTATCGCAGCTCGGCAAGGAGCTTTGAGAAGCTGGATATCTGACCCGGCTCTCCCTCCGCTGTCATCCTGAGCGCAGCGAAGGATCT
>JAYFNM010000069.1:0-51950 GCA_034933465.1 Oscillospiraceae bacterium | reverse complement strand
GCTTGGAATTGCCCTTGTTTTTTCATCAATATTCGCTTCTTTCATGCTTTTATACCGAGAACTGTGGCTTTCGCTTACTGAATTCGCCGGTTCTTTGACAGGCTGAGAAGACCCCCGTCCTTTCGGATGGGGGTCTTCTGTTACATTGCTTCGATCTCTTTGATGTTGAACTCGTTGCCGGTCAGGAGGAAGGTGTCCCCGCTGCCGCAGTAGGGGCAGGTCTTCGCGTACTGGACGGTGGGATAGCTCCTCTCGCAGCCCTGGCAAAAGCTGACGGCGGGAAGCGTCTCCATCTTCAGCTCCGTCTCTTTCAGAAGCTCCGACTTCTTCCTCGCGTACAGCCAGAAATCCGAGAGATACGACGGCACGATGCCGCTGACCTCGCCGACCTCGAGCGTCACCGAGCTCACCACGCTGAGCTTCTGTTCCGCGGCGAGCTTTTCGACGGTGTCTATCACATAGATAATAGTCCCTAATTCGTGCATTATTTGTTCTTGTTGCGCAGTATCTTTATCTGACGCTTCGCGGTATAGGGCAGGATAGCCTTGAGCTTGTCCTCGGCCTTGTACATGGTAGAGGCCTCCGGCATGTCGCGGAAGAGGTGTATCGCGTCGAACTCGCACTTGGTGGTGCAGAGGCCGCAGCCGATGCACTGGTTCTCATCGACCTCGGTCGCGCCGCAGCCGAGGCAGCGGGACGCCTCTTTCTTGACCTGCTCCTCGGTGAAGGTGACGCGGTCGTTGGAGAAGGTCTTCGCCTTCGCGGCGTCGTGCGCGGGGATCTGGCGCTTGGAATTGTCGAAGGAGCCGATGGGGACGGCCACATTGTCCTTGTCAAGCTCGATAAACTGGTGCAGATTGCGCCCGAGAGTGAGTTTCTGGCCGGGCTGGATGAAGCGGTGCAGCGACACCGCGCCCTCGCGGCCGGCGGCAATGGCGTCTATGGCGAACTTCGGGCCGGTGAACACGTCGCCGCCGACGAAGATATCGCTCTGCGCGCTCTGGAAGGTGACGGGGTCGGCGAGCGCGACGCCCTTGTCGCTCTTCTTGAGCTCGCCCACGTCCAGCTCGCCCCAGTCTATCCTCTGGCCGATGGCGCCGATGACGGAGTCGAGCTCGACAGTCTCGAACCTGCCGGTGCCGACGGGCTTGCGGCGACCCTTCTCGTCTGCCTCGCCCAGCTCCATTATCTCGACCTTCAGACCCGTGACCTTGCCGTCCGCGCCGACGATCTCGACGGGGGCGTTGAGGAAGCGGAACTTGACGCCCTCTTCCATGGCCTCGGCGGCCTCTTCGGGGTCGGCCGGCATCTCGGCCTGGGAGCGGCGGTAGATAATAAAGGTCTCCTCCGCGCCGAGGCGGAGCGCCGTGCGGCAGACGTCCATCGCGACGTTGCCGCCGCCGATGACCGCGCACTTTTTGCCGATGAGCGGCTTGCTGCCGAGATTTACCTCGCGCAGGAACTCAACTCCGCCGAACACGCCCTCGAGCTCCTCGCCGGGGATGCCGATGGGGGAGGACTTCTGCGCGCCGATAGCGAGGTAGAAGCCCTTGTAGCCCTGCTCGCGCAGCTGCTGGATGGTGACGTCCTTTCCGACCTCGACGCCGCATTTGAACTCTACGCCCATCTTGCGAAGCACATCGATCTCGGCGTTGACGACGTCTCTCTCGAGACGGAAGCTCGGGATGCCGAGGGTGAGCATGCCGCCGGGGACGGCGTTTCTGTCGAACACGGTCACGGGGTAGCCGGTGTTGGCAAGATAGTATGCGCAGCTCATGCCGGCGGGGCCTGCGCCGATGACGGCGACCTTCTCCTCATAGTGCTCCAGGTTGGACTTGAAGTTCTTGAGGGGCGGGATATAGCGGTTTTCTTCCTTGAGCTCCTGCTCGGCGATGAATTTCTTTATTTCGTCTATGGCGACGGCCTGGTCGATGCGGCCTCTGGTGCAGGCATCCTCGCAGCGGCGGTTGCAGATGCTGCCGCAGACGGCGGGGAAGGGGTTGTCCTGCTTGATGAGCTTGAGCGCGTCGAGGTAGCGGCCCTGCGCGGCCATCTTGATATAGCCCTGCACGGCGATGTGCGCCGGGCAGTTGGTCTTGCAGGGGGCGGTGCCGGTGTCGTAGCAGTTGATCTGGCTGTTGTCCTTGTAGTTCGGGTTCCAGTTCTCGCGACCCCACTTGTGGTCGTCGGGCAGCTCGCGCTTGGGATATTTGACAGGCCCGTCCTTGGTGCAGAGCTTCTGGCCGAGCTTTGCCGCGCCGACGGGGCAGATCTCGACGCATTTGCCGCAGGCGACGCAGTTATCCTTGTTGACATGGGCTATGTACGCGCTGCGGGACATGTTGGGCGTGTTGAAGAGCTGGGAGGTGCGGATCCCGTAGCAGACGCCGGGGGCGCAGTTGCAGATGGCGAAGATCTTATTCTCGCCGTCGATATTGGTGATCTGATGGACATAGCCGAGATCCTCGGCGCGCTGGAGGATGGACATGGCCTCATCATAGGAGATGTGGCGACCCGTGCCGACCTCGACGGCGTAGTCGGCAAACTCGCCGACGCCGATGCACCACTCAGACTCGACGTCGCCGGTGCCTTCGCCGAGACGGCTCTGCGCGCGGCGGCAGGAGCAGACGGCGACGCCGATGTGCCCCTCGTACTTCTTGAGCCAGTGGGAGATATGCTCGATGTCAACAGACTTCGACTCGGCCGGTATGGCCTTCTCGACAGGAATGACGTGCATTCCTATTCCGGCGCCTCCGGGAGGCACCATCGGCGTGACTTCTTCAAGCGGGAGGCGGGTCATATGCTCGAAGAAGGAGCAGACCTCCGGGTGCTCGTTGACGAGCTTGTTGTTCATGTTCATAAGCTCCGCCGAGCCCGGGACATACAGAGGGAGGACGTAGAGCTTGTTCTCGCGCGTGTGCTCTCTGCCGCCCCAGTGGTACTCGAGCAGACCGATAGTCGCCATCTCCTGAAGCAGCGCCTCAAGCGCGTTCTCTTCTCTGCCGGTGGCCTTTACGAGCTCCTGTAGGGAGGTGGGCGTGCGCTGCTTGAGGCAGAGCGCGACCTCGACCATATCGTCGGTAAGGACGTTCACAAGACCCCAGTATTCCGGGTCGGCCTCCGTTATGGGCTTGAGTCCGAGACGCTGCGGTATCCTGTCCGTCATCTTCTTGCCGAGCTTAAAGAGATTTTCCTTGTTAGTAACCATTTGTGGCCCCTTTCCGTGTTGATGAAATGAGTTTTTCCCCTTTGCCAAGGATATCACATTACTTGAATATTGTCACGAAAATTTCATTAAAAACCTGTGAATATTTGTGCTTATCGCAGAAAATATACAGATGATTAAAGCTGTATAGATATTCCGCCGCGGCCTGTAGGCCGGGAGGAGCAGTGCTGGTCTGACCAGCGAATTAGTGCATTCCGCTGAAAGTGATTTATTTCACGATAATACCTTGCTTTTTTCGCCTGCTTTTGATACAGTCTGGTTAAAAGAACGCTGGTTCAACCAGGCGCCGTATCGACCATGCGTTTCAACAGGACTTTTAAACTGTGAGGAAGAGGAGTGCATATGAAGGATCTGAAGCACCTGATCTATTTTGAGAATCTGCTCCGGCAAGCCGACAACGAGCTGGTGGAGCAGGGGAAAAAGGACGGAAATCTGGCGCTGGGCTATACCTGCTATTTCGTACCCGAGACGCTTTTGAATCTGCCCGGCTGTTTTTCCACCCGCCTGCGCGCGCCTGACACCGGCTCCGTCGATATCGGAACCTATTATATGACCAATAAAATATGCTCCTACACGCGCAGTATTCTTGAACGCGGCATCGAGGGCGGCTACAACTATCTGGACGCGCTGCTTTCAAGCGAGACCTGCCAGATGATGCACCGCGGCCACGAGCATTTCGAGATACTCGGCCTTGTGAAGAAGGAAAACCCGAGATTTTTCATGAGCATGATGGACGTGCCCTTTACCTTCAGCGAAAATGCCGTCGATCACTATGAGCGGCAGATACATACAAAGCTGCTTGAGCCGCTGCGTGACGCCTATGGCGTGGATATCTCCGACGAGGCCGTGAAAAGGGCCGTTGACGACCACAACGCGATATCCGCGATAATTGCGCAGATCGGCGATATGCGCAAGGCCAAAAACCCCGTGATAACCGGCTATGAGTTCCACGTCCTCCAGCTCGTAAGCCAGGTCTGCCCGCACTATCTCATAATCGACGCTCTCCGGGAGACCCTTGAAGAGCTGAAAACGCGCAGACCCGACAAGGCTTCTAAATTTCGCGCCCGCGTGGTGCTTACCGGCTCCGAGATTGACGATGCGGCCTTTACGAAGCTTCTTGAGGACTGCGGCGCGCTTGTCGTGGCAGACCGGTACTGCTATGGCAGCCTGCCCGGCCGGGAGCAGATAGAGATAAGACCCGGCGAGACGGCTCTGCGAGCGGTGGCCAGGCACTATCTCGAGACCAGCCAGTGCCCCCGCTTCATGGACAGAGAACGCGCCGACGGCCGGAAGGAATACATAAGGCAGCTCGCGCGCGAGTACTCCGCGGACGGCGTAATATACGAGCAGATGAAGTTTTGCGAGTTCTGGTCGTACGAGAGAGTGCTGGGCGTACACATCCTGTCCGAGGAGATGGGGATACCCACAATGGGCATAGAGCGGGAATACAGCGTCTCCTCTGCCGGCCAGCTCCGCACACGCTTTCAGGCGTTTATTGAGAGCCTGGAGATAAAGAACATCCAGGGAGGTAAAAAGTGATGGCTTTTTTCAGCAGAAAAGGGGAGCAGAGCCGCTTTATCAGCGGGACGAATATTGAAAAGCACCGGGAGTGGCGCGGCCTTAAGGACACCTGGTACGACTACACGCAGTGGATAAAGCTGCTGGGCATTGTGATGAACTTCGTGGCCGTATCGCCGGCACGCATAACGCGCGGCCTGCTCGAATACCGCTGGATGGGTAATTTCCTCGCCGCCTTTAATATGCGCGACCGCTGCGTGGAGGGCCTGCGCGGCCCGGCGCTGAGGGTTGCCCATGAGGATCTCTGCACTATTATGGCCGCCACCACAACTCAGATCGGCCAGATGATGAAGGGCGACCGCCGTTTCGGCGAAAACAGCTTCGGCAGAAGAATAGTATTCCTCGAGCAGACCATGCCGCCGGAGATAATGGCGGGCTTCCCGAAGCTCATTCCGATACCGCTGGAGGTATATCAGGGGCTTCTGAGCTGTTATATGGATCAAAATTCCAGCCCCTACTACATAGATGTGATGGAAAACGCGGGTCTGCCCGCCGATTCCTGCCGTCTCTCCGCCAACGCCACCGGCGTTGCCTTAAACGACGACTTTCCGAAGGCAGGCGCCTGCGTGATCGCAAATAACATGCCCTGCGATTCCTCCACCATGAACAGCCAGGTCATCGAGCGGCGGCTCGACGTGCCCGTGCTCACCGCCGAGGTGCCCATGCGCTGGGAGGACAGGAATACCGACCAATACTCCCTCGTCCAGATGAAGCGCATCATAAAGTTCGTGGAGGACAGCACCGGCGAGAGCTTCGACGAAGATGCGTTCTGGACGGTCATCGCCCGCCACAATCAGGAGGTGGCCAACGAGATGGAGAAATGGGAGTATATGAAGACCCCGTACACGCCCATTGCCTGCACCGTGAGCATTCTGTACCACGCGTTTTACTTTACCTTCTCCGGCGGCAGGAACCCGAGCGTGGTAAGGACCGACGAGAAGGTGCTCAAAATCGCAAAGCGCTGTTACGACGAAAAGACAGCCGCCTTTCCAAAAACGCGGCACAGAGCAATAATGTGGGGCGGCCCGGCCTGCTACTGGCTGCAATTTCCAAACTGGCTCTATAACTGCTGGGGTATCCTTGTCGTGGCCGGGATGGACAGCTTCTCCGGCAACGTGACGATACCGACGGGCTCCGTTGACGAGGCGCTTGTCGGCATAGCCCGCAATCACGAGACCGGCGTCATGCGCCGCCACCTCACCGGCGGCTGGGAGCATCTGGTGGAGTTCTGGGCGGAGGCCGAGAAATTCAACTGCGACATGGTTATTCTTAATAACGATATCACCTGCAAGGGCGCGCTTGGGCTCACCGGGGTCATCCTCGACCAGGCCAAGGAGAAGCAGCAGCATCTCATGCTGGTCTCCAACGACATGTTCAACCATGTTACCATATCAAGAGCCGATATGCGCAAGGAGGTCAACGACTATATGACCGCCGTCATGCAGGAGCAGCCGCTCGACGCGAGCCTGATGGAGTACGACGATTACGAGGGCTGGTAAGCCCGGAGCTGAAAAAGAAAACTGGAGGTTTTATGAAAAAACTGCTCAAGACCCTGCTCATTGTCAGCCTGTCCGGCTTCGCGGCGACGCTCGTGATGTACTGGTTCAATCTGGACAACAAGGTCATATATTATGGCGTCCGCCCGTTTTTGAACAGGCTGTACGACAGACAGAAGAGGGACGTGAGGCTCTGATGGCTTTCAGGGAAATCGTCGCGCCCACGCTGCGCGAGCTGTTTGTCAAGCAGATCATTGATATGGTCTTCTCGGGCGAGCTGGAGGTGGGCGAAAAGCTGCCCACGGAGCGCGCGCTCGCGGAAAAAATGAATATCAGCCGCTCCATGGTGCACACCGGGCTGGAGGATCTGTGCCGCATGGGCTTTGTGACCATCGAGCCGAGAGCCGGCGCCTACGTGGCCGATTACGCAAAATCCGGAAATTTCGATACGCTTGGCGCAATAGTGGAATACACGGGCGGCAAATTCAGCGAGGAGATGAAAATATCCCTCGTGGAGGCGCGAAACGCCGTCGAGGGCGGAGCCATGATACGGCTCGCCATGACGCATACCGGCGGAGACATCGCCGCTCTGCGGGCAATGGCAGAGGAGATGCGCCTGGCGGTGGACTCCGGAGAGAGCATACAGCAGCTCGGCGAAAGAATGCGGGATTTACATGTGAGCATCACCCGCATGAGCGGGAATGTAATTTTCCCGCTGGTGCTCAACGCCTTCAACTCCGCCAGCGCGTTTTTATGGGAAAACTGCGTGAGCTTCTGGGGCGTAGAGACCATAGTGAAACAGGAGACAAAGCTCATCGACCTCATAGAAGCCGGCGACGGGCACGCCGCCGCGCTCTATATTGAAAATATTTTCGAGCACTACCTTGAGGCGCACGATATGCACAGATGACGGCGCGGCAGACCCGCCCCGCATTGAAACGGTTCCGGCCGTTTCGAAGCGGGGCGGATTTTCGTGTTTTTCGGCGCCTTCCGATGAAGAAATCGAGCGAGGGGCTATTTCGCGCACTGTCTGCCGGAGCTGTCTATGCTGTACTCGCCGGTCAGGAGTATCTGCGAGACAGGGACGATCCTGTAGCCCTCGGCGAGCAGAGCCTCAATTATCCCCGGCAGCGCCTCCGGGGTGTTTTCAGCTGCGTTGTGGAAGAGGATGATGCTGCCGCTCCCGACGTTTTTCAGCACCCGCTTTTGTATCTCGGAGGCGGAGATGCCCTTCCAGTCGAGACTGTCCACATCCCACTGCACCGCGGTCATGCCCATGCTGTTGACGGCTTTTATGACATGGTCGTCATATTCGCCGTAGGGGCAGCGAAACAGCGTCGGCGCGACGCCGGTCACGGCGGCGATCTTCTCGTTGCAGGCGCTTATGTCGGACACTATCTGATCCTCTGTGAGCTTTGAAAAATGCGCGTGAGTGGACGAGTGGTTCATGACCTCGTTTCCGGCGTTCGCGAGCGCCTTGACGGATTTGGGGTACTTATCCGCCCAGTCGCCCACGACAAAAAATGTCGCGTTAAGCTTGTATTTGTTCAGTATGTCTATGAGCTGCTGCGTGTCCTCGTTGCCCCAGGCGGCGTCAAAGGACAGCGCGACCACCTTGTCGTCCCGCTGCACGCAGTATATCGGCAGCTGCCGCTGCGTCGCAGACGCGCCGATGATCGCCGGGCTGTTGACCGTCCAGAATATCAGCACTATCACAAGCACAAGACCGACGCCGGACAAGAGCCTGTTGTGCCTCAGCAGGAATTTTCTTAAATCTATCACGTTCACCACTCCTTTTTGTTCATCCTATGACAAGCAGACGGCCAATATTAATGAAACAAGACAGGCGGGATCGGGCCGCCAGTCCACTTTCCCGTGTTAAAAGTAAAACAAGGCGCAAATGTAGTTGAATTAATGCGCAGGGTGATGCTAAAATAGATAAAGAGCCTCAAGGCGAACGGTATTAATTGAATAAGGAGGTCAGGCGATGGACAGAGACAGTCAGATTTACAGAACATATCTGCAAATCCTCGACCGGGAGCTCATCCCGGCTATGGGCTGCACGGAGCCTATCGCGGTGGCGTACTGCGCTGCGATAGCCAGAAGGACGCTCGGCTCTATGCCGGAGAGAGTTGAGATCGAAGCCAGCGGGAACATCATCAAAAACGTCAAGAGCGTCGTCGTGCCCAACACCGGCGGACTGCGGGGCGTCGAGGCGGCCGCGGCGATAGGCATTGTCGCGGGGGACGACTCGCTCGGGCTTGAGGTGGTGTCGAGGGTCAGCGAGGAGGACAAGTCGCGGCTGAAAGCCTTTATGGCCGAAACGCCGATAAGCGTCCGGCCGGCCAGGTCGAACCTTGTGCTCGATGTGAGCGTAAAGGTCTGCGCCGGGGAGGAGAGCGCCAGAGCGAGGATAATCAACCACCACACCGGCCTTGCGCTCATCGAGAAAAACGGCTCCATCCTGTTTGAGGACGAGCCCACGAACCCCGCGGCGGAGGACGAGCTCGACTATTCGCTGCTCACGGTGGCGGGAATATACGATTTTGCCGTCTCGCTGGAGATAGACGATGTGAGAGAGCTCTTCGAAAAACAGATAAAGTATAACTGCGCCATCGCGCAGGAGGGGCTTGAAAACGACTACGGCGCGAACATTGGCAAGGTGCTCATTACGCAGGGGGACGACGTGCATACGATGGCGCGCGCCAAAGCCGCCGCCGCGTCCGACGCGCGGATGAGCGGCTGCGAGCTTCCTGTGGTCATAAACTCCGGCAGCGGCAATCAGGGCATCACGGTCAGCGTGCCGGTGGTGGAGTACTCGCTCGAGCTCGGCAGCGGCGAGAACATGCTCTACCGCGCGCTCGCCATATCAAACCTCACGGCGATACATCTCAAGGAGGGCATAGGCCGCCTGTCCGCATACTGCGGAGCCGTCAGCGCGGGCGCGAGCGCGGGAGCCGCGATATCCTTCCTCTGCGGCGGGGATCTCGACAGCATATCCCACACGATAGTAAACGCGCTCGCCATATCCTCCGGCATGGTCTGCGACGGCGCGAAGCCGAGCTGCGCGGCGAAGATAGCCGTCGCGGTGGACTGCGGTCTGCTCGCAATGGAGATGTACGACGCAGGACAGCAGTTCTACGGCGGGGACGGGATAGTCCGCAAGGGCGTCGAGAACACGATTAGCAACATAAGCGTCCTCGGCCGCGATGGCATGCGCGAGACCGACAGGACGATAATCGAGCTTATGACGCAATAAGGGGTTCCAAAGCGATACTTATAAGAAAAGAACCTGCTGTGAAAATCGGTCGAGCCGGTATCCGACCATTTTCGCAGCAGGCTTTTTTGTGGGCGGCGCGAAGCTCATGTACCCGGGCGACCCGTCGGGGTCTGCGCGGGAGATATACAACTGCCGGTGCCGCCGTCAGGATATCGTCGGCGGCTTCGATAAGGTCGAGCCGGTATACAGGCGCGACCAGCTCAACGGACAGCTCATCAGCGACATGAGTTATGAGGAATGGGAGCAGGCGAAGAACAATGTGTTGACAACGGGCACTGGCGGTAGTATAATAAAAATCTTCAAAAGTTGAAAATGGTTTTTATGGTGACACCATATATCGTGGTGTCGGGGCAAAATCACCCACGTATCCCAAAGTCATGAACCCGTTTACCGGCGAGCAAATGAACTTCGTGCCGGGAACGAAACCTTATTATCCGCCGGATCACACGATGGCTGGCAAGGGCTGCAAGACGGGGAGGCAGATTGACGACATCGACCGGCTTGTAGAGGACTACAAGGAGTATGATGCATACGCGTCGGGTTGGCAAAAGGAAAAAGCCAGATATCAGGTTTACGACGAGTACGAAGAAATGAGAGAGGTTGAGCTTCACTGGTATCAGCATGAGAATGTCGGAAAAGTGGAGTATAAAGTAAAACTTGACGATTTCGACCATGTGTTTGTCGATGAATGGGAGTGACTATGAAAGTTAGGTTCATTGCGCCGGAAAAAACAAAAGAATTTAAAAAAGGCGATATTCTCGAGGCGCGCATTCCCAAAAGTGCGACGACAGGGAAATGGTATGCCATTACCAACAAATATGGGGAGAACTACGGGTACCCGGCTGATTGGTTTGAAATCGTAGAGGAATAAGTCAAGCATCGTATCACTGCGGTGCTTTTCTAATGAAAAGGAGGCCGACATGGCGAGGGACGACTATTATGTGATCGTGTACCAGCTCCTGTCCTACCTTTACCAGAGGCTTAAAAAGGGCGAGGATATTGACCCGAAGCAAATATCCTGGGACAGCGATTTTTTCAGTATCAACAAAAAATACTGGAACTATATAATGGTAAACCTCATACGGCAGGGCTTGATCGATGGTATCAGGCAGGTTGAGATCGATAATGCGCCGCCAATGATAACACACCTGGACGGCTGCCAGATAACCCCGGCGGGCATAGCGTTTCTTTCGGATAATTCCACGATAGAAAAGGCCAAGCAATTTTTCAAGGACGCAAAGGAAATGATCCCATTCGCATGATTCGAGGCATCGTAGCGATACGGTGCTTTTCTTATGCCCGAAAGGTGGTGACAACAATAAGCATACGAATAATCGACCGTTCGCCGGAGGCGCTCGCAAAGTTCCGGCAGGCCACGCACGCAGGGCTGACGGCGGTGGGCGGCACGGTGGCGGGCTACGCGGCGAAGGCCGCGCCGGTCGACACGGGGCGGCTCAGAAACAGCATCAATTTTGCCGTGGACGATACCGAGGTATACATTGGCACGAACGTCAGTTACGCCCCATACGTCGAGCTCGGCACAGGCATCTACTGTCCGGGCGGGCGGAACACGCCGTGGTTCTACGAGGACGCGCAGGGCGAGGGGCACGTGACGTTCGTTTCCGCAGAGAGGTAAAAAGATCCTGTCATCCGGCAGCGCTGCCGGATGACAGGATACTCAGGCAAGTGATTAAAAAGGGTATTCCGGGTTTACTTCCCGTCCTTCACGTGGATCTCTCTGACAGTGAAATCGAGGCCGGAGAGGACGGTCTTGTCGAAGCTGCCGCAGCTGGGGCAATAGCCCTTGTTGGCAACGACGTTGAATATCTCGTCGCAGTCGTCGCACTCGGCCATGCCGGGGACGACGTTGATTATCAGCTTCGCGTCCCTGAGCTCGGTATCGGCCACGACCGCGGGATAGACGTCCTCGAC
Source organism: Oscillospiraceae bacterium (assembly GCA_034933465.1). GTDB lineage: Bacteria > Bacillota > Clostridia > Oscillospirales > Oscillospiraceae > Limivicinus. The sequence goes on along the minus strand of JAYFNM010000069.1, from coordinate 40,438 downwards.
ATACTCCGGGATGATGAGCGACAGCTCGCCGATATCGCAGACTATCTCGCTGATGCTCTGCACGCTGTTCTCTTTCGCATAGTCGAGAACCGTCTTGCACATGCTTCTTACAACGCCAATTTCATGCATAAACGCTCTCCATGATCACTTCTTGAAGTTGATCTTTTTGGCCACTATATTTCCGATGGCGGACGGGACGTTGCCGGCGACCTTGGCGAGCGTGTTGAAGTAGCTGCCCTCGCAGTAATCGCTGACCTTTTCAAGGTGTATCGCGTCGAACTTGCACTTGGTGGTGCAGATGCCGCAGCCGATGCACATGTATTCGTCTACCACGACCGCGCCGCAGCCGAGGCAGCGGTCGGCTTCCTTCTTTATCTGCTCCTCGGTGAGAACGCCGCGCAGATCCTTAAAGGTCTTCTTCGCCTCGTCGGCGGAGCCGTCGGCGGCCTTCTGCCTGGGAGCGGTGTCGAAGCTGCCGATGGAGATGGCGACGTTGCTCTTGTCGAGCGCCTTATAGTCGCGGTTGTCGCGGCCAAAGGTGAGCGTCTGCCCCTTATGTACGAAGCGGTGGATGGAGACGGCGGCCTCTTTGCCCGCCGCTATCGCGTCGATAGCGAACTTCGGGCCGGTCACAACGTCGCCGCCGGCAAAGATATCGCTCTCGCCGGTCTGGCAGGTGACGGCGTCTGTAATGACGGTGCCGTTCTTGTTGAACTGCATACCCGTGCCGCTCTCGAGCCCGCTCATGTCGATGCGCTGGCCGATGGCGGAAATGACGGCGCTGACGTCGAGCGTCTCAAACTTGCCGGTGCCGACGGGCTTGCGGCGCCCCTTCGCGTCGGCCTCGCCAAGCTCCATCAGCTCTATCTTGAGCTTCTGAGCCTTGCTCTTGCCGCTGATCTCGGCGGGAGCGGCGAGGAACCTGAACTTGACGCCCTCTTCCTCCGCCTCGCGGACCTCTTCGTCCGCCGCGGGCATCTCATCGCGGCCGCGCCGGTAGACTATGGTCACGTTCTCCGCGCCGAGACGCAGGGCGGTGCGCGCGACGTCTATCGCGACGTTGCCGCCGCCGATGACGGCCACGGAGCTGCCGAGCTTGACCTTGTCGCCGAGGTTGACGGCCTTGAGGAAGTCGATGCCGGTCAGCACGCCGGGCATATCGTCGCCCTTGCAGCCGACGCTCGCGCCCTTGGAGGCGCCGATGCCGAGATAAAAGGCCTTGAAGCCCTCCTCGCGAAGCTGCGGGAGAGTGACGTCCTTGCCGACCTCGACACCGGTCTTGAACTCAACTCCGAGCTCGCGCAGAACCTCGATCTCGGAATTAACGATCTCCTTGTCGAGCCTGAAGCTGGGGATGCCCATGGTGAGCATTCCGCCGAGCATCTTTTCCTTCTCGAACACGGTCACGGGATAGCCCTTGACGGCGAGGTAGTAAGCGCAGCTCAGTCCGGCGGGGCCGGCGCCGATGACGGCTATCTTCTCGGGATAGGGCTTGCCGGTCTGGTTAAGCATGGCGGGGACAAAGCGGGTCTCCGCGAACAGGTCCTTTTCGGCGATGAACTTCTTGATATCGTCGATGGCGATGGGGGAGTCTATGCTGCCGCGGGTGCAGGCCTCTTCGCAGGCCTTGTTGCAGATACGGCCGCAGACGGCGGGGAAGGGGTTCTCCTTCTTGATAAGCTCCAGCGCTTCCTTGTATCTGCCCTCCGAGGCGAGCTTAATGTAGCCCTGCACGGGGATGTGCGCGGGGCAGGCGCTCTTGCAGGGGGCGGTGCCGGTCTCGACGACGTTGCTGCGGCTGGTGCGGTAGTCGTTATTATAGCTGCTCTTGTTGAGGATGCTGCTCTTGGCGGCGCTGTTGCGGTCGGCTATCTCGACGGGCTTTATCTCGCAGAGCTTCTGGCCGAGACGCAGGGCGTTGGTCTGGCAGTTCTCGACGCACTGGCCGCAGGCCACGCAGTTGTTCTTATCGACGACGGCCTTGAAGTTGGAGCGCATACCGTCCGGCTTGCGGAACATCTCGGCGATGCGCAGCGAGAAGCAGGAGCAGCCGCAGCAGTTGCAGATCGCGGAGGCCTCCTCAAAGCCGGGAGCCTGGTTTATCTCGTGGACGAGGCCGTTGTCCTCGGCGCGCTTGAGCACCTCGTAGGCCTCCTCCTTGGAGATGAGGTGATGCTCGCCCGTCTTGGAGAAGTTGATGGCGTTGTCGTTGAGGTACATGCACATGTCCTCTTCGAGATGCCCGCAGCCCTCGCCCATCAGACGGCGGGAGCGGCGGCAGGAGCAGGGGCCGACGGAGATAGCGGTGGCGCTCTCTATCAGCGTGGACAGCTCGTCGTAGGAGGCGGTGCGGGAATTGCTCTCGATGGCGCTCATGACGGGCATTACGCGCATGAAGGACATGCCGCGGCCGAGGAAGGGCGCGAGAACCTCTATCCTGCGGCGGGTGTATTCCTCAAAGCATTCGCCCAGAACGGGGTATTTTTCGCACTGCTCGTTGTTGCTGAGAACGCCCTCCATGATGCCGGGCACCCATATCGGATAATAATATCCGGTCTGGCCGTCCTCCATCTCGCGCACGCGGATAACGCCGCAATCGACCAGCTGGTTGATCTGCTTTCTGGTAAAATCGGCGCTCTGCTTGCAGCGGGCTGCGATATCCTCCACCGTGCGCGGAACTTCCATGCGCATGTGCATCATTACGTCGCACATCTCGTCTGTCACTATCGGCTCGAGAATTTTGTACTCCGGGTCGTTATATGTAACTCCGGTGTAGGTAAGGCCCTCAAGACTTATCTTGGAAGCAAGCTTGAGAATATTAGGTCTTTTTGCCATATTGGTCCCCCTCAGTAGTGTTTTTTTATGGTCATTTTACTATACCATAAAAACAGGCATTTTGCAATGTGACACATGCTTAACGATGTTTAGAATTTTTCATGCTTTTGTCGGATATGTTGAGGCCTCTTTAATACTTATATTGCGCGATATACGCGGCATATTTCGCGCAAACTTGATTTGTTAACAAATTTACTGTATACTTCTACACGAAATCAAAAGCGGTGCGCCGGAGAACGGGCGGCGGGGCGCAATTTGACCCGGCTGCGAAGCGCGGAGAGCGGAGAAGACAATGGGCGGAGAAAATTATGAGATAGAGCGCAAGTTTCTGATAAGATACCCGTCGCGGGAGCTGCTGGAGAAGTGCGGCGATATCACCGATATCGAGCAGACCTATCTTGTCCGCACGGAGCAGGGGAGATCGGCGCGCGTCCGGAAGCGGGGCAGGGACGGGCGATACGTCTACACCTATACCGAAAAAGAGCGCATCAGCGATCTGCGCCGGATAGAGGACGAGAGGGAAGTGTCCGCGGAGGAGTACAGGGAGCTGCTGAAGCGGGCGGACAGCTCGCGCGAGGTGATACGCAAGAAGCGCTGCTGCCTCGAGTATATGGGGCGGATCTTTGAGATAGATATTTTTCCGTTTTGGGACGACAGGGCGGTAATGGAGATAGAGCTCGACAGCGAGGAGGACGCCGTGGCTTTTCCGGAGGATATAGAGATCATCCGGGAGATAAGCTCGGACAGACGCTACACCAATTCCGCCATGGCAAAGAGGATACCGGACGACGCGCCGGAGGCCGGAGACGGCCGCGCCGCGCGGCGGTGAGAGGAAAGGATGAAATATATGAAAAAAATGTTTGTGGCGCTTATGGCGCTTGCGCTCGCGTTTTCAATGTGCGCCTGCGAGGAGATAGACAAGCTCAAGGCCGTCGAGCTGCCCGCGCTGCCGGATGTGAACGCCGAGGCGACCGCGGAGCCGACGCCCGAGGCGACCGCCGAGGCGGCGCCGGCCGCCGCCGCGACCGAGCCGCTGTCAAACCAGGTCATCATCAACATAAAGAACACCGCGAAGCAGGAGTTTGACCCGCAGTCGGGGCAGGAGCTCATACTTACCTTCGCCTATGAGACGCCGAGCGTGTATATCGACGGCAGAGACGACGCCGCGGCAAAGATAAACGAATACGTCGGCCTGCTCGACGAGACCTATTACACCGGCAACGATTACGGCCTCGGCACCGCGATGGGCTACAACATGATGCTTGAGCTCGCGCAGGACAACTACTCTTACGCCGTCTCCACCGGGAACGACGGGCTGAGCCTTGAGTACGCCGCGTCCCGCACCGTGGACGTGGGCAGAGCGGACAGCGCCGTCGTCTCGCTCGTATACGACGACTATCTGTATACCGGCGGCGCCCACGGCAGCTATAACGACACCGCCTATGTTTTCGACGCCGAGACCGGAGAGGAGCTGAGCCTGGACAAGCTCAGCTCCGACTATGACGCTTTCGCGACCTTTGTCACCAAATTCATGGTGGATAAGGCCGAGTCCGACAGCTCTTATTCCGACAGGATAGACCCGAGCATCCTGCCGGCCGAGCAGTACAGCGCCGCCTTCGGCGCGCTGCTGCGGGAGGGCTCGTGGTACCTCGGCAGCGACGGCCTGGTCTTCTTCTCGCAGCTTGAGGAGTTCGGCCCGTACGCGGCGGGCATAGTCGAGTTCACGATACCGTACGCCGAGCTCAAGGGCGTGATCGACGACAGGTGGCTGCCCGCGGAGCGCGCCGGAAACGGCGAATTCTCCATCAAGGCGCTGAGCGAGGTGAAGGACGGGACGCAGCCCATCATCGACAAGGTCACGGCCGACGCGAGCGGCACGGAGCTGTGCCTCATAGCGAGCGGCACCGTGTACGACGTCACAGTCTCAAGGGTGGACTATGCCGACCGGTTCTATGAGACGGCGCAGCTCTGGCATTGCAGCTATATAAGCGACAGCGCCATCCAGCTCCAGACCGTCATTCCCGAGGGAATGCCCAACATCATGCTCAGCTATGCCACGGCCGGCGGGGAGACGCACCGGCTCCTTATTTCCCAGAGCGGGAAGGACGGGAGCCTCCTGCTCGTGGACGAGAGCATCGAGGCTGTCGGTTAACGCGAAAATACGCGCGGAAAGCCGAAAATAATTAATTAAAATTGTTGACATTGCCTATTTCGCGTGGTATCCTAATAAAGCCGCATTGAAGGGGTAATTAAGCCGAGGTCTGCCCTCCGCCCCAAGAGCGAGACCTGTAAAGAGGGAGGAAACAAGTATGAAGCATGCTATCATCGTGACCGGCGGCAAGCAGTATCGCGTTGCCGAAGGCGATGTTATCTTTGTAGAGAAGCTGGATGTCGCAGCGGGCGAATCTGTCAAGTTCGATCAGGTTCTGGCTGTTGTTGACGGCGAGACCGCCACCTTTGGCGCACCCGCCATAGAAGGCGCTTCCGTCACCGCCAATGTCGTCAAGAACGGCAAGGGCGCGAAGGTCCGTGTCTACAAGATGAGACCCAAAAAGGGTTATCGCAAGACCCAGGGTCACAGACAGCCCTATACCAAGGTTCAGATCGAAACTATCAACGCGTAATTTCCGCAACTGATTATGACTAATGGAGGTGTAACCTAAATGGCACATAAAAAAGGCATGGGTTCAACCAAGAACGGCCGCGACAGTGAGTCAAAGCGTCTTGGCGCCAAGAGAGCCGACGGACAGTTCGTGCTTGCCGGCAACATCCTTGTCAGACAGCGCGGAACTAAGATCCATCCCGGCGCCAATGTGGGCAAAGGGAAGGACGACACCCTGTTCGCACTTGTGGACGGCAATGTTAAGTTCGAGCGCATGGGCAAGGACCGCAAAAAGGTCTCTGTATACGAGGAAATCGCTCAGTAATAGACCATTGAAGGCCGGACAAGCGTCCGGCCTTTTTTAATCTTTTCAGAAAAAACCGATGGATGAGTTCTTTCATTTTGGGAAAGAATGAAAGCGGGGAGGAGGCAATATGGCTACTGCTTTTGTTGATAAGGCGCGCATCAGCGTCTCGTCCGGTAAGGGCGGAGACGGCGCAGTCGCGTTTCACAGGGAGAAATATGTCGCGGCGGGCGGCCCGGACGGCGGCGACGGCGGCCGTGGCGGCAGCGTCGTCTTTGTCGTGGACGACAACATGTCGACGCTGATGGACTTTCGGTATAAACGCAAATACGCGGCCGGAAACGGAGCCAACGGGCAGGGCAAGCGCTGCTATGGCAAGGACGGCGAGACCCTGCGCATCCGCGTCCCGCGCGGCACGATAGTGCGCGACACCGAGACGGGCGCCGTGATGCACGATATGTCCACCGGCGAGGACTATGTCGCCGCCAAGGGCGGCCGCGGCGGCTGGGGCAACATGCATTTCGCCACGCCCACAAGGCAGGTTCCGCGCTTTGCAAAGCCCGGCCTTCCCGGCGAGAGCCACGATATCACGCTGGAGCTCAAGCTTCTGGCCGACGTCGGGCTCGTGGGCTTTCCGAACGTGGGGAAATCGACGCTGCTGTCGGTCGTCAGCAAGGCTCATCCCAAGATAGCCAATTATCATTTTACGACGCTCTTCCCGAATCTCGGCGTAGTCTATGTTGACGACGGGGTCTCCTTCGTGATGGCGGATATCCCCGGCATCATCGAGGGCGCGTCCGAGGGCGCGGGCTTGGGGCACGATTTTCTGCGCCATATTGACCGGTGCAGGCTGCTCGTGCATCTGGTGGACGTCTCCGGCAGCGAGGGGAGAGACCCCGTTGCCGACTTCGACGCCATCAACGCGGAGCTGAGGGAATACAGCCCCGAGCTTGCCGCGCGTCCGCAGCTTGTCGCCGCGAACAAGTGCGACCTGCTCCCGGAGGGCTCCGATAACATCGAGAGGCTGAAGGCGCACGTCGAAAAGCTGGGCTACGCGTTTTATGAGATGAGCGCGGCCACGCACGAGGGGACGCGGGAGCTTGTAAACGAGTGCGCCCGCACTCTGCGCACTCTGCCGCCGGTCATCCGCTACGAGGCCGACTATGTCCCGCCAGAGCCTGTTATAGACACCTCGGAGGAGCTCACGATACAGAATTTCGACGATATATGGGTGGTCGAGGGACCGTGGCTGCAACGCCTTGTGGCGACCATCAATTTCTCCGACTATGAGAGTCGTATGCACTTCGACAAGATTCTGCGCGACTCCGGCGTATATGAGCGCATGGAGCGTATGGGCGTAAAGGACGGCGACACCGTCAGCATGTACGACCTGATGTTCGAGTATAAAGACTGAAAAATGCGGGAAAGCGTGTGCTTTCCCGCATTTTTTATAGGCTTCGCAAAAGGCTTACTTCATTCCGTTTTCGTAGGCCTGGATCATCTTTTTGACCATCTGGCCACCGACGGAACCTGCCTGACGGCTGGTGATATCGCCGTTGTAACCGTTCTTCAGGTTGACGCCGACCTCGGAAGCGGCCTCCATCTTGAACTTGTCCATGGCGTCGCGCGCAGTGGGGTTCACGAGATTATTACTGGATTTAGTAGACATGGTTTACATCTCCTTCTTCATCAAATTGGGTTTTTACCCGTGCTTATCTTTTGCGAATGCACCGAAGATATTCAGAAAAAAATATGCAAATTCTGCATCCAGTCGGCGCGCCGCGCAGGTGAAAAAAATATTTTTACGGGGAAGCTTCAGGCTTACACGCCGTTTATCGGAGCTCTTCAGCGAGAGAGGCATAAGCCCGTATCGCGTCTGTGCCGTATTGCGTCTGTGCCGGGCTGTATTGCGTCTGTGCCGGGCTGTTTGCTTGACAAAGACGGCGACCCGGTATATCATTCATTAGATATAATGAACATTTTTACTGCGGCGTAGGGCTCAAGCAAAAGCGCATGATTCGCGCAGGAAGCCCCTGACGCCGCACACATCGGCACGGTAAGGACCCGATACAGAGATATAGGAGTGACCAAGATGGGGAAGCATCTCCCACCGCCAAAAAACAAACATCTCAGCCAGACTCATGTCAAGAAAAGCTCGTCCTTCGGTTTTCCGGATATAAGGCTCCCGGTAAAGAAAACCTATGAGCACCAGTTTTCCACCGCCGCCGTTGTTACCGTGGCGGTCGCGGCGGCGCTGCTCGTGGCCGCGCTGCTGCTGCCGTTTACCGGCTGGCTCAGGCTCGGCGCTTTCGCGCTGCCCTGGCTCGTGGCCGGGGCGGGCGCAATAAAGCACGCCTTCGACAGGATGCTCGACGGAGATGTTTTACAGGAGGATCTGATAATGCTCGTCGCCTCCGCGGCGGCCTTCTGCATCAAAAGGTTTCCCGAGGGCGCGATAATCATGGTTCTCTACAGGACGGGCGAGCTGCTTTTGGCCTTTGCGCTGCAAAAAAGCAGAACCGCCGCCGCGGAGCTGATGGATCTGAGCTTTGACAATGTGCGAGTGAGCACCGGCAGCGGCGTGATCACGATAAAGCCGCAGGAGATATCGGTGGGCGAGCTGGTCATTATCGGGCCGGGCGAGCGCATACCCATAGACGGCGTGGTAAACGACGGCATGTCCTCCGTTGACGTCTCCCAGCTGACCGGAGAGGGCGCGCCCGTGGCCGTCGCGCCGGGCAGCAGGGTGATGTCCGGCAGCGTCAACCAGACGAATTATATAAGGATAAGGGCGGCGCGCAGCTTTGATGAGTCCACCGCGCAGCGCATTGTCGCGCTTTTGGAGACGGCGTGCTCGAGAAAAGCGAGGCGCGAGCAGCAGATCGCCCGTTTTTCGGGCGTTTTTACGCCCACTGTCGTAGTGTTGGCAATGCTCATCGGCCTTATTCCTCCGATTTTTAACGGAGAGTGGAGCGCATATATCGCGCGCGCGATAGCGCTGCTCGTCATTTCCTGCCCTTACGCGCTTATCTCGGCGGTAAATATGGCGTTTTTCGGCGGCATTGCCGGACTGTCGCGCGCGGGCATCTATGTAAAGGACGCAAACCTGATAGAAACGCTCTCAAAAGCCGACACCATGGTCTTCGACAAGACGGGGACGATCACCGAGGGGCGCTTCAATATTACCGACGTCGTCCCTGTCGGCGTCAGCGAGCAAAAGCTTCTCTCCGCCGCGGCGACCGCGGAGTATTTTTCGCCTCACCCCATCGCGCGGGCGCTCAGAGAGGCCAGCGGCATAAAACGGCCGGCCAAGGGGGTCGTCATGGAGCTGGAGGAGATCCCCGGGCGCGGCATCAGCGCCTTTGTCAACGGGAAAGACGTCTATGTCGGCAACGCCTCGCTGCTCGAAGAGCACGGCATCGGATACAGCGTGCCGGACAGGGCGGGCTCCGCGATACATGTCGCCGTGGGGAACTGCTACTGGGGCTATATCATTTTCAGCGACAAGCTGCGCGATGGCGCCTTCGACGCGCTGGAATCGCTCCGCCGTCTCGGCGTGAGGAACATGGTGCTGCTCACCGGGGACGTGCGCTCTGTATCGAGACCCATCGCCTCGTCGCTCAACTTTGACATGGTGAAGGCAGAGCTGCCGCCGGACGGGAAGGTCTCCGCCGTTGAATACCTCATGGCCACAAAGGGCGACAATTCTTCTCTGGCCTTCGTCGGCGACAGCGATAACGATTCCGCCGCTCTCACAAGAGCCGACGTCGGTATAGCCTTTGGCGCGCTCAACTCCGACACCGCGCTCGACGACGCCGACATTCTCTTCATGGGCGAGGATATCAGGCGGCTTCCGCTCACGATGGAGCTGTCCTGCCTGTCGGCAAGGGTCATCCTGCAAAATATCGCGGTCATTGTCTCAATAAAGCTGCTCTGCCTGCTGCTGGGCGTTTTCGGCGTGCTGCCCGTTACTGCCGCCGCGTTCGCCGAGGCGGCGGCGCTCATCGCCGCGATGCTCAACGCGCTTAGAACCTTTAAACATACCGTAACGGAGGAAAAGAAATGAACAGGACCATTGAAGATTTGACGACCAGACGCAGCATACGCAGATATACGGACAAGCAGGTGAGCAGGGAGGAGCTCGACCGGGTGCTCCTGGCCGGAACCTGCGCGCCCAGCGGGATGAACCGCCAGTCCGCGATAATCGTCGCGGTGACAAACAGCGCCGACGTGGCCGAGCTCTCCCGCCTCAACTGCGCCGTAAAGGGACGGACGGGAGACGCATTCTACGGCGCGCGCACGGTGCTCGTCGTCCTTGCGGACGCCGGCAGCCCCTATGCCGTGTACGACGGCAGCCTTGTCATGGGCAATATCATGAACGCGGCTCACGCCATAGGCCTCGGCACCTGCTGGATACACCGCGCGAAAGAGGTGTTCGAGACCGCCGAGGGCAAGGCGCTGCTGAAAAAATGGGGCGTCGAGGGCGACTATGTCGGCGTCGGCAACTGCGTAATCGGCTATCCGGACGAGACGCCCGAGATGAAGCCGCGCAAGGAAAACTATATCTATTACGCAGACTGAGCGCCGATGAATACCTACGATTTTGACAAGACCGTCTTCTATCCGGACAGCTCCTGCGAATTCGTGCTCTACTGTCTCCGGCGGCACACTGCCGCGGTGCTGAGGGCGTTTCCCGGCGCGCTCGCCGCGTCCCTCCGATACGCCTTCAGGGTCTGCGGCACAAAGGAACTCAAGGAGCGCCTGTTTGCCTTCCTGCGCTACTTGGACGACGCGGACATGGCCGTGCGCGGCTTCTGGAACGAGAAGCGCGGCAACATAGACGAATGGTATCTTGCACAGAGGCGGGACGACGACGTCATTATATCCGCCTCGCCGGATTTCCTGCTCCGCCCGATAGCGGAGGAGCTCGGCGTGCGCCTTATCGCCACGGATATGGACAGGCGGACAGGCCGCATAAGCGGCGAAAACTGCCACGACAGCGAAAAGGTACGGCGTTTTCGGGCGGAATACCCCGACGGACATACCGAGAATTTCTATTCAGATTCTCTGAGCGACGCCCCTATGGCCGGAATCGCCGACCGGGCATATCTCGTAAAAAAGGGCGTTCTCTCCCCCTGGCCTGAAAAAAACAGCCTGTAAAGGCGCGGCAACCCGCAAAAAATGTCGTCCCGAGCGAAGCGGAGGATCTTCTTGAAAGATCTCCCGTCCCTTCGCGGCGGGGCGGCATTTTTTTGCGGGCGTATTTTATTTTTTGAACTCCGGAATAAATGTGCCGCTTATGCCCATGTCCTTGAGACGGGCCTTGATCTGGGTGGTCTTCTTGTTATAGATCGCCGTGCGCAGCTCGTCGTCCGGGACAAACTTATAATAAGTGACGCAGAATGCGTCGAACATCGGGCGGTTACTGGGCGAGAGCCGGTTTATCAGCATCAGCAGCGCCACGAGCGCGCCGCCGGCAAAGCTCAGCTCAAGATAGAGCGGGCAAAAGGCGACGATGACGCCGATGACTATGGCCGAGACGAGAAGGCACATGATGACCGAGACTGTGGTGTAGCGCTTCGCGCCGATGGCTATAAGATCGCTCTGGAGCGCGTTCATCTTTTTGATGAGCGGATATGCGGTAATGAAATTGAACAAAAACTGCCGCATAAAGAGATAAAACCAGAGCCACCCGGCAAAAAGCACTGCGCCCGCGTATAAGATCTTCATTTCCATGACAAAATCCTCCGGTTTTTCCTAAGATTACTATATGGCATAATACCATACTCGGGCTCAAGTTTCAAGAATATTTGAAAATACGCGGCATAGATTGTTCACAGGAAGTGAGCTTATGGACAGCTTTGAAAAGGCGCTGTACATGCTCCCGGCGGATATACGGAGCGCGGCGGAGCAGTACAGGGACAGCCCGGCGGAGGAGATACGGCTGAGAGTCGGCAGAGTGCCGACGATACTGATTTGCGGCGAGGAGCGCGCGCTCGGCCGCGAGAGCACCTCGGCGCAGGAGCTTTCAAGGGTGCTTGAGCGCGCGACGGGGGCGTCCCTCCACACGGCGGCGGCCGCGATGGCGGAGGGCTATCTCAGCTATATGGGGCTGCGCGTGGGCGTATGCGGGACGGCGGTGCTGAGGGAGGGCGAGGTGTCCGGCTTCAGGCGCTTTTCCTCGCTCGCGCTGAGGATAGCCCGCGAGTGCCGCGGCGCCTGTGACGGGGTGATGCGGGAGATGTACAGAAACGGCTTTGAAAACACGCTCATTATTTCGAGACCCGGCGGCGGGAAAACGACCGCGCTGCGCGAGATCATAAGGTCGCTGTCCGGCGCCGGAACGCGGCTCGCCGTCGTGGACGAGCGAAACGAGCTGTCCGCCACCGACGAGGCGGCGGCGCAGTTTGACCTCGGCGCGCACAGCGACGTTTTGATAGGCGTCCCGAAGGCCGAGGGGGCGATGATGCTGCTGAGGGGGATGAACCCCCAGGTCATAGCCATGGACGAGATCACGCGGGAGCGGGATATCGACGCCGTGTCGCAGATCTTCGGCTGCGGCGTCGGAATACTGGCAAGCGCGCACGCCGCCGATGCGGACGAGCTTGCCAGAAGGCCGCTGTACAGGGGACTGCTCGACATGAAGATCTTTAAATATGCCGTCACGATAAGCGGCGGCGGAGACAAGCGCAGATATGCCGCGGAGAGGATATAGCCATGCGTTGGGCGGGAGCGCTGCTGATATTTTTGGCCTTTGCCGGCTTCGGAGCCGCGTTTGCTCTGGCAAAAAAGAGACGCATCGACGCGCTGCGCGGCATGTGCGCCGCGCTGGAGCTGATGAACGGGGAGCTCGCCGCCCGCCTGACCCCGCTGCCGGAGCTGTGCGGGCTTCTCGCCGGGCGCGCGTCCGGCGCGGCGGGCGAATTCTTCGGCCTTCTTGCGGCCTCGCTCCCCGGCCTCGGCGAGAGGGATTTCTCCGCGCTGTGGCGGGAGGCGGCGGAGCGCTCGCTCGGCTCGCTGAGCGGGGCGGAGCTGTCGGAGATAATGCGCCTTGGGGACATAGTCGGCCGATACGAGCTGGCCGAGCAGACAAGGGCGCTCGAGCTCTGCCTCGCGGAGCTGCGAAATTGTCTGCGCGCCGCGCAGAGCGCGTATCCCGGCGAGAAAAAACTTGGATTCGGACTGGCGGCGGCCGCCGGAGCGCTGCTGGTGGTCGTCCTGCTGTAGGAGCTGCTATGGATATTGATCTGATCTTCAAAATCGCGGCGGTCGGGATACTGGTCGCCGTATTGAATATTCTTCTCCAACGCTCGGGCAGGGACGAACAGGCTCTGATGACGACGATTGCCGCGCTGGTGGTCGTGCTGATGGTGGTGGTGCAGAAGATAAGCGAGCTGTTCACCATGATAAAAACGCTGTTCGGGCTGTAATGGAGCTTGTATTGAAGGCCTCGGCGGCGGCGCTCACGGCGGCGATTGTCTGCCTTTTGATAAAGCGCGGCAATCCCGAGATATCGCTGCTGCTGAGCATATGCACCGTGTCGCTTATTCTGATAGCCGCGCTGGGCTTTGCGGAGGGGATAAGAGAGCTTGCGACCGCCGTAAAGACGGTCGCGGGCAGCTCCGAGACGCTGGCGGCGCCGGTGCTCAAATGCGTGGCGATAGCGATTGTCACGAGGGTGACGGCGGAGCTCTGCCGCGATTCGTCGCAGGGCGCGTCCGCGGCGGCGGTGGAGCTTGCCGGGACGATATGCGCGATGAGCGTGGCGCTGCCGCTGACACTGAGTATGCTCAACATGATAGGCGGTATGGTTTGAAGAAAATAATACTGTTTCTGCTGCTTTGCCCCATATTTGTCACGAGCTGCCGCGCCGAAAGCGTTTACGACGCGGCGGCGCAGGACGCCTGCTCGGTCGAGGATGCTCTGCCGGAGGAGCAGCGGGAGATAAGCGGCGAGCTCGCGGTGGACGGGAGCTACGACGCCGGCGGCGCGCTCAAAAGGCTGTGGGACAGCATATTGGAGGGGGCGCGCGCAGAGCTCGGCGAAAACCTGAAATACGCGGCGGGACTTGTGGCCGTCGCGGTGTTCTGCTCGCTCGCAGGGACGCTCAGCGACAGCAAAAGCATTCAGGAGTATATAAACATCGCCGGCTGCTGTGCGGCGGCGGCCATGATAGCGGGGAGCGTGGACAGTATCATAAACCAGTCCGCCTCCGCGCTGGCGCAGCTGTCCGACTATTCAAAGGCGGCCATGCCCGCGGTGTTTACAGCCGCCGCCGCGTGCGGGGCGGTCGTGTCGGCCTCGGCAAAGTATGCCGCGGCGTGTCTCGCCATAGACATGATGATGAGCGCCGCGCAAAACCTCATCATTCCGCTCATTTATGCCTTTACCGCTATTTCAATAAGCGGCAGCATTTTTGATAACCCCATTCTGCGCTCCGCGGCGAGAATAACGAAGTGGTGCGCGACCATGCTGATGACCGCGATAACCATCGTGTTCAGCGGGTATATGACCGTAACCGGGCTAATAGCCGGCAGCACGGACGCAGTGGCGGTAAAGACCGCGCGAACCGTAATCTCCACGACCCTGCCCGTCGTCGGCGGGATACTCTCGGATGCGGCCTCCGTCGTGCTGGCCGCGGCGTCGGTGATTAAAAACTCCGTCGGCGTGTTCGCGCTTATCGCCGTGTGCGCGCTCTGCGCCGCGCCCTTCGCGGCGCTTTCCGTGAAGCTGCTCGTCTTCAGGGCAGCGGCCGCCGCGGCGGATATGCTGCCCGGCAGCAGGCTTTCCGCGCTTATAAACGACGTCGGCACGGCGCTCGGGATGCTGCTCGGCCTCGTAGGCTGCTGCGGAATAATGCTGTTCATCGCCATAATGTCCGGCATAAAGGTGGTGACGGCATGATAGCCCTCTGTATCAGGCAGCTGTGCGCGCTGTCAATACTCTGCGGGGCGGCGCTGAGCATCACGCCGGAGGGCGCGGTCAAGAGGGTGATGTCCGTCGTGTGCTCGGTCGTGCTGATAACGGCCGTCGCGCAGAATATAACCAGGTTCGATTTCGCGGATTACTCGCTACAGCTCGCGAAAAACGGCGAGCGGAGCTATGAGCTGCGCGAGAGCGGAGCGGAGGCGAGCGAAAGGCTGAACAGACTTGTCATAGAGGGAGAATACGAAGCATATATTTTGGACAAAGCCAATGATCTTGGGATAGACTGCGCGTCGGCGGACGTCGCCGTGCAGTGGGATACGGAGGGCGTCTGGGTGCCGTACTCGGCGCAGATAAGCTGTGAGTGCGGCGAGCAGGAGCGCGGTGAGCTGAGCGATATTATCGAAGCGGAGCTCGGTATTCCGGCCGAAAGGCAGCAATGGAGCTGAAAATGGGCGAACTGAAAAGCAAACTCGGGAAACTCGAAAAGTTCAAATACCCTCTGCTCGTGCTTGTTCTCGGCATCGCCCTGATGCTGATCCCGACCGGGAAAACCGGCACAGAGGCCGCGACGGATCCCGACGCCCTGCTCCGGCAGGTGCTCTCCTGCTCAGAGGGGGTGGGGCAGGCGCAGGTGATAGTGTCGGAAAACGGCGTCGTCGTAGTGTGCCGGGGCGCGGACAGCGCAAGGGTGCGGCTGGATATTATTACGGCGGTAGGTTCATATACTGGCTTTGGCTCGGATAAGATCACTGTGCTTAAAATGGCGGATTAAAATGTTGGGAGGAGCGTGCGGAAAAATGAAGAACAAGAAAAGAAACATCACGATGATAGCCGTGCTGTTGTTTGTATGCGCGGCAGTGGCGCTGAACTGGTCGTACAACAACAGATGGGGCAAGGCGGACGCGGAGATGGTGTCGGCGGAGGACGAGGCGATGCTCGGCGCGGGCGCGGAGACCGGGCAGGATGCGGCAACGGAGGCCTCGGGCTATTTTGCGGAGGCCCGGCTCACAAGACAGGTGTCGAGGGACGAGGCGCTGGCGCTGCTACAGACCGCGGCCACCGCGGAGACCGCCTCCCAGGAGACCATTGACAGCGCGATGAACGCAATTTCGGCCATGGCCACCTGCTCCATGCAGGAATCGCAGATAGAAAACCTGCTTATCGCCAAGGACTTTGCCGACTGCGTCGTGTACATAGGCAACGACGCCATCACCGTCGCCGTCCCGGCGCCGGAGGAGGGACTGTCGGAGGACGCAATAGCCAGGATAACGGATATCATATGCAGCGAGACCGATTTTGAGGCGGCGCAGCTGAGCATAATAGAGGTCAGATCCTGAGTTAAAAAACCGGATATCGAGCTGCCCCGGCGTGACCGCCCGTAAGTCGCGCCGGGGCGATTTTTCCGGGGAAATGCGCGCCGGGGCGTATTTTTAACAATATGTCTTTCTTTTTTTCACGCAACGTGGTAGAATACTCTGAATTCATTTAGGAGGAATATCATGGGCGATAATTATATAAGCTGCCAGGATGAAAAGGGCAGCATCAATATTTCCGAAGAGGTCATCTCCAGCATGGTCAGGACGGCCATAACCGAGGTCGAGGGCGTCTCCGGCCTCTCCAACACCGCCGGCTCCGAGATCGCGGAGCTCATCGGCCTCAAGACCTCGAGCAAGGGCATAAAGGTCCAGTTCGTGGACGACAAGATTGTCGTGGACGTCATTATCACCGTCAGCTACGGCAGCAATATCGTAAACGTGGCGAGAACCGTGCAGGACAGGGTCATGAACGCCGTCCAGTCTGCGACAGGGATAGAGAAGGCCGAGGTCAACGTTCATGTCTCCGGCATCGCCTTTGATAAGTAAAAGCCGGGGGAGATAAGATGACGAGAACCACGGCGCGTGAGATAGCGATACAGCTCGGCTTTGCCGCCGCCGACACGGCGGACTGCGCGGCGCTGCTCGAGGATTTTTTCTCAGAGGAGCACTATGCCAGCCTCGCGTGCGAGGATGAGCTTTTCAGCGAGTACCCCGACAAAAAGCAGATGGAATATATCCGCCGCCTCACCTCGCTCGCGCTTGAAAACCGCAGCGAGATCGACGGCTTTATCGAGCGCTACGCGAAGGGCTGGAAGCCGGAGCGCATCTCGCGCACCGCGCTCGCCGTGCTGCGCTGCGCAATATGCGAGATACTGTATCTGGACGACGTCCCGAATTCCGCCGCGATAAACGAGGCGGTCGAGCTTGACAAGGGCTATGACGACGCTGATACCGTCGCCTTCGTCAATGGCGTGCTCGGCGGCTTCATGCGGGGCGAGCTCGGCATACAGCCGGCAGCGCCGGAGGAGCCGGCGACAGCGGAAGAGGAGCCGGCGACAGCGGAAGAGTTGAAAGAGCCGGCAGCATCGGAAGAATCTGAAGAGCCGGTTACGCCGGAAGAGCCGGAAGCAGAGCGGGAGTAGGGCATGGAACAGCAGGCGCTTACAGTCACGGAGCTTAACAACCGCATAAAGGAACTGTTTGAGCTCGACCCGCTGCTTGCGAACGTCTGCGTCAAGGGCGAGCTCTCAAATTACAAAATATACCCGTCGGGTCACCACTATTTCACGCTAAAGGACAGCGAGAGCAGTCTGCGCTGCGTCATGTTCAGGGGCAGCGCGGCGAAGCTGCGCTTCCGTCCGGAGAGCGGCATGAGCGTGACGGCCTACGGCCGCGTGTCGGTCTATCCGCGCGACGGGGCTTATCAGCTATATTGTTCGTCGCTCCTGCCCGAGGGCACGGGCGACCTCCAGGTGGCTTTTGAACAGCTCAAGGCGAAGCTGGATCAGGAGGGCCTGTTTGAGCGCGCCCACAAAAAGCCGCTGCCGCAGTTTCCGGGGCGGATAGCCATAATAACCTCCTCCGCAGGCGCCGCCGTGCACGACATGATACGCATCCTCGGCCACCGCTGGCCGATGGCGAAGGTACTGCTGCTGCCGGTGCGCGTACAGGGCACGGAGGCGCCCCCCGAAATAGCGGGCGCAATAAGATACGCCAACGAATTCAAGGTTGCGGACGTCATAATCACAGGCCGCGGCGGCGGCTCGATTGAAGACCTCTGGGCCTTTAACGATGAGCGCGTCGCGCGGGCGATCTATGCCTCCGATATCCCGGTCATATCCGCTGTCGGGCACGAGCCGGACGTCACCATCTCCGACTATGTGGCCGACGCGCGCGCCTCGACGCCGTCAAACGCGGCGGAGATCGCCGTGCCCGACCGGCACGAGATGGGCGAGACCCTACGCGGCTATGAGATCCGCGCCGGACAGGCGATGGAGAAAAAGCTCGGCTCGCTCTCGGAAAAGCTGGAGGCGCTGCGCGCAAAGCGCGTCCTGACAGACCCCGCCGCGCAGCTGGACAACCGCCGCATCGAGCTCGACCATGCCAGAGACCGGCTCATCGCGGCGCAGGAGCGCGGCGTCGCTGTCAAAAAGCAGGGCTTTGTCAGGCTCGCCGCGGCGCTCGACGCAATGAGCCCGCTGCGCGTCCTGTCGCGCGGATACTCGATAGCCCAGAAGCCGGACGGCTCCGCCGTCAGGAGCGTGGACGAGCTGAAAGAGGGCGACGCCGTGAGCGTCTGCTTTGCCGACGGCAGGGCGGGCTGCCGCGTTGAGACGACGGAGAAAAAGCCGCGCTGAGAAAACCGGCGAAGCCGGAACAGGCTCGGGCTTTTTTATCGCACACTTTTTTCCGCCGCTGCCGCGGCAAACGACAAGCCGGCGCAATTTCGGCCACTCCTTTTGTGGCTTTTTTGCGCCTTGAAGCGAAAGGAAGGGTCATGCTATGGCCGCAAAGAAAATGAATTTTGAACAGTCTCTCGCGAGGCTGGACGAGATAGTCCGCCATCTTGAGAAGGGCGATCTGCCGCTGAGCGACTCTCTGTCCCTGTTTGAGGAGGGGACGGCACTGCTCTCGGCTTGCGGCCGTATGCTCGACGAGGCCGAGCAGAAGGTGACGCAGCTCAAGAAGGGCGCGGACAGGGCGCCTATAGAGCTGCCGTTTGAGGATGAGCAGTGAATATGACGCTTGAGAATTATAAGGCGCTGGTAGATACCGCGCTCGAGGGATACTTTAAAGCCGCCGATATTCCGCAGGCGGGTCTTGCCGAGGCTATGCGCTACAGCCTGCTCGCGGGAGGAAAGCGCATTCGCCCGACGCTCGTGCTGGAATTTTGCCGGATCTCGGGCGGGGATATCGACTCCGCGCTCCCGGCGGCCTGCGCGATAGAAATGCTGCACACCTACAGCCTGATACACGACGATCTGCCCTGTATGGACAATGATTCGCTCCGGCGCGGAAGGCCGACAAACCATGTGATATACGGGGAATGCACCGCCACTCTCGCGGGGGACGCGCTACAGGCGGAGGCCTTCGGAACCATACTCCGTAGCGGCCTGCCCGCGAAAAACAGAGCCGACTGCGCCGAGATACTCGCCGGGGCGGCCGGGCTTGATGGCATGTGCGGCGGGCAATATCTCGATATGCTCGGCGAGGGGAAAAGGCTCAGCGAGCAGGAGCTTACGGAGATCAACAGCCGCAAGACCGGCGCCTTGCTCGTCGCCGCTTGCCAGATGGGCGTCGCGGCGGCCGGCGGGAGCGAGCTTATGCTCGACGCGGCCGGGCATTTCGGCGCGGCTGTCGGCATGGCCTTCCAGATACGCGACGACATGCTCGACGTCATCAGCACCGACGAGAAGCTCGGCAAGAGCGTCGGCTCGGATGAAAAGGAAAATAAAAACACATATATGGCGCTGCTTGGAGCCGAGGGCTGCGAGCGTACCGTAAAAAGGCTGACGGAGTTTGCGAAAAATATCCTGAGCGAGGCTTTTACGGACACGATTTTCCTCGGCGCGCTGGCGGACTCTTTGGCCGAGAGGCAGAATTGAACTCTGCGCGGTCTGCCGGATAGGGGTATGTTTTGGGTATATTGGAAAAGATAAATACATCGAACGATATAAAAAAACTCAGCGGGGAAGAGCTTGACGCGCTCTGCGCGGAGATAAGGGAATTTCTTATAGACAATATTTCGCGCACCGGCGGCCATCTCGCGTCGAATCTCGGCACGGTAGAGCTCACCGTCGCGCTGCACAGGGTCTATGACACCTCGCGCGACCGCGTCGTCTTCGACGTCGGCCACCAGAGCTATACGCACAAGATAATCACAGGGCGCAGGGAGCGCTTTTCCACGCTGCGCCAATACGGAGGGCTCTCCGGCTTCCCGAAGCCGCACGAGAGCGCGGACGACGCCTTTGTCGCGGGACACGCCTCAAATTCGGTCTCCGTCGCGCTCGGCATGGCCAAGGCTCGCACAATTTCCGGCGGAAGCTACGACGTCGCCGCGCTCATAGGCGACGGCGCGCTTACGGGCGGGCTTGCCTATGAGGGTCTCGCCTGCGCGGCGGCCAGCGGCGAGCCTATGGTCGTGATCCTCAACGACAACAATATGTCCATCGACGAGAATGTCGGCGGGATAGCCATGCTGCTGCAAAGCCTGCGCGTCAAGCCGGGCTATATCAGCTTCAAGCGCTGGTACAGGGCGACCTTTGCAAAAGCGCCCGCCCTGTACAGATTCAACCACCGCATCAAGGAGTGGATAAAATCGCGCGTGCTCCCGCGCAACATGTTTACCGCCATGGGTCTGAGCTATCTCGGGCCTGTGGACGGGCACGACGTGGAGAATCTCGAGACCGTCCTCCGCTGGGCCAAGGAGATGCGCGAGCCCGTGATAGTCCATGTGCTCACAAAAAAAGGGAAGGGCTGTAAATACGCCGAGGAGCACCCCGAGATGTACCACGGCGTCGGCCCCTTCGACCCTGTCACCGGGGAGCTCCAGCCCTCCGGGGACTGCTTTTCCGAGCTGTTCGGGAAATACCTCTGCGAGTTTGCCGAGAGGGACGGGCGCATAGCGGCCATCACGGCCGCCATGTCCAGCGGCACGGGGCTCGAGTGCTTCGCGAAGAAGTATCCCGAGCGCTTTATCGACGCGAGTATCGCCGAGGGGAACGCGACCGCCATCGCGGCGGGCATGGCAAAGCAGGGCGCGCTGCCGGTTTTCGCGGTGTATTCAAGCTTCCTCCAGCGCGGCTACGACATGCTGATACACGATATCTCTCTTCAAAACCTGCACGTTGTGTTCGGCATCGACAGGGCGGGCATAGTCGGCAGCGACGGCGAGACGCACCACGGCATCTTCGACGTGGACTATCTCTGCTCGGTGCCGGGCATGACGGTGCTCTGCCCGGCAAACTATGCGGAGCTGTACGATATGCTGGAGGACGCGCTTTTCAGGATAAGCGGGCCGGTGGCCGTCAGGTATCCGCGCGGCGGCGAGGGGGAGTATAAAGAGCTCTCCCGCGGCGACGAGGCGCTTATCCGCGAAGGGAGCGACGTCACGCTCGTCTGCTGCGGCACGATGATAAACGAGGCGCTGCGGGCGGCCGACATTCTCTCCGGCAACGGCGTTTCCGCCGAGATAATAAAAATTAACAGGGTGAAGCCGTCCGCGTTTCCGCTCGCCGTCGCCTCAATAAAAAAGACCGGCCGCTTTGTGGCGGCGGAGGAGGTCTGCGCCGCCGGCTGCGTGGGCGGACAGATACTCGCGCAGGCGGGGGAGGCCGGAGCTGCGGTGCATTGCGCAAAGCTGCTGAATCTGGGAGAGGGGATCGTCGCGCACGGTGACCGCGCGTCGCTCATGCGCGATAACGGCATAGACGCCTGCACCGTCGCAAAGACGGCGCGCGAGCTGTGCGGCTTATAAGCTATGAAGAAGATCAGGCTCGACCAGCTCGTATTCGACCTCGGCTATACGGACAGCCGCGAGCGGGCAAAGACGACGATAATGAGCGGCCATGTGTTCGTCAACGGACAGCGCGCCGATAAACCGGGGACGCCCGTCGCGCCGGACGCGAGGGTGGAGGTCCGCGGCGAAGCGCTGCCCTTTGTCAGCCGCGGCGGATTTAAGCTCGACAAAGCGCTCAGGGTCTTTCCCATCGACCCCGCGGGCAAGCTCTGCATAGACTGCGGCGCGTCCACCGGCGGCTTTACGGACGTCTTGCTGCAACACGGGGCGCAGAAGGTATACGCCGTCGATGTGGGCTACGGACAGCTCGCCTGGAAGCTGCGCAACGACGGGCGCGTCGTCAGTCTCGAGCGCACAAATCTCCGCTATGTCACGAAGGAGCAGATCCCGGAAGAGCTGGACCTGGCCGTCATGGACGTGTCTTTCATCTCCGTGCGGCTCGTTTTGCCGGCGGTGAAGGCGCTTTTGCGGCCGGAGGCCGATATCGTCTGCCTGATAAAGCCGCAGTTTGAGGCGGGCAGGGAAGAGGTCGGCAAGAAGGGCGTCGTGCGCGACAGCGCCGTGCATGAGGAGGTCATCCGCAGCGTGCTCGCTTTCGCCCCGACCATAGGGCTGAGCGTTGTGGGGCTGGATTTTTCGCCGATAAAGGGTCCGGAGGGAAACATCGAATACATCTGTCACATGAAAAACGCCGCGCTGGACGCGCCCGAGATAGACGTCGGGGCGATTGTCGCCGCGTCGCACGAGGCTTTGTGAGGGAGCTGAAAATATGATCGCAATCTGCCCTAACCCCTTTCGCGACAACGGACTGGAGCTTACAGAGAAAGTGCGCGGCATTTTGTCTGCCGACGGGTATGAGACCGCCGTATGCCCGGTCTTCTCCGAGGACGACCCGTCTGTCCTGCCCTCCGGCGTGGAGCCGCGCCGCCTCAGAGACCTGCTGCCCCAGTGCACTCTCGTGGTGGTCATCGGCGGCGACGGGACGATACTGGCTGTCGCGCGCGCCATGCGCGGTACGCAGGTGCCGATAATCGGCGTGAATCTGGGCACAAAGGGCTTCATGTCCGGGCTTGAGCCGGAGGATATCCGGCTCATCTCGAAGGCCGCGCGAAACGAGATAAAGGTCAGCCGCCGGATGATGCTCGACGTGCAGCTCATGCGCGGCGGAGAGCAGATATACTCCGACTGCGCGCTCAACGACGTGGTTCTGCACGGCTACGGCGACTGCATCAAGCTCACGGCCTGGTGCCGCGACGCGAGGATAACAAGCTACTCCGGGGACGGGATAATCCTGGCCACGCCCACCGGCTCCACCGGCTACTCCATGTCCGCCGGCGGCCCCATCGTCGAGCCGGACGCGGCCAATATCATCGTCAGCCCTATCTGCGCGCATATCATGGGCGCGAGGTCGTTTGTGCTCGACCCGGAGAGGACGGTCACCGTGATGACGGAGAAGCTGCACGGGAGAAGAGCCTATCTTTCGGTTGACGGCAACTCGGTTGCGGATCTTTCAAACGGTGATATAATAAACGTAAAAAGGTCGGACAACTGCACCCTTATGGCCGATTTCGGGATAAAGAATTTTTACCAGATAGCGTATGAAAAACTGACATGATTTGGCGAAAGGAGTGGTCACGCATATGAAGCCGGGAAGACAGAACGTCATACTGGAAATCATTTCTGAACACGATATCGAGACGCAGCATCAGCTTTTGCAGGCGCTGTCCGCAAGAGGCGTAAAGAGCACGCAGGCGACTCTTTCGCGCGACATAAAGGACATGCGCCTTATAAAAGAGCTCGGCCCCAACGGCAATTACCGCTATGTGACGGCCGCAAAGCCCGAGACGGACGATTTTGACCGGCGGCTGAAGAAGATCTTCCGCGAGAGCGTCATATCCTATGACTTCGCTCAGAATATCCTCGTCATCAAGACGCTGCCGGGGCTTGCTCCGGCGGCCTGCTCGGCGATAGACGGCATGGATATTAAAGAGCTCGTCGGAACGCTCGCAGGAGACGATACGGCTTTTCTCGCCATGCGTGACAACGACGCGGCGCAGAAGCTGTACCATGAGATAGAGCTGCTGTTTTAACAGGCGCAGGCGACAGGGGGCGGACATATGCTTAATGAGCTTCACATTGAGAATATCGCTGTCATAGAACGGGCCGATATCGAATTTACCGCCGGGCTCAACGTCCTGACGGGCGAGACCGGCGCGGGAAAATCCATTGTGATTGATTCTATCGGCGCCGTGCTCGGCGAGCGCGTGAGCCGCGAGCTTGTGCGCCGCGGGGCGGAGCGCGGTCTTGTGACCGCCGCGTTCGACCTGTCCGGCACGGAAAAATGGCTCGCCGACAACGAGATAGAAGCCGACGACGAGCTTATCGTCCAGCGCCGCATCAGCTCCGACGGGAAGAGCAGCTGCCGCGTCTGCGGCACGCCGGTCACCGCGGCGCAGCTCAAGGAGCTCGCGGCCATGCTGGTCGATATCCACGGGCAGAACGACGGCCGCCAGCTCATGGACGAGCGCCGCCACATGGACTATCTCGACCGCTTCGGGAAGCTTGAGCCGTTCCTCGACGATTTTCACGAGGAGTACAAAAAATACGGCGCGATAAAGAAAGAGATGTCGCAGCTCAATATGGACGAGCTTGAAAAAGCGCGGCTGAGCGACAGCCTGAAATTTCAGATAGAGGAGCTTGAGCGCGCGGAGCTGAAGGCGGGCGAGAAAGACGCGCTCACCGCGCGGCGCGACCTGCTGCGAAACTCCGAAAAGCTCACCGAGGCCGTGGACGCGGCCTTTGAGGCGCTGTACGGCGGCGATGAAAACGCCGTGACCTTTGCGCAGAATGCCGGGTATTACGTCGGCAAGGCCGCCGCCATTGCGCCCGAGCTCGACGCGGCGGCCAAAAACATAAACGACGCTGCCTTCGCCCTCTCCGATGCGGCGGAGACCCTCAGAGACCTCAGGGAGAGCCTGGATTTCTCGCCGGATGAATACGACGCGCTCGAAACGCGCATAGCGCTGCTCAACAAGCTTGAGCGCAAGTACAGCCGCGACGAGGACGCCCTGATAAGCTATCTCGGCGAGTGCCGCGGCAGACTCGACGACATACAGTATGCCGACGAGCGGCTTGAAAAGCTCGAAAAGCTGCTCGCCGCGCAGCAGAAGGTCTGCGTGGGGGCGGCGGCCGTGCTGACTGCGCGCCGCGCCAAAGCCGCCGAAGAGCTGCAAGCGCGCATCGTCTCCGAGCTTCGCGATCTCAACATGCCGTCGGTCAAGTTTGCCGTCCTCTTTGAAAAGCTCGATAACGGGCAGGGCTTCGACTCCACCGGCGCGGACAGGATATGCTTCATGATGTCCGCGAACGCGGGCGAGGAGCCGGGGCGGATAAGCCGGATAGCCTCCGGCGGCGAGCTGAGCCGCATCATGCTCGCGATGAAGAACGTATTCGCCGAGAACGATCCGGTCTCCACCATGATCTTCGACGAGATAGACACCGGCGTCTCCGGCATCGCGGCGCAGCGTGTCGGCGAGAAGCTGTTCACCGTCTCTACCGGCAAACAGGTCCTCTGCGTGACGCACCTGCCGCAGATCGCGGCGATGGCTGACAGCCACTATGTCATCGTCAAGCAGGAGCGCGGCGGGCGAACCTACACCGATGTGCGCAGGCTCGATAAGGACGGGCGCTGCCGCGAGCTGGCAAGGCTGCACGGCGGAGATAACGTCACCGCGACTACGCTCGCGAGCGCCGGTGAGCAGCTTGAATCCGCCGAAGCGTTCAAGGCGCGGCACAGAGCATAAAGCGCCGGGCGTCTATTGACAGGCGCGGAAAG
Organism: Oscillospiraceae bacterium; assembly: GCA_034933465.1. Classification (GTDB taxonomy): domain Bacteria; phylum Bacillota; class Clostridia; order Oscillospirales; family Oscillospiraceae; genus Limivicinus. The sequence goes on along the minus strand of JAYFNM010000069.1, from coordinate 15,100 downwards.
ATACTGTATAATCCACTGGTAACGCGATGAAAAACAGAAGTAGCGTGTTTTTCCTGCACAGAGAGACCCCGTGACGCTGAGAGGGGGAGAGGGAGAGACGTGAAATACAGTTTGGAGCGGCGCACCGAAATCATTTGACAGTAGGCTGCGACGGGTTCGCCCGATAGAGCGTATGAGTGCTTGCACTCGCTGAGATCTCTGCCGCGAGGCCGGGATATGCAGAGGTGGTACCGCAGATTATTGCCCTCTGTCCGAAAGGACAGGGGGCTTTTTTTGAAAGGAAAAACAAAATGAACGTACAGAACGAAGCGATAATAATGCACGACAGCGGCTTTAACTGCGCGCAGAGCGTCCTGCTCGCCTGTCGGGAGTATTGCCCGGCGCTCGATGAAAAGGAGCTCGCGGCGATCTCCGCCGGCTTCGGCGGCGGCGCGCGCTGCGGAGAGCTTTGCGGCGCGGTTTCCGGCGCGCTCATGGCGATAGGCCTGGCGAATCCTTTTTGCGACGCGGAGAATACCGACGCGAAGGACAAGATAGCGGCGCTTGCGAAGGAGTTTACCGGCCGCTTTGCCGAAGAGCGCGGCGGTCTGCGCTGCGCGGAGCTGAAGATCGACAAGCCCGCCTGCGAGGAGCTTATCCGATACGCCGCCGCACTCGCGGAAAAAATGATACTTGATAATAAAAAACAGGAGAGATAGACATGGGAATTTATGAAGAACTGGTCGCCAGAGGGCTTATTGCCCAGGTGACGAACGAAGACGAGATTCGCGAGATGATAAACAACGGCAAGGCCACCTTCTACATCGGCTTTGACTGCACGGCCGACAGCCTCACCGCCGGGCATTTCATGGCGCTGACGCTGATGAAGCGGCTGCAAATGGCGGGCAACAAGCCCATTGCGCTCATCGGCGGCGGAACCACGATGATCGGCGACCCGTCCGGCAGGACGGATATGCGCAGGATGCTCACCCGGGACGATATCGAGCACAACGCCGCGTGCTTCAAGCGGCAGATGGAGCAATTCATCGACTTCGGCGAGGGCAAGGCGCGCATGGTGAACAACGCCGACTGGCTCCTGGGTCTCAACTACATCGAAATGCTCAGAGACGTGGGCGCCTGCTTCTCGGTCAACAACATGCTCCGCGCCGACTGCTACAAGCAGCGCATGGAAAAGGGGCTGAGCTTCCTCGAATTCAACTACATGATAATGCAGAGCTACGATTTCTACTACCTGTTCCAGCATTACGACTGCAACATGCAGTTCGGCGGGGACGACCAGTGGAGCAACATGCTCGGCGGCACGGAGCTTATCCGCAGAAAGCTCGGCGAGGACGCGCACGCCATGACCATCACCCTGCTCACCGACTCACAGGGCAACAAGATGGGCAAAACCGCCGGAAATGCCGTCTGGCTCGACGCCAACAAGACCAGCCCCTTCGACTTCTACCAGTACTGGCGCAACGTCGGCGATGCGGACGTGCTCAAATGCATACGCATGTTAACCTTCCTGCCGCTCGAGCAGATAGACGAGATGGACAAATGGGAGGGCAGCGGGCTAAACCGCGCAAAGGAGATACTCGCCTTCGAGCTGACGAAGCTTGTCCACGGAGAGGCCGAGGCCGTCAAGGCGGAGACCTCCGCCAGAGCCCTGTTCGCCGGCGCCGGCAGCAGCGACCATATCCCGACGACCGAGCTGAGCGCAGCCGACCTCACCGACGGCGCGGCGGATATCATGACCCTGCTCGTCAAAACCGGCCTCTGCGCCTCAAAGTCGGACGCGCGGCGCAACATCCAGCAGGGCGGCGTGAGCGTGGACGACGAAAAGGTGAGCGATATCGACAGAAGCTTCAGCGCAGCCGAGCTGAAAAACGGCGTCCTCATCAAGCGCGGCAAGAAGAATTTTAACAAGGTCATCCTCAAATAAAAATATCCCGCTGCAAAAAACCTGTCATTCTGAGGCTTAGGTCTCAGAATGACAGGCAAACTTTTTTACAGCGGGTTTTTGCTGTTTATTCGGGCAGCTTGCAGACGTCTATCCACTCGAGCGCCTTGGAGTATCTGAACAGCTCGTCCAGGTTCAGCTCTATGGCGCTGCTCGCGCTGCCGACGGCGGGGAAGACCGTCTTAAAGCGCTTCATGCTCTCGTCCAGATACACGGCCACGCCCTCGTTTATGCCGAAGGGGCAGACCCCGCCGACCGGGTGGCCGACAAGCTCCAGCACCTCGTCCGGGGAGAGCATTTTTGCCTTCATGTGAAACTTTTCCTTGAACTTGTGGTTGTCTATCCTCGCGTCCCCGGCGGCAAGGATGAGCATACAGCCGGAGTCCGTTTTAAAAGACAGGGTCTTGGCTATCCTCGCGCCCTCGACGCCCAGCGCCTGCGCGGCCAGCTCCACCGTCGCGGAAGAGACCTCGAACTCTCTTACTCTGTCCTCAATACCCAAATTGCGAAAATACGCGCGCCCTTTTTCTATAGACATTTTTTACCTCTTACCTTACATTTTTATCTGCGGCCGCCTCCGCCGCCGGAGAAGCCTCCGCCGCCGTGTCCGCCGCCCCCGCCGAAGCCGCCTCCAAAGCCGCCTCCGCCGAAGCCGCCTCCGCCCCGGCCGCTGCCTCCGCCAAAGCCGCCGCCTCCGCGCGGCCAGCTTCCGCCGCCGTCAAAGGGGCCTCTGCGGTTGCGCGACTGCGAGCCCAGGCACAGCAGCCAGGGCAGCCACGAGCCGCCGCCTCCGCGATTGTTCCCGGAGCCGAAAATGGCCATGATTATGGCGATGACCACGACAGTCCTTATGATGCCGGAGAAGCTGAAGGACGAGCCGCCGGAATTTTGCGAGCCGCTGTTCGACGAGGCAGTCCCCGCATCGGCGGTATCCGAATCGTAAACATCGTCATACCAGCTCAGCAGCGCCTTGAACAGCTTCGTCACGGCCTCGTCGTAGTTGCCCTTGTCGAAATCCGTCCAGAAATATTTATTGAGCAGATCGTCCACCGTGGTGTCGCTCATCTGGGAATTGAGGCCGAGGCCGTAGGCGAGCCAGGCCTTGTTCTCCTGCGTCGCAAGCAGGAGGAGCATACCGTTGTTATAGTCCGCCGAGCCGACGCCCCAGTCGTTAAAGAGCTGGTAGGCGTACTCGTCCGAATTCATGCCGTCGAGATAGTCCACCGTGACGACGACGATCTGCGCGCCCTGGCACTGCTGTTCGAGGGCGCCGTTATAGTTGATTATCATCTGCTCGGTTTCGTCGGAGAGGACGTTCGCGTAGTCGGCCGAATAAAAGCTGTCGCTCTCGGAGACGAGCGCGCTCGCGCCGGGCGCGAGGCCGGCGAAGAGCAGCAGCGCCAGCAGCAGCGCCGAAATGTTCCTGTATTTTTTCATATCACGCAAAATACTCGGGCAGCTTGATGTTCATGAGCTCCGCGAAGAAGCCGGCCGGGAACTGCACGCTCTCCCGCAGGAACTCTCTCACGCTCTCGTTGTACCCGGCGCTCTGTATGGAGCTCTCGACGCCGGCGATGGACGAGCTGTACTGCTCGACGCCGGAGGCGTCTCTCTCGCTAAGCTGCGCGCGGCCGAGCTGATCCTCAAGCTGCTTTACGCTGCCGAGGAGCGTCTCGTAACACTGGAAAAGATAGGCCGCCTCGCCGGTGGAGTAGCTCAGGCCGAGCTTGAGCTGTTCCGAAGCGTCGCTCGCGGCGGCGGCGTCGATATCGTAGTTTCCCGCGATGGTCACAAGCCCGTCGGCATAGCCGCAGAGATTGCGCAGATGCGTCGATATGCTCTTCTGCATGTAGCCGTTGGCCTTGACGCCGTCATAAAACCCGTCGGAAATGTTCTGGCATTCTCTGCCGAACTTCACATCCACGGACAGCAGCGTGGAGGACAGCACGATAACTATCGCCATAAGTACCGCCACGGCCGGTTTCTTGAAAAAATTCATCTATGGGTGTTCCTTTCGCTGATATTATGCGCAGAGCGCTTCTGCCCCGCGCGGATGCTTTATCTCCGCGTCAGCCCTTCATCTCAAGCAGCTTCTGCTTGAGCTCGCCCTCTATGCGGCCCAGCTCGTCTTCGGCCTGCGCTCTGCGCGCGCGGCCGTCGTCCTGTATCTGGCGCACCTCGTCCAGGGTGGCGATAAGCTCCATGTTCGTTTTCTTGAGCGTCTCGAGATCGACGATGCCGCGCTCGGACTCCTTGGCGACGTTCACGCTGCCCTGATGGAGAGCCTCGGCGTTCTTGGTGAGCAGCTCGTTGGTCACATCAGTCACCTCCCGCTGTGCCTTCATTGCCTGCTCCGAGTGGTACATGGACAGGGCGAGCACCATCTGGCTCTTCCAGAGGGGAATGGTGTTCATTATGGAGGAGCGTATCTTTTCGGCCATAAGCCCGTCGTTATTCTGTACCATGCGTATCTGCGGGGACATCTGGATAGAGATGGTGCGGGTAAGCTCAAGGTCGTGTATCTTCTTCTCGAAGCGGCCTATCATGTTGGCAAAGTCGTTTGCGGCCTGCGCGTCCTCCGGGAGGCCGGATTCCTGTGCCTTGGCCACGAGCTTCGGCAGCTCCACGCCGCGCAGCTGCTCTATCCTGAGCTTGCCGGCGATGATGTACATGGTGAGCTCCTTCATGTACTCCTGGTTTTTGGTATACATCTTGTCCATCATGCTGATGTCCTTCATCAGGACGACCTCATGGTTTTCAAGGGACTCCACTATCTTGTCAACGTTGACCTCGGCCTTGTCGTACTGCGCCTTGAGCGCGGCGATGTTCTGGCTGGCCTTTTTGAACATGCCGAGAAAGCCTTTTTTCTCCTCCGGCTCGAAATTCAGCCCCTTGAGCTCCACCACAAGGTTGCCGAGCATATCGCCGACCTCGCCGAGATCCTTTGTGCGCACGCTGTTCAGCGCGGATTCGGAAAATTCGGAGATGTTCTTCTGGGCGTTGCTGCCGTAGTTCATAACCTGCTCGGTGTTGAGCACGTCTATCTTGCCGGAGAACTCGCGCACGGCGGCCTGCTCGGCCGGGGAGAGCTTTTCAAGCTCGGGTCTTTCGATGGGAATATCTTTTTTCACTTCCTCCGCCGCCGGAGCGGTCTGTACCGCGGCCTCGGTCTGGTTCGGCTCAAGCGTGAGAGAGGGGAAGCTGCTGCTTTCTTCGTTCATATTGGCGTTCCTTCCTGTTGTTTATTTGATATCGAAATCTTTTGTACCGGACAGCCCCTCGCGGGCGAGCATGGTGTTCATGACGTCTATGTCTGTCTCTATATCGAGCGCCTGGTTGGCGAAAAGGGAATCCAGCCGCTTTTTATACGCCGCTATCGCCGCGTCGAGCATTTCGTTTATGTTCTTCATGCTCTTGCCCAGATTGTCGCCCTCGATGCCCTGAGAGCTCATCCGGTCGTAGGCGTTGAGAAGCTTGATGGTCGTGGGGAGATAGTAGTTCATAAACTTTTTGATCTGCGGTATGTCGGAGGGGTCGGCTATGGCGTCCTGGGCTATCTTGTCTGTGACGCGCATTATCTCGTTTATCTTTCCGCGCACCTCCGGGTCCTTTATCGACGTGTAGAGCCTGCCCATCTCGCTGAGCGCGCGGTTGGCCTCCTCAAGTATCGGATCGACCTCGGGGCCGTAGCTCTTTTTCGAAGCTGGCGTCTGCGCGGCTTTTTTCTCCGCTTCTCTGCGCTCAGCCTCCTGCGCGGCCTTTCTCTTTTTCACCGAGCCTCTGCCCGCCAGGAAAGAGACGAAGCAGCAGACGCCGAGCGTCAAAAGCAGCCCCCAGACCTTATAAAGCGGCACAATAAGCGACAGCAGGAGCCAGGAAAAAGCGAAAGCGTATATCGCGCCCACGCCGGTGCGGCTGTTTTTTTGTCTTGACAATGCCTTTACCTCCAAACAACATCTAATTGGTTTATTTTATATCGAAATAATGTTGTAGTCAAGAGTATTGCAAATCAAATGCACTTTGTAGTATAATATATCGATAACGTCAGCAGCCGGGCAGAGCGTCCGGCGGGGAGAGCCGTCATGATCAAAATAGCGCCGTCAATTCTATCTGCGGATTTTGCCCGTCTCGGGGATGAAATAGGGGAGATCGAGAGGGGCGGGGCGGACTATGTCCATTTCGACGTGATGGACGGAATGTTTGTGCCGAACATCTCCGTGGGCGTCCCCGTGCTTAAGTCTATCCGCAGGGCGACGGATATGTTTCTGGACGTCCATCTTATGATAGAGCGCCCCCTGCGCTATGTCGAGCAGTTTTGCGCGGCCGGGGCCGATCTTGTAAATTTTCATGTCGAGGCAGACAGCGCGGATAATATAATCAAAGCCATCGAGGCGGCGAAGCGTCTCGGGAAGAAGACCGGCGTCACCCTGAAGCCGCGCACCGGGGCGGACGCGCTGAGGCCGTTTCTGCCGCTTGTCGATCTCGTGCTCATAATGACCGTTGAGCCGGGCTTCGGCGGACAGAGCTTCATGGCCGACCAGCTGCCCAAGATCAAGGCCGTCCGGGAAATGCTCGGCGGACTTGAGCACGCCTGCGAGCTTGAGGTGGACGGCGGTATCGACGCCGTGACCGCCGCCGCGGCGAAGGCCGCAGGAGCGAACGTGCTCGTCGCGGGCAGCGCCGTCTTCGGCAAAGCCGACCGCGCCGCCGCCATCGCCGCACTGCGCGGCGCCTGAGCGCAGCGACACAAATCTTTTATCGGAGCTTACACAATGTCCTTTTTCCCTTCATCTTTAGAAAACCTTATCGATAAATTTGCCGCCCTGCCCGGAATCGGCAGGAAGAGCGCGCAGCGGCTTGCCTTTCATGTGCTCGCCCTCCCGGAGGGAGAGGCGAGGTCTTTTGCCGACGCTATAGTTGACGCCAAGGCCAGCGTTCACTGCTGTAAAATATGCCAGAATCTCACCGAGGGCGAGGTCTGCTCCATCTGTGCGAGCGACCGGCGCGACAAGGCGACCATATGCGTCGTCTCCGAGCCGAGGGACGTTCTGAGCATTGAACGCGGGCATGAGTATAACGGGACCTACCATGTGCTGCACGGCGTACTCTCGCCGATGAGCCATGTCGGACCCGACGACATTCGTATAAAAGAGCTGCTTGTGCGCGTATCCGAAAGCGATATTGACGAAGTCATCATGGCGACCAACCCCGATACCGAGGGGGAGGCGACGGCCATGTACATTTCGCGTCTGCTCAAGCCCTTTGAAATAAAGGTCACGCGTCTGGCTTACGGCATCCCCGTCGGCTCGAATCTCGAGTTCGCGGACGACGCCACGCTTAACCGCGCGATCGAGGGGCGCACAGAGATGTGACCGGCCTTGCGCCCGTCCTTTTCCGCCCCCCTCTAATTGTATTTTACGGCGGTTTTAAATCCGCCGCTTACGGTTACAATTTCATATCCTCATCCCGCCAACGGAGACGGGGTGACAACTCGTGCTTTCTTTTGGTATCAACCGACAACCGGTGTACATATGTGATTATAATAAAGAATGGAGAAAAAATGATTTCTAAACTGAGAATTATTCCTCTTGGCGGTCTCGGGGAGATCGGCAAGAATATGACCGCTATCGAATTCGGCAGCGACATTATCGTGGTAGACTGCGGGATGGGCTTCCCGGACGACGACATGTACGGCATAGACATCGTCCTGCCCGACATCAGCTATCTCAAGGCCAACGCCTCGCGCGTGCGCGGACTTGTCCTCACGCACGGACACGAGGACCATATCGGCGGCGTGCCCTACTTCCTCAAGGAGATGAACGTCCCCATCTACACGATGCCGCTCACGGCGGCGCTGGTAGAGCTGAAGCTTGAGGAGCACGATCTGCTGTACAATACGCAGATATTTACCAAGAAGGTCGGCTCGGTGTTCCGGCTCGGTTGCTTCTCGGTAGAGTTTATCCACGTCAACCACAGCATCCCTGACGCCGTGGCGCTCGCCATAGGCACGCCTATCGGCACCATCATCCACACGGGCGACTTCAAGATCGACCTCACGCCCATCTCCGGCGGCATGATAGACCTCGTCCGCCTCGGCCAGCTCGGCAACAGCGGCGTCCTCGCCCTTATGAGCGACTCGACCAACGTCGAGAAGCCCGGCCACTCCGATTCGGAGCGCAAGGTCGGGCAGGGCTTTGAAAAGCTCTTCATGGGCTGCGACAAGCGCATAATCATCACGACCTTCGCCTCCAACGTCCACCGCTTGCAGCAGATAATCAACGTCGCCGCGAAATATAAGCGCAAGGTCGGCATAACCGGGCGCAGCATGGAGAACGTCATGCGCGTCGCCTCGGTGCTCGGATACATGGATATCCCCGAAAACGTCATGGTCGATATCGACAAGATAAACAAGCTGCCCAAGAACCAGGTGGTCATCATCTCCACCGGCAGCCAGGGCGAGACCATGTCCGCGCTCTACAGAATGGCCTTTTCCGAGCACAAGCAGATAAACGTGGACGCGGGGGACAGGGTGATAATCTCCGCCTCGGCGATACCCGGCAATGAAAACACCATCAGCCGCGTCGTGGATGAGCTTTTCCACAAGGGCGCGGAGGTCATATACGACCGCAACACCGACCTGCACGTCTCCGGCCACGCCTCGCAGGAGGAGCAGAAGATGATACTCGCGCTGGTGAAGCCGAAGTTCTTTATCCCCGTGCACGGCGAGTACAGGATGCTCGTAAAGCACGCAGAGCTCGGCAGGATCATGGGCGTTCAGCCGAAAAACGTCGTCATCGCCGAAAACGGCAAGGTCATCGAGCTTACCAAGAAGTCCATCAAATGCGAGGAGACCGTCCAGACGGGCGCGATACTTGTCGATGGCAGCGGCGTAGGCGAGGTGGGCAGCGTCGTCATGCGCGACAGGCACAGGCTCGCCGAGGACGGCATGATAGTCGTCGTCCTGCCGTATTCGAGCAACGACCACAAGCTGCTGGGCGATCCGGAGATAGTCACGAGGGGCTTCATCTATGTCAAGGAGGCCGAACAGCTCATGGATGAACTCAAGCGCGTGACGCTCGAGTCCGTCAGCGCCTGCGAGGCGCAGCATATCATGGACTGGACCACGATAAAGAGCAAGGTCAAAAACAACCTCTCCGGCTACCTTTATAAGACGACGCGCCGCAGCCCGATGATACTGCCGGTGATCTCCGAGATATGAGCCGGGATGAATATACAGATATTCGGGAAAGCGAAATGCTTTGACACAAAGAAAGCCGAGCGCTACTTCAAGGAGCGGCGGATAAAATATCAGTATATAGACGTCCTCAAATACGGCATGAGCAGGGGAGAGCTTAGCTCCGTAAAAAATGCCCTCGGTATCGACGCCATCGTCGATACCGAGGATCAGGACTACCCGCTGTTCAAATACCTCGCCTCGGACGAGGCACGAATGGAAAAACTGTTCGAGACTCCGTATCTGCTGAAAACGCCCATCGTCAGAAACGGGAGGAAGGCCAGCGTGGGCTTTTGCCCCGAGCTCTGGAAGGATTGGGAATAAAAAACTGAGGCGCGCGAAATTTTCGCGCGCCTCAGTTTTTTTCAGGACAAACAACCTGTATTACAGAAGATTGAGTATAAGGGTCAGCACAACGAAGCCCAGCGCAAACCATTTGGTCGCTCTTGCAAGCTTTGCGTCGAGAGTTTTTGCCTTGCCCTTTGACAGGAAGGTATCGGCGCCGCCGGAGATGGCCCCGGACAGACCCGCGCTTTTTCCATCCTGCATAAGAACAATGACCGTAACGGCAAGACCGGACAGAACCTGAAGAATCGTGAAGACAAGAATGAGTGCAGACATTTATTTCAACCCTTTCGATTATTTACAGCTTTGATAGCCTTGAAAGTATAACATATCGATTTGTGTAATTCAAGTGTTTTTTCAATTTATGCCCTCTTTCGGCCTTTTGCCGCCAACGTTTACTTTGATTTTACGAAAGCGCGATATCCGCTCTTACCTTCCGGCGTTATTCTCAGACTGTAATCGAAATGATTAACATTGAATTGCAGAGGAGATCACAAAATGAAAAAGAAAGTAATCGGCGTTTTTCTTGCTTTGGTAATGGCCGCGGCGGCGCTCGCCGGCTGCGGCAGCCGGAGCGCCGCCGTCACGGCGACGCAGGCGCCCGCGGAGACGGCCGCGGCTGTCTCCGGCTCCGTCTCGACGGACGGCTCCACCTCCATGGAGAAGGTCATCGGCGCTCTCGGCGAGGCCTTCACGGGGACGAAGCCCGGCGTGAACTTCACATATAATCCCACCGGCTCCGGCAGCGGCATCACCGCCGTGACCGAGGGGCGCTGCGACATCGGCCTGTCCAGCCGCGCGCTCAAGCCCGAAGAGGAGGCCGCCGGGCTCACCGCGACCGTGCTCGCCTACGACGGCATTGCCGTCATCGTTAACACCGAAAACCCCGTGGCCGACCTGATCCTCGAGGATATCTCGAGGATCTACACCGGCGAGATAACGAACTGGAAGGAGCTCGGCGGGAACGACGCGGAGATAGTGCTCATCGGCCGCGAGGCGGGCAGCGGCACAAGGGACGGCTTTGAAGCCATCACCGGCGCCGCCGACAAGTGTAATTACCGGCAGGAGCTCACCAGCACCGGCGATGTCATAACCGCAGTTTCCCAGAATCCCGACGCCATCGGCTACGCCTCACTTTCGGCCGTGAAGGACAGCGTGAAGGCCGTCACTGTGGGCGGCGTCGCGCCGAGCGAGGCGACGGTGAAGGACGGAAGCTACGTCATACAGCGCCCCTTCGTGCTCGTAACTCCCGCGGACAAGCAGCTGTCCGCCGCGGCGCAGGCCTTCTTTGACTACGCGACCTCCGCCGAGGCCTCCTCCATCATCGGCGACGCCGGCGCGGTAGCCGCGAATTGACAGGCAGGGAGACATACGGCGCTCTCCTCGGGAAAGCGCCGTATTACCCGTAATTAATATATGAAACGAAAAAGATTGCTCGAAAACACGGTACACGCCGTCTTTCTGCTGCTGGGGCTCATCACCGTGGCCTTTGTGCTGCTCATAACCGTATATCTCATAATATCCGGAATACCGGCGATAGGGAAGATCGGCCTTGCGGAGTTTCTCTTCGGCGGCGTCTGGGCGCCGACCTATGAGACGCCGGAATACGGCATCCTGCCGTTCATACTCTCCAGCGTATACGGCACCGCGGGCGCGCTGCTGATAGGCATCCCCATCGGCTTTTTCACCGCCGTGTATCTCGCGAAGCTTGCGCCGCCGAAGATAAAAACCGTCGTCACCTCGGCCGTCGGCCTGCTCGCGGGTATCCCCTCGGTCGTATACGGCCTTGTGGGTATGCTCGTGCTTGTCCCGGCCATCAGAAAGCTCTTCGGCATACCGGACGGAGCGAGCCTCTTTGCCGCGATCATCGTCCTGTCGGTGATGGTGCTGCCCTCGATAATAAGCGTGTCGGTCACAGCGCTCGAGGCCGTGCCGAGGGAGTATGAGGACGCCTCTCTCGCCCTCGGCGCAAACGAGGTGGAGACCTGTATGCGTGTGTCCGTGCCGGCGGCAAAAAGCGGCGTGGCCGCGGCGATAGTTCTCGGCGTCGGCCGCGCGATGGGGGAGGCCATGGCCGTGATGATGGTCTCCGGCAACGCCCCCAACATGCCCTCGCTCTTTCAGAGCGTGCGCTTTCTCACGACGGCCGTCGCGAGCGAGATGGCCTATTCAAGCGGCTTGCAGCGCCAGGCGCTCTTTTCGATAGCGCTCGTGCTGTTTTTGTTCATAATGCTCATAAACGCGCTGCTCAATCTTGCGCTCAAGCGAGGCGGAGGTAAAACATGACACTTGGAAGAAGCATTTCGGCGCGCCGCCGGCGCTACAGCGTTTTTATCCGCGGCCTGATGTACGTCTCCGCCGCCGTCACCTCTGCGCTGGTTCTGCTTCTCGTGGGCTATGTGCTATATAACGGCGCGGCGAACCTGTCGTGGCAGCTCGTCTCGACAAAGCCGAGCTATCTCTCCGGCACCATCGGCATCCTGCCGGACATCCTGAACACAGTCTACATCGTCGTCGCGACGCTGCTGCTTGTGCTCCCGCTCGGCGTGGGCGCGGCAATATATCTGACGGAGTACGCCCACAGCAGGAGGCTCACAGGCGCGATAGAGTACGCCGCGGAGACGCTCTCGGGCATACCCTCCATAATCTACGGCCTTGTGGGTATGCTCTTCTTCTGCCAGTTTATGAGCCTGCGCACCTCGCTTCTGGCGGGCGCGCTGACGCTTGTCATAATGAATCTGCCGACCGTGATGCGCACGGCGCAGGAGAGCCTGAAGGCCGTGCCGCAGAGCTACCGCGAGGGCGCCCTCGGGCTCGGCGCGGGCAAATGGAGAGTGATACGCACGGTGGTCGTTCCGTGCAGCGTGGACGGGATAATCACGGGCTGCATCCTCTCGGTCGGGCGCATACTCGGCGAATCGGCGGCGCTGCTCTTTACGGCGGGCTTTGCCCATTCGATGAACGGCTTTTTTGACGGCCTGTCGAGCGCCGGAGCGACGCTGACGGTGGCGCTGTATGTATACGCGAAGGAGCAGGGCGAATTCGGCGTCGCCTTCGCGATAGCGGCGATACTGATGCTGCTGACGCTGATAATAAACCTCTCGGCGGCGCTCGTCGGCAGGATATTCAAAAAACGGAGAGAGCTATGAGAGATATTATAGACGTAGAGAGCCTGTGCCTCTGGTATGGGAGCAATCAGGCGCTCAAGGATATCTGCGTTTCCATACCCGAGAGCAGCATCACGGCGCTCATCGGCCCGTCCGGCTGCGGAAAATCCACGTTTTTGAAGACGCTCAACAGGATGAACGATCTTGTCCGGGGCGTCAGGATAAGCGGAAGGATATCCTACTGCGGCAACGACATATATGCGCCCGGCGTCGATGTAAACGAGCTGCGCCGCGAGATAGGCATGGTCTTCCAGAAGCCGAATCCCTTCCCCATGAGCGTGTACGACAACGTGGCCTACGGCCCGAGAACGCACGGCGTGCGCGGCAGAGCAAGGCTCGACGAGATAGTCGAGAGCTCGCTCAGGAGCGCGGCCATCTGGGACGAGCTCAAGGACCGGCTGAAAAAATCCGCGCTCGGCCTCTCCGGCGGGCAGCAGCAGCGGCTGTGCATCGCGCGTGCGCTGGCCGTCGAGCCGCGCGTTATCCTCATGGACGAGCCCACCAGCGCGCTCGACCCGATATCGACCTCCAAGATAGAAGACCTGTTAACGGAGCTGAAAAAGAGCTACACCATTATCATCGTGACCCACAAGATGCAGCAGGCTGTGCGCGTTTCGGACAGCACCGCCTTCTTCCTGCTCGGCGAGATGGTCGAGTCTGGAGACACGGAGAGGCTGTTTTCCATGCCGGCGGACACGAGGACCGAAAACTATATAAGCGGGAGGTTCGGCTGATGAGGGATATATACGGGCAGCAGCTCTCGGAGCTGAAAACAAAGATAACGGATATGGGCGGCTACTGCGAAAACGCGATCGCGCTCGCCGTAAAAGCGCTGCTCGACGGAGATATGGCGCTCGCCGCCAGAGTAGCGGAGCTGTCGCAGACCATAGAGCAGGCCGAGCGGGAGACGGTGGAGCTGTGCATACGTCTTCTGCTGCGCCAGCAGCCCGTCGCCGCCGACCTGCGCTTCATATCCTCGGCGCTGAAAATGGTCACGGACATGAAGCGCATAGGCGACCAGTCCGCCGATATCGCGGAGATAGTGACGCTCGCGAACATCTCGCAGGGCGACAATACGCTGAACATACACGACATGGCCGTGAGCGCGACAAAAATGGTCACAGACAGCGTGGACGCCTTCGTCGGCGGAGACACGGCGCTCGCCCGCGCGGTCATAGAATACGACGACGTGGTTGACAGCTGCTTCGACGGGATAAAAAAACGGCTTATTGAGATGTTCAGCCTGCCCGAGACGGACGGGGAATACGCCATTGACCTGCTCATGATCGCCAAATATCTCGAGCGTATTGCGGATCACGCGGCGAACATCGCGGGCTGGGTGCTGTTCTCGATAACCGGCGAGCGCGGCGGACTCGATAACCGGCGAGCGCGGCGAAGAAGCTATGATTCGGCATGTACTATAAAAAAACGCGAGGAGAATGACATGCCATATAAGAGGATTTTGACCATTCAGGACATTTCCTGCCTTGGACAGTGCTCGCTCACCGTCGCTCTGCCCATCCTTTCCGCCTGCGGTCATGAGACCTGTATACTGCCCTCCGCCGTGCTCTCCACTCATACAGGCGGCTTCAAGGGCTTCACAGTGCGCGATCTCACCGAGGACATCCCCGGCATCGAGCGGCACTGGCTACAGGAGAACATCAGCTTCGACGCCATCTATACAGGCTATCTCGGCAGCACAAGGCAGATAGACTATGTCGGCGATATCTTCGCCTCCTGCCTGCGCGACGGCGGCGCACTCATCGTTGACCCGGCGATGGCGGATAACGGAAAGCTGTATTACGGCTTCAACAGCGAATACGTCGCCGGAATGCGCGGCCTCTGCGCAAGAGCGGACATCATCCTGCCGAACATCACGGAGAGCTGCTTCATGACAGGCACGGACTACCGCGAGGAGTACGGCGAGGACTATGTGGCGCAGCTGCTAACCGGGCTCCATGGTCTGGGCGCGAAGCGCGTCGTGCTGACCGGAGTCAGCTACGAGCCGGAGTATACCGGCGTCGTCGTGTCCGAAAACGGGACATCGAGCTATTACAGGCACGCCAGAATCCCCAGAATGTTCCACGGCACCGGCGATATCTATTCCTCCGCCTTCGTCGGCTGCCTGATGAGCGGCAGGGATATCTTCTCGGCTGCGAAAATTGCGGCCGACTATACGGTACAGTGCATAAAGAACACCGTCGATGACGCCGGGCACTGGTACGGCGTCAAATTTGAGACGGCGCTGCCCATGCTCATCGAGAGCCTGAACAAATAAACGTGAAAATAGCCGCTCGTTAACGAGCGGTTTTTTTCGAGCACAACCTTTTCGCAAAAACTGCATCTATATATATGATAGCTCTCTCAGTAGGAAAAAATGGAAGATAGTGACATAATCGACCTGTACTGGGC
>JAYFNM010000068.1:0-6110 GCA_034933465.1 Oscillospiraceae bacterium | reverse complement strand
CCAGAACGGCCTGTCCGTGGGACAGGCGCTCGAGCTCGGCATCATAAACAAGTCCTTCGATGATTTCGAGCGGCAGCTCGTCTCGGATATAATCATGGCGCGCATCCCCTCCGACATCGGCCGCGCCGAGATATTCGGCTGACCATGAACGAGGTATCGGAGCTTCAGCAGAAGCGCGCGGTAAACATTATCTGGAACGGCGCCGGGAACTACGGCTTCGCGCCCGATTTCAAGGCCTACGACGCCGACGGGAACGCGGAGCTGTACTGGAACTGCATCATCGGCGCCGTCCGCCGCCATTACGATTACCCGAAGCTTGAGAAGATATTTCAGGCCTTCCAGCAGTATGAGGACAGCGATACCTACGAGGGTCTGCTCTGGCTCGGCCTTGAAAACAGCGCCTCGCAGAGGGAGGCCGCCGACCGACCCGCCATAACGGAGCTGCGCCGCAATTACGCGCGGCGCTTTGTCGAGGAATACGGCCGGCGAGCGCCGGACGACTACAGGCTGTACGACTGCCTCGCGCTGGCGCACTATATGCGCGTGCTCGGCATGGAGCCGAAGCTCGGCAAGTACGACGTGAAGCTGCTCGACGAGCTGGAATTTACGCCCGACATGAGCACCGACGACATCGCCGCAAGGACGAGGGAGCTTTTTACCCGCTGGTTCCAGATCAACACCGAGTACCTTAAACGGCAGAAAAAGCCCTTCACGCTCTCTCTGAAGAAGACCGAGAGGGCGGGGAAGCGGCGCTATCGGAAATTCGGGATAGGCTTTGCCGACCATCCGTCCAATATCTACGGCGGCGTAAGCGCCGAGGGGCGCAAGGACAGCGAGGAGATACGCACGAAAATGACCGCGGCGGAGCTGCGCGAATTTATGACCGTCAAATACGGCCTTCCGCTCTTCGACGCGCAGACAGCGGGCGAGATAGAGCGGCGGCTGTGCAGCGGCAATCACAGCGGCTGCCACCTGCATTTCACGAAGGGTGAGCCGGTAAAGGGTAAGATACAAAACGGCTTTGAAGCCCTGCAAAGGACGCGAGAGGCGGCGCAGAGACAGAAAAACAGGGATAGCTTCAAGGCAAATCTCCCCGCCAACCGCACCTCCATAGCCAAGCTCGCCGCAAAGATACAAAACTCCGTCCTGCTGCATCTGCAGCCCGCGCCCGTGAGATCGAACTCCGGCACGATAGACGGGGGGCGCGTCTGGCGCGCGGTGGCGCTCGACGACGACAAGGTCTTCACCCGCAGCGAGCAGGACAACATGGGCGATCTGAGCGTGGATATCCTGCTCGACGCGTCCACCTCCCAGAAGAACCGTCAGGAGACGGTCTCGGCGCAGGGCTATATGATAGCCGAGGCGCTGACGCGCTGCTCGATACCGTGCCGGGTAATGTCCTTCTGCTCGATGACGGGGTACACGATACTCCGCGTTTTCAGGGATTACACCGAAAATCGCAAAAATGACAGCATCTTTGATTTCGTTTCGAACGGCTGCAACAGGGACGGCCTCGCGGTGAGAGCGGCGCACTATCTGATGAACCGCTCAAATTACGAGCATAAGATACTGATCGTCCTGTCCGACGTCAAGCCCAACGACATAAAAAAACTCCCCGGCGGCGGGGAGGACGAGTTCGTGCCCTATGAGCACATGGCCGGAATAACCGACACCGCCTACGAGGTGCGCCGCGCAAGGGCGGACGGCATCGCCGTCATCTGCGTTTTTACCGGGGAGGACGGGGACCTGGCCTCCGCAAAGCTCGTATACGGGCGGGACTTTGCCCGCATTCAGTCCGTGGGCAAGCTCGCCGACACCGTCGGGATGCTCATCCAGAACCAGATACGGAACCTTTGAAAGCCCTTTATACGCAAAATTCCTGCCATCCCGGGCGCAGCGAAGGCGCTCTCCCGATATCGCTCCGGCGATATGCTCAGTGAAAGCGCCTTCGGCTGTCCGCCTCAGGACGACAGGAATTATTTTTGCTGCGTCAGCTCACTTTGCGAGGATCTTTTTAAGCCGTGCGTATCTCGGCAGGGAGCACACGAGCGGCAGCTCCGGCTCGCCCTGGATGAGCGGCAGGACGTATTCGATGAACTCATGCCTGAGGCCGTTGTGCGCGTCGTTTATCCACTCCATGGGGATCTTCTTCTCGTAGTTCGCCACGGCGGAGAGGGGGAGAAGCACCATTTTGCAGGTGTATTTATCATCGACATACTCGCGCTCAAAGGCGACCATCTTGCCGGTCTCGCCGTTTACGGCCTGCTCGACGGCCTCCTTGCCCGCGTTGAAGGCCTCCTCGATATCGGTCTTTGAGGCGAGGTGAGCTCCGCAGCGCTGCAGAAGGCTCAGCTCAATGCCGCGAACCTTCGCGCCGGTATGGTTCTTGATGAGCTGCGCCAGCATGGAGGCGAGCCCGCCGAGCTGGGCGTGGCCGAAGCCGTCGGTCGCGGAGGCCTTCGCCTCGGAGACGAAGCTGCCGTCGGCGTAGTGTATGCCCTCAGACACGGCGACGAGCACCTTGCCGGTTTTCTTGTATATCGCGTCGATATCCGCGAGAAACCTGTCCATGTCGAAGTCGCACTCGGGCAGATATATGAGATCCGGGCCGGAGCCGAATTCTGCCGCGAGAGCCGCGCTCGCCGCGAGCCAGCCCGCGTGACGGCCCATTATCTCGACCACGGTTATCATGCCGTTGTCGTAGACGCGGGCGTCCTTGTTTATCTCCATGCAGGAGGTCGCGATATATTTCGCTGCGCTGGCGAAGCCGGGGCAGTGGTCGGTGCCGTAGAGGTCGTTGTCTATGGTCTTCGGCACGCCCATGACGCGGCATTCGTACCCGACGGACTCCATATAGCGGCTGATCTTGCTGCATGTGTCCATGGAGTCGTTTCCGCCGTTATAGAAGAAATAGCGGACGTTGTATTTTTTGAATATCTCGAGGATGCGCTTGTAGTCGGTGTCGTCCTTTTCGGGGTCGGCGATCTTATAGCGGCAGGAGCCGAGCTCGGAGGAGGGGGTGTGCAGGAGAAGCCTGAGCTCTTCGGGGTCTTCCTCGTCCATGACGAACAGCTTGTCCTCCAGAACGCCCTTTATACCGTGCGAGGCGCCGTAGACCTTCGTGATGTCCTCCGCGTCGAGCGCGGTCCTTATGACGCCGTAGGCGCTCGCGTTGATGACCGCCGTGGGGCCGCCGGACTGTCCGAAAATGCAGGAACCTGTAAGTCTCTCTCTCATGATGCTTGTTGCCTCCGTCTGATTATTAAGAATTTTTATTCCTTTTGTTAAATGTGCGTATTGATTCTCATATTGTTTGAGGATATAATATAAACGCGAATTTGTAAATGTGCTTTTTGTACAAATTTAGAGAAATACTTAAGGGAGATTGAAAAAATGCCTCTGGTTACGACAAAAGAAATGTTTGAAAAGGCCTATAAAGGCGGATACGCCGTCGGCGCGTTCAACGTAAATAACATGGAGATAGTGCAGGGCATCACCGAAGCCGCGCAGGAGCTCAACGCGCCGCTGATACTCCAGGTGTCCAAGGGCGCGCGCGCCTATGCAAACCACACCTATCTGATGAAGCTCGTCGAGGCCGCCGTCATCGAGACCGGCCTGCCCATCGCGCTGCATCTCGACCACGGCAACAGCTTCGAGCTCTGCAAATCCTGCATTGACGGCGGCTTTACCTCCGTTATGATAGACGCCTCCTCCAAGTCCCTTGAGGAGAACATCGCCCTGACCCGTCAGGTCGTCGAGTATGCCCATGACCACGGCGTTGTCGTCGAGGCCGAGCTCGGCACTCTCGCCGGAATAGAGGACGAGGTTCACGTCACCGCCGAGGACAGCTCCTATACCAGGCCGGAGGACGTTCAGGAATTCGTCGAGCGCAGCGGCTGCGACTCTCTCGCGATTGCCATCGGCACCTCCCACGGCGCGTATAAGTTCAAGCCCGGCACCGACCCCAAGCTCAGGCTGGACATTCTTGAGGAAGTCGAGCACCGCCTGCCGAACTTCCCGATAGTGCTGCACGGCTCATCCTCCGTGCCTCAGGAATTTGTCAAAATGATCAACGAAAACGGCGGCAATATGCCCGGCGCCATCGGCATCCCCGAGGAGCAGCTCCGCCTTGCCGCGAAGATGGCCGTCTGCAAGATCAATATCGACTCCGACCTCCGCCTCGCCATGACCGCGACCATTCGCAAGTATTTCAGCGAGCATCCCGATCATTTCGACCCGCGCCAGTATCTCGCACCGGCTCGCGACGCCATCAGAGAGATGGTCAAGCACAAGATCGTCGATGTTCTCGGCTGCGACGGCAAGGCCTGACCTAAGCCGGCAACAGATAAAAAAATCAATCAGGAGGTGGCAAAATTGAGCCCAAAATCCGACCATGTAAAGCACAAGGCCAGCGCCCCCGCTAAGGAGCCGGCAGCGCTCGACACGATTCTGGTCATCAGACTTGTGATCGCCTCGGTGATCTTTGCCGTGTCGCTTATCGTCAAGATGCCGACGCTCGTCAGCATTGCGCTGTTGATAGTCGCCGCGGTCGCGGCAGGTTACGACGTCATTCTTAACGCCGTCAATTCTGTCGAAAAAGGAGACTATTTTGCCACCCCGGTCGTCGTTGTTTTCATCACGGTCATCTCCTATGTGATAGGCTTTGCAGCCGAGGGCGCGGCGCTTGTCCTGCTGTACCAGATCGGTCTTCTCCTTATCGCCTACGCCGACGACCGCACCCGCAGATCCGCCCTTGAAATGCTCCAGTATCAGGACGAGGAGACCGTCGCCCGCGTGAAGGATATCCTCGCCGACAAGGACGCCGGGCATGTGGAGATGGAGGCCACCATGGCCTACAGCTCCGGCTCGATACTGAAGATCGCCATGATCATCGCGCTCGCCTATGCGATAGTGCTTCCGCTCGTCAGCAGCTTTACCTATACCGTCTCCATCCACCGCGCAATGACCATAATCCTGATAGCCACTCCGATGTCCGTCGTCGTCGCCATCCCGCTTACCGGGATAGTCGGCCTGTGCTACAGCGCCCAGCAGGGGGTGGTCTTTAACAGCGCGGCCGCCATGGAGAAGACGGCCGGCACAAACATCGTCATTTTTGACAAGGCCGGCATCTTCGCGGAGGAGTTCCCGCGCGTCCTGTCGATACAGTCCGACGTGCTCGATAACAGCACCTTCATGAATTTTGCCGCGCACGCCGTTTATTATTCGGAGCAGCCCATTGCCAAGGCCATCTCGGCCGTGAACGACCAGGAATACAAGCTCGACGTCATATCGGATTTCGTCGATATTCCGGGCTGCGGCGTCGATCTCAAGATAGGCGGCGCCCATGTGACGCTCGCGACGAGAGAGCTGTTCGCAAGCAGGGGAGTGTATGTGCCCCAGGATGGAAAGCCAGAAGAGGGACAGGCCTTCTATATGACCGTCTCCGACAGATACGTCGGCAAAATAGTGCTCTCGTCCGACGTCAACGCCGACGCGGCGGGGCTTGCCTCGGGCATGAAGGACGCGGGTCTCAAGAGATGCATCCTTGTCACAGAGGACGGCAACGAGGAGAGCCAGCACTTTGCCGAGGAGCTTGATTTCAGCGAGGTATACGGCGGCTGCGACACGGCGAAAAAGCTCAAACTGATAAGCGACCTCAGCGAGGATCCGCAAAACCGTATCCTGTTCGTATATGCCAACGGCATTGAGTCGCACAGCGCGGCCGAGGTCGATATGCGCGTAAGCAGAAAGGCAAAATTTGCCGACGCTGTCGCGCTGCCTGACTTTCTGTCGAGCATTCCGCTCTCGCTTCAAATATGCCGAAGGATAAACGAGGTCATTGCGGAAAACGCGGTCTTTGCCTTCGTTGTGAAAGCGATACTGATCTTCCTCAGCATAATAGGCTATTGCAACATCTGGTTTGCGATCTTTATTGATATGGTCGCCGCCGTCGCCACGATACTCAATTCGATACGCGTCACGAGCGATTCGCTGATGAAGACGCTGATGTACAAAACCGGCAGATAATTTTCTCCGCCTGAGCGGCCGAGCGCCGCTCAGGCGAGTTATTTGTTGACAGGCGGCAAAAAATATTATAAAATAAACGCACC
>JAYFNM010000067.1:0-3527 GCA_034933465.1 Oscillospiraceae bacterium | reverse complement strand
AGAGACGCTGTCTCTGCCGGCGGAGGTGGCCTCCGCCTTCGATATGGACTGGGACACCGTCATTTTTGACGTGGGCGGCGATTCCGTCGGCGCGACGGCGCTCGGCCGCTATCACGAGGACTTCATGGCGCTCGAGCCGGGCGGGCTCGAGGTGCTGAACGTCGTCAATATCCGCCGGCCGCTCGCCGGTACCGTGGAGAAGATAATCCGCCTGCAAGAGCAGATGCAGATCCACTCCCGCCTCAAGATAAGCGGCATGATAAACAACACCAACCTCGCCCAGATGACCGGCCCCGAGGAGCTGCGCGACGGATACGAGATGATAAAGCAGGTCTCCGAGATAACCGGCGTGCCGGTGCTGTACACCTCCGGCCGCAAGGAAATGATAGACGTCTTTATGGCCGAGGGGCACGACCCCCGATATGTGGGCACGCCCATCGCCATAGACACCTATATGCACCGCGACTGGGACAGCTGGATACAGGGTCTGAGCGACTGAGCCCGGAGGCGCTTGCCGGCGTATAAAGGTCTGTTACCGCGATGCGGTTAGAATATATGTAGATCAGTTTGGCGAAATCATTATTGAAAAGAGGTAGAATCATGGTAAAGGTGACCATCAATGAGCTTGTTTGCAAGGGATGCGGCCTCTGCGTGAGAGCGTGCCCGAAGAACGTACTCGCCCTTTCCAAGACAAAGCTCAACGCGAAAGGCTACCACCCCGCGACGGTAGTAGACCAGGAGGCCTGCATAGGCTGCGCATCATGCGCGCGTACCTGCCCGGATGTGGCAATCCACATAGAAAGGGATTAAGGAGGAATAGAAAATGGCATTGACTCTTATGAAGGGTAGCGAAGCTATTGCGGAAGCCGCCATACGCGCCGGCGCCCGTTTCTTCTTCGGCTATCCTATCACCCCGCAGACAGAAATACCCGAGTACATGTCCGCCCGTATGCCCGAGGTCGGAGGATGCTTCCTCCAGGCCGAGAGCGAGGTCGCGGCGATCAATATGGTGTACGGCGCGGCCGGTACAGGCGTCCGCGTCATCACCTCCTCCTCCAGCCCCGGAGTCAGCCTCAAGCAGGAGGGCATATCCTACTGCGCCGGAGCGCAGCTCCCCTGCGTCATCCTCAACGTCATGCGCGGCGGCCCCGGCCTCGGCAGCATTCAGGCCTCCCAGGGCGACTATTTCCAGGCCACCAAGGGCGGCGGCAACGGCGACTATCACCTGCTGACCTACGCGCCCGCCTCCATTCAGGAAGCTATCGACCTCTTCTCCTTCGCCTTTGACAAGGCCGAGAAATACAGGATCCCCGTGCTGTTTTTGGCAGACGGCATCATGGCTCAGATGATGGAGCCGGTCGAGATGCCCGAGATGGTGGATTACAAGGTAGACCCGGCGAAGAAGCCCTGGGCTGCCACCGGCTGGAAGCCCGGCGACGACCCCGCAAAGCGCGCCGTCATCAACTCCCTGTATATCAACACCGAGGATCTGACCGTCCACAACAACAATTTGCAGGCCAACTACCGCGAGATAGAGAAGAACGAAGTGATGTACGAGTCGTACATGACCGAGGACGCTGACATTATCATCACCGCCTTCGGCACCGTCGCCCGTATCGCGAAATCCGCCATCAACGATCTGCGCGCCGAGGGCGTCAAGGTCGGCCTGTTCCGCCCCATCACCGTGTGGCCCTTCCCGTATACCCAGCTCGACGAGGCGACAAAGAAGACCAAGGCTATCCTTGATGTGGAGGCCAACGAGGGCCAGATGATGGAGGACGTCAGACTTGCTCTCAACGGCAGGCTGCCCGTCGAGTATCTGGGCCACTGCGGCAGCCAGATGCCCACCACCGCCGAGATAAAGGAAAAGATCCTCGAAATGAAGGAGGGTATATAAATGTCTGTCGTATTTGAAAGGACCAATTACCTGACCGACAAGCAGTTCCATTACTGCCCGGGCTGCAACCACGGCATAATCCACCGCCTTGTCGCGGAGGCTCTCGAGGAGTCCGGCATGGGCGGCAACATCGTCGGCGTCGCGCCGGTCGGCTGCTCCGTCTTCGCCTATGACTACTTCAATGTCGATATGTTTGAGGCCGCTCACGGCCGCGCTCCCGCTGTCGCCACCGGCATCAAGCGCGCAAAGCCCGACTCTCTGGTATTCACCTATCAGGGCGACGGCGACCTTGCCTCCATCGGCACCGCGGAGATCGTCCACGCCGCCCACCGCGGCGAGAAGATCTGCACCATCTTCGTCAACAACGCTATCTACGGCATGACCGGCGGCCAGATGGCTCCGACCACCCTGATCGGCCAGAAGACCACCACCTCTCCCTACGGCCGCGACGAGGACTGGTGCGGCGCGCCGATAAAGATGTCCGAGATGCTCGCGCAGGTTCCCGATTCCTATTATATCGAGCGCTGCGCGGTCAACACCACGGCGAACATCATCAAGGCCAAGAAGGCTATCAAGAAAGCATTCCAGTATCAGATGGACGGTAAGGGCTTCTGCATGGTCGAAGTGCTCTCTACCTGCCCCACCAACTGGGGTCTCAGCCCTGTCGAGGCTTTGAAGTGGCTGGAAGAGAAAATGATCCCCTACTATCCTCTCGGAGTGTATAAAGATAAGGGGGCTAAATAATCATGACTAAACAGTTCATATTCGCGGGCTTCGGCGGTCAGGGTATGCTCCTGATCGGCAAGTTCCTTGCAATGGCCTGTATGCTCGACGGCAAGCACGTCTCCTGGCTGCCCTCCTACGGCCCCGAGATGCGCGGCGGCACCGCGAACTGCTCCGTCATCGTCAGCGACGAGGACGTAGCTTCCCCGATGGTAGACAAGGCCGACGTCATTGTGGCTATGAACCTGCCCTCTCTGGATAAGTTCGAGTCATATGTCAAGCCGGGCGGAGTGCTCGTCATCAACAGCTCCATCATCGAGCGCAAGTCCACCAGAGACGATGTCACCGTCGTCTACTGCGACGCCAACAAGATCGCCGAGACGATCAACAACCCCAAGGGCGCGAACGTCGCCATCCTCGGCGCCATGATGGCCAAGGCCGACATCGTCAGCGTAGACAAGATGGTCGAGGCTATCCGCATAGAGCTCGGCGAGAAGAAGCTCAGGTTCCTCGAGGGCAACAAGAAGGCTCTTGTCGCCGGCATGGAAGCCGCAAAGTAAGTTCATAACAAGCTGAGAGCGCGTTTTGCAAAACGCGCTCTCTTTTGGCTCTATGTCAATAGTTGGGGTAGAGCAAAAAGAAGAATCTAAAAAAAGGAGTAGTGTGGAGCGCCACATTACTCCTTTTATTAGGTGTCATGAAGCGCAATGAAGAATGCGGTTACGGAAACGGGAGAAGTTTCGTACGCCGTAGCATACTCGTTTTGGAACCTTGGTTTTGTTGTTGCAGCCCTCTGTGTAGCCGTTGGTATAAGGGCAATCAAAAGCGTTTAGTATAAAGCTGCTCCAGTTATGCATAGCCCGAGAACACTCGTAGAACTCTGGAAGATTTGGTTTTTCAGCATTAT
>JAYFNM010000066.1:0-25353 GCA_034933465.1 Oscillospiraceae bacterium | reverse complement strand
CTGTATCTTGAATTCGGGGAGCATCGCGCGGATATCGACGATGATCCGGTCGGCGGCCGCGTCCTCTATCAGGCACTCGTCCACCGGGACTATCGCGTGGCTGTTCGGCTGGTATATGCCGGACACTACGCGCCGCTTCGCGTCCAGCCCGAAGGCGGCGTGGACCTTGTTGCGGTAATGCTCGGGCGAGGCCATACCTATTATATCCTCCACGTGCCCAAACTCCCCCAAAAGAGCGACCTCGCGGCGCTGCTTTAGCTGCAATTGTTCGGCGTAGGGCAGATTCTGGAGCTGGCAGCCGCCGCATTTTTTATACAAATGACAGGGAGCTGCGTATTTTTCATTCATTGTCAACACCTCTGTGACATAATACCACAGTTTCCGCCGTTTGCAAAGCGGCGATTGTGTGGTAGAATAAAATAAAAAAACGGCAGGGCGCGCCGTATCCGAGAGGAAAAAAATGGACATAATCTATCTTGACAACAGCATAGCCGTCTGCGTGAAGCCCGCCGGGGTGCTATCGACCGACGAGCCCGGCGGCGCGCCGGAGCTGCTGCGCGCCGAGCTCGGCGATATGCGCGCGGACGTGCGCACGGTGCACCGGCTCGACAGGGCGGTCAGCGGGCTGATGCTGCTCGCGAGAGGCGCGGCGGCGGCCTCCGAGCTGTCGAGACAGATACGCGAGGGCGAGTTTGAAAAACAGTACCTCGCCGTGGTGCACGGGGAGACGGAGAGCGCGGCTACGCTGCGCGACCTGCTGTATCGGGACAGAGCCAGAAAGATGAGCTTTGTCACGCAGACGCTCGGCAAGGGCGTGCAGGAGGCCGTGCTCGATTATGAGACACTCGGGCGCGAGCAGGGGCTGAGCCTCGTGCTCGTGACGCTGCACACCGGCCGCACACATCAGATACGCTGCCAGTTTGCCTCGCGCGGCCTGCCGATTGCGGGCGAGCGGAAATACAGCTCGCTCGGCGACGAGTGCCCGCTCGCGCTCTGGTCGTACCGCCTCGGCTTCAGCCACCCGGAGACGGGAGAGGCGATGAGCTTTTGCCGCGCCCCCGCCGGCCGCTGGCCCTGGGAGCTGTACAAATTAAATTATTAACTATTAAATTACTTTAAACAGTGCGCAAACAGCCTTGAATAGCGCCCAAAAGTGCTATATAATTTGATTAAAGAATTTGAATGTTTTCGGAAGGAACGTCGTATAGAAAGTGTTTGAGGGCTGAAATGGAAGTTATTAAATATCTGGTGACTGTTTTGGTCGGCTATCTGCTCGGCTCGATAAGCGTCTCCATCCTGCTCTCGCGCGACGTCATGGGCGGGGATGTGCGCCGCGAGGGCAGCGGCAACGCCGGCGCCACAAACATGGCGCGCGTATACGGACTGAAGGCCGGAATACTGACGCTCGCCGGGGACGTGGTCAAATCGGTGCTGTCGATACTGCTCGGCTGGTGGCTGCTCGGCGACGCGGGTATTGCCGCGGGCGGCATCGCCTGCCTTCTCGGGCACTGCTTCCCGGTGTACTACAGCTTTAAGGGGGGCAAGGGCGTCTCGGTCGGCGCGGCCATAGCCTTCGCCGTGGACTGGCGCGTGTTTCTCATCGTCGTCGGCGCGTTTGCGATAGGGGCGCTGCTGTCGAAGAAGGTCTCGCTCGGCTCGCTCAGCGCCGCGGTGACGATAAGCATTGCCGCCGCCCTGTTCGGCGTCAGCACGCCGCGGATGATCCTCGCGATAGCCACGATGGCGATAGTGCTCTTCCAGCACCGCGAGAATATCAAGCGCCTCCTGAAGGGCACGGAGCCGAATTTTAAGGCCGCCAAGCCCAGAAAGATCTGAAATCTCGACCGGAGCCGCGGGCGCCGGGAAAACCGAATATTCCGCTGAAAACACGGTGCAGCCCGCAGGGGCCGCACCGTGTTTTCAAGTCGTTGGCAGAGGCATACAGAGCTTTTCTCCCGCAGGGAAAAAGGCTTTCGCCGCGATACGGCCTCAGCCGTTTACAGCGCCGCCGCAGTATTCGCATTTGCCGGAGGCGTCCGGCATGGTGGTGGCGCCGCACCAGGGGCAGGTCACGGCGGCTTTGGGCGCGGCGGCGTCGGCCGCGGCCTGACGGACATCCTCGCGCAGCTGCGTCAGCGCCGCGGTGATCTCCTCGCCCAGCCGCTCGCACTCCTCGTATTCCACGGGAACCGCGCCCAGACCGGAGCGCATTCCGAAGCGCGGCGCGTCATAGCCGCCCTTGCCGACAGGCACGGGCGATTCGATGCTGCAGGTGTTGAGCATAAAGCTGATATCGTCGAAATAGGGGCTGTTTACGCTGATTATCACGGTGAAATCATAAAAATAGGTGTAGCGGGGCGGGTTATAGGAGACCGAATTCCCGTCCTTATCCGTCCGCGTTTGCTCTTCCCGGCGCTCATTCACATCGACACGGCAGCCCGTGACCTGAGAAAAGCGCAGCACGTCGGGGTTCGCGTCCGCCAGATTGCGCGCGGTCGTGACCATGAAGTTGCCCGCGTCCTCGTCGAGCAGCACTCTGGTGGTCGCGCCCAGCGCGCGCGTGATGTGGAACGCCGCGACGGCCGCCCGGTTCGCCTCGCGATAGTCGAGCTGAGCCTTGATGTCGGCAACGGTGCTGTGGCGGCGGTCGGAAAACCAGGGTGAGAGTTTTTTCGCGCAGTCCTTGCAGAGATTGCCGTCCTCCAGTTTCCGATTTCCCAAAAGGCCGATCTTTTCTCCGCATACGTCGCAGTATTTCTTGTCGAACAGTCCCATTGTGAAGCCCTCCTTTTATTTGTGTTTTGGGTCTGCCTTTGCCGGATGTCTGCCCTGAGCCGGGCAGCCGCGCCGGAAAACGCGCGCAGACCGCTGTTTGCTTCATTATATATGATTCCCGGCGGCATTTCAATGCGAAAAAGCCCCGCCGGCATCTCCGGCGCGACAGCGCGAAAAAAATCAGACCCGGGGGAGTTCTTCATCTCCGGGTCTGATGTTCGCTGATGAGCTTCCCCGCGCAGCGGGGCGGCTCTCACGCGGTTCCTATTGTGAGCAGGATGTTCGCGAAGAGGCGCTGCTCGCCCGTGGATATCGCGAGGCGGACGTTTTTTTCGCGGCAGAGCTCATAAAACTCGCCGCGCCCCGTCCGCTCAAAGGGGATATCGCCGAGCATTTTGTGAAACTCGCCGAAGATCTCGGGCGTGCCGCCGTCGCCCGGCTCCATGAGCTCGGCCTTCTCCAGCGCGCAGACCGACTGGATAGCCGCGAGCGCCTGCGTGACGGTCGGCAGGCCGGGGCTGAGTGCGAGATAGACGGTCTTCGCCCCGTCGGTCTTCGAGGCGAGGGGGTAGTTGCCGTCGGCGATGAGCAGCTTGTCGCCGTGCCCGCACAGCGCGAGCGCCGCTATGATATCAGGGTTTATAAGCGTTCCTTTAAGCATTGTGCCGCCTCATTTCTCGTTTTCTCTCAGATGACCGAGCGCTCCGCCGGGATGGCAGCGCACATAGCGCAGCGGGTCGAGCCCGGCTTCGACCTGCAGCGCGACGGACAGCGCCTGAACGGTCAGCATCTCGGCAAGGACGGACAGGCGCGGCGCGCGGTTGAGCGGGCCGCCCTCGCTGCTCACGCCGGCGTAGAGAAAGGCGTCGGTGTTTCTGGCCAGCCAGCTTTCGCGGTTGCCGGAGACGCCGATGAGCCGGCAGCCGTTATTTTTCACCGCGACGACGGTGGCCTTTAGCTCGGCCGTCTCGCCGGAATTGGAGATGGCTATCACCACGTCGCCCGCCTTGAGCTGGCCGCAGGAGCCGTGCACGGCCTCTGTCCCGTGCAGATAGTAGGCGGGGTTGCCGGTGGAGGAGAGCAGGGAGGCGGCATAGGTCGCCACATGGCTGCACTTGCCGATGCCGGTCACATGTATGCGCCCGCCCTTCGACTGGGACTCGAGTATCATCGACACGGCCCCGTCGTATTCGTCGGCGGAGCGCAGCTTCAAAAAGGAATTTATCTCACTGTCGCTCAGATCGAAAAAATTATCGACTGTAGTCTTGCTTTCTGCCTTCATCTTGTACTCCTTATTTCAGCGCGTCGAGCACGGCCGGGTCGAAGCCGGCGAGGCCGCGCTCGCGCATGAGCGCCTGTACCCGCGCGACGGTGGGCAGGCTCGGTATCGCGCCCATGCCCGTCACGGTTATGGCGGCGGTGCAGCCTGCAAAAGCCAGCGCCTCCCGCTCGGAAAGCCCGGCGCAGAGGCCGGTGCAGAACGCGGCGACGAAAGAATCACCGGCCGCCGTGGTGTCGGCGACGCGCGGCATCCTGACGCAGGGGCTATGGACGACGCCGTCCCTGTCGGCGATGACCGAGCCGTTTTCGCCGAGCGTGATGATGAGCTTCTTCACGCCCCTGTCGGCGAAAAAGCCGGCGGCGGCCGCGATATCGTCCATATTCACGCCGTTTTCGACCCTTATTTTACGCCCCGAGAGCAGCGCCGCCTCGTGCTCGTTCGGGGACAGGTAGCTGACGCAGCCGAGAAGCGCGTCCGACAGCGGCGCGGCGGGGGCGGGGTTTAGCATGACGGGCACCTTCGCGGCGTACGCCCAGCGGGCGGCGGTTTCGATTATCTCCGTCGGCAGCTCGAGCTGGAGCAGCAGCATGTCGAAGCTGCCAATGTCCTTTTCGAGCCACGCTATTTCATCCAGGCTCAGCGTGTAGTTCGCGCCGGGGCAGACCGTTATGCGGTTTTTGGCTCCGCCGTCGCGCAGCTCGAGCGTGATCTGGCCGACGCCGGAGCTCTCCTCCGGGTCGATGAGGACATGCGAGACGTCTACGCCCGCGTCCGCCGCCGCGCCCTTCAGCGCCGCGCCGAAGGCGTCGTTTCCGACCTTGCCGACCATCGTCGTCTCGGCGCCGAGCCTTGCGCACTGGACGGCCTGATTCGCGCCCTTGCCGCCGGGCGCGGTCTGGAATTTGAGACCGACCACGGTCTCCCCCTCGTCCGGCGCTCTGCGCGTGGACGCGATAAGGTCCATCATAAAGCTGCCCACAACGAGTATTTTTGGTTTCTTTAGCATGTTTTTCTCCCGCTTCCCTCGGAATGCTCCGGGAATATCAATTCAGTTGTATAAGGTATTTCAGCGCCTCGTGCCGGCGCAGGCTGTCATAGGCGGCGGCGATGCCGTCGAGCGGGACGGGCTTGTCCATATCGTACCAGAGACCGGCGTCAAGCTTCCCCATGAGGATGTTTGCCTGAACCTCGGCGTTGCTCTCCTCTTCGTCGTAGCCGTCGGAATACAGCCGCAGACTGGAGACGGCGTTGAAGGGGTTGATGGCGTATTCGCTGCGCCCGTTCCAGCCGTACACGCCGAGCGTGCCGTCCTTTTTCAGCGCCGGCAGCAGCTCGTTGACAGTGCCGCTTGCGCCGACGCCGTCAAGAATAATATCGAATTTCTCCCCGTGCCGCGCGTCCGCGAGCTGCTGCGCGAGACGGCCGCTCTTATAATCAAAAAAGGCGTTTATCGGCAGACTCTGAAACGCGCCCTGCCGCTTGACGCTGCCCACGCAGGTGACCTCCGCGCCGAGATTGCAGGCGTTTGCGCAATGGGCGAGGGCGTTGGCTCCGGAGCCGATTATGAGCGCCTTCGTACCGGCGCCTATGCCTATTCGCCGGTCGTATGAGAGAGTCTCGCGCCAGGTGATTATCATGGGCGCGGCCTTTTCGTCTATGGCGGGGTGGATGAGCTGGTTGACGCGGCTCTTCGTCCACTCGGACGGAGCAAGGCCGTCTCTTCGCAGCTGCCAGTGATCCCTCGCGACGCCGTACTCCGCAAAGCCGCCCCAGCTGCTGAAAAGCCCCAAACCCGCGTCAGCCGGATAGCCGACGCGGCTCACAAGGTCGCCGACTCGGAAATTTTTGACCCGGCTTCCCGTCTCCACGACGCGCCCCACGCTCTCGTGGCCGAGCACCGTCGGAAACGGGATGGGATACGGGTGCTTCCCGTCCATAAGATGGATATCCGTGCCTGCGCAGGTGGAGCCGAAGCACATTTTACACAGGACATCGTAAGGACCGATGCTTGGCATCGGAACGTCCATGACCTCGAGCCGCCCGAGCGCGGTCACGAGCGCTGCCTTCATACAGAAACCTCCAGTCGGACTGTGCCGCTCAGATTATTCGCTTAATGTATTATTGCGCCCTGTTTAACAAGGACTTCTCGCGCCTCGGCCGCCGTCCAGCCGCCGTTTAACGCGCAGACGGCCGCCATCGCGCCGGCCGCCTGACCTGTCGCCATGCAGGTGAGGGAGATGCGGCAGGAGCCGTTGGCCTCAAAGGTGGAGCTGATGCAGCGCCCTCCCATGAAGAGGTTGCGCACGCTTTCCGCCGCGAGCGCGTCCGCCGGGATGCAATAGGCCTTTAGAATGCGCTCGTACCGCATACCGCTGTCGCCGCGGTGGATGTCTATGGGAAAGGCGCCCATTGCGACGCTCGTGCCGTCGTCCGCGCCGGAGACGATGTCGTCCCGGCTGAGGATACGGCGTCCCTTTACTCTGCCGCTCTCGCGCACTCCGGGATAGCCGCTCTGGATTATTTCCGCGGCCGCAAAGGCCGGTATCGTCTTTTTGAACCAGCTGTACAGCTCGTATACCTGCTCGCTGCATTCGTACTGCGCGGCGCTCAGCGAAAACGCGTCCCAGGGATCGGCCGTCACGCGGGAGTAATTGACGACGACCTCGCCCGGCACGGTGGACTCCATGAGATGCATCTCCTCCCGAAACAGCCGGAGCGCGCCGCTTTCATAGCCCTCCCTGAGCGCAGTTTTAAAGCCCCACAGATGGAGACGCTCCGCGCCCTCTGCCGTTTCGCCGCCGAACACCTTGAAATCCTCGCGGTGGGAGCGCGCATATTCGCGCAGCTTCGGGATGTCAACGCCGCCCCAGCGGCTCAGAACGGTCACCGGCTGACATACGCCGTCGTCGTCGCCGAGCATGACGTCGTTTCCGGCACAGTAGCCGAGAATGCCGCTGCCGCTGCAATCCACAAAGGCCTTCCCGCGCACGCAGACGGCGCCCGCCTTCGTCTGAAGGCAGACGGCCTGCACAGAGCCGCCTTCAACCTGCGCGGAGGAGAGCGTCGCCTCAAGCATATAGGCGACATGATACCTCTCGAGCATTCTCAGAAGCTGAAGCTTGAGCTGCTCCGGCTGATAGGGGATGATAAAGCTGCAATATCCGGTCGTATCCCTGACGTTTTTCGCGGCGCTGTCCGCGGCGGTCAGGGCGGCTATGAGCTCGTCCGCAAGACCGCCTATCACCTTTCGCGACGAGTCGAACTGAGTCATCAGCGCCTCAAGAGGACCCTGTGTGACGACCCCGCCGAGGCAGACGCCGCTCTCGGCGAGCAGAACGCTGCAGCCCGCCTTCGCCGCGGCGCAGGCGGCCATTACGCCCGCTGCGCCGCCGCCGATCACGACCACGTCAAAGCTGCGCTCCGCGCGCATGTTTTTGCTGCTTTTGTTGACTATCATATTTCTTACTCAATACCGCAGTGCCGCGCGGCCGCTCAGGAATAGAGCAGGCTCGGCAGCAGAGTGGAAAACGCCGGGACAAAGGTTATCAGCATCAGCGCTGTGAACATGACGATATAAAACGGGACGCTCGCCTTGGTCAGCTGTTCTATCGTTCGCCCGCTTATGGCGCTGCACACGAACAGCAGCACTCCAAACGGCGGGGTCATCAGTCCGATGCCGAGGTTGAATATCATTATTACGCCGAGCTGCAGCGGCGTCACGCCGACGGCCGCCACAACGGGGAGAATGATCGGGGTGATGATAAGAATGCTGCATATCATGTCCATCATTGTGCCCATCATCAGCAGCAGGAGGTTTATGAGCAGCAGCAGGATGACCTTGCTGTTTGAGATGCTCAGAAGCAGATTTGTGAGCTTGACGGGGATGCGCAGATACGACACGACCCAGCCGAACGCGGCCGAGACGCCGATAAGCCCCATGACTATTGCCAGGGTCTTCAGGCTCTTTTTAAGAATCTTCGGCAGATCGCGAAGCCTCACGCTCCTGTACACGAAGACTACGACGATGATCGAATATATGCAGGCGATCGCGGCCGATTCGGTGGCGGTGAATACGCCCGCCACAACGCCGACGACGACGATGAGTATCGTCATGGTTCCCCAGATGCCGTCAATAAAGGCGCGCAGCGCCTGCTTGCCGGAAAAGCCGTTTCCCTTGGGATAGTTTCTTTTTACGGAGACGACATACGAGTAAACCATCAGAACAATGCCGAGCAGAACGCCGGGGACAAAGCCGCCGAGAAACATCTGACCGACAGATACGCCTCCGGCGGCCATGCAGAAGATGACCATGTTATGGCTCGGCGGGATGAGCAGACCCTGTATGGAGCTTGCCATGGTGAGGCCGGTGGAGAAGTCCGGGTCGTAGCCGCTCTTTTTCATCATGTCGAGCTCTATCGGACCGAGCGACGCGACGTCGGCCGTGGGGGAGCCGGATATGCCGCCGAAAAACATCGAGGCGAGTACGTTTACCATCGCCATGCCGCCGCGCATCCATCCGACCAGCGCGTTGGCGAGCTTTACAAGCCGGTCTGTTATACCCCCGGCGGCCATAATATCGCCCATCAGTATAAAGAAGGGGACTGCCATAAGCGAAAAGGAATTCAGCCCCTTGACGATCTGCTGCGCAATAGTTTGTACGGGGACGCCGAGATAGAGCAGCGTTGCGGCGGTCGCGACGCCGATGGAGAAAATGATGTGGTTTCCGAGAAAGATCAGAACCACAAACGTCCCAAGAAGAATGATTGTCGCGATCATTTCCGTTGACATATGCGTTCTCCTAACTTATAGATCAGCATTATCAGCATGCAGACTCCGCCTGCGCAGACGGACGCGTACATTATGCTTGTGGGCAGGCCGCTGGCGGGAAGCCGTGTTTTGTGCGCCTGCATTGTAAGGTCGATGCCCTTCCAGAACAGGACGGCGCAGAAAGAGATGTTCAGCAGAGAATAGATCACGTCGCGTATGACAAGCGCTTTTCCCTTGAAAAGCCTGTCAAGAAATGTGATCCTGACATGTGTGCCGTCCTTGACGGCGAGCGCGACGGTGAGCAGGGACATCCATATCATGAGCAGTCTCGATATCTCCTCGGACCATGACGGGGAGGAGTTCAACACATAGCGCCCAAAGACGGAGCAGCCGATGATCACGACCTGTCCTGCCAGGCACAGCACACAAAAAAACTCAATGACCTTGTACAGAGCGTCGATAAATCTTAATATCGGGCTTTTCTTTTCGTCAACTTGCGTTTCCATTTTCTGACTCCTTCACTGTTCACATAAAAAGAAAACGTGTTCTGTCGGGCTTTGCACGATGAGCCTGAGCATCAGGACTCCGGCTCATCATGCAAAGCAATTATATATTTTTATTTCTGGACGTCAATGACAGCCTGGAGGATGTCCTCATAGCCGGCGGTGAATTCGGGGTACATGGGGGTGACGGCGTCTATCCACTCCTGCGGGTCGTCGGGCGTCACGAAGACCATGCCCTTCTCCTCGAGAGAGGTTCTGTAGGTCTCAAGCTGGGCGTCGGCGATCTCCTTGTAATATGCCGCGCCCTCGTCCATGGCGGCCTGGAGTATCGCCTGGTCGTCGGCGCTCAGACCCTTCCAGAACTCCTCGTTGATTATGATGATGCTCGCCTCGTACTGGTGCGCAAGGTCAAGGACATACTTGCCGACCTCGAAGAAGCTCATGTTCAGGATGCCCTTGAGCGGGTTATCCGCGCCATCGACAATGCCGGTCTGGAGGGAGCTGTACAGCTCGTTATAGGAGATGGGGGTGGCGGAAGCGCCGAGATGCTCGACCATGCTGGTGGCGAGGGAGTTGGTCTGCACACGGATCTTGAGGTTCTTTATGTCGGCAAGGCTGGAGACCTCTTTGTTTTTGAAGAAGAAGTATCTTCCGGAGGGCTCGAGATAACCGAGACCCTTGACCTGGGTATCCTTGTCCTCTATCTCCTGGAGCATCTGCTTGCCGACGTCGCTCTCAAGCACCTTGTTCGCGCTGTCAAGATCCTTGAAGATGAACGGCAGGGAGAGAATGTTGATCGAACCCACGCCCGCGTCGGCGAGCCATGAGGGGTTGGTCCTGGTCATCTGGATGGAACCGGTCTGAACAGAGGTGAGGATATCGGCCATTTCGCCCATCTGCCCGGCGGGGAAGACCTGAACCTCAATGCGGCCGTTGCTCTTTTCGGCGACGAGTTCCGCAAACTCGTACTCAAACTGGGTCTCGACGTCGTTTTCAGCCTGAACGTCGGCCAGCTTGATAATGATCTCGGGCGAGACGGCCGCGCTCGCGGCCGCTTCGGTGGCGGCGGGGGGTTCGGTGGCGGCGGGGGCGGGGGAGCCGCAGGCGGCAAGTGCGAACACCATTACAGCGGCCAGCAGGATTGCTATCAGTTTTTTCATGTTTTCCTTCAGTTTTTTTATTTACAGTTTTTACTGCCGATTGGAAACGGATGCGCCGGTGCTTAGAGCTTGCCTATCTCACGGAGTATGCCGAGAGTTACCTTCATCTCCTCCTCGGTGGCGGGGGCGAGCGGCAGGCGCGCCGCGCCGAGCTTTATGCCGGAGACGGCCTCTATCGCGGGGCGGAGAATGGAGTTGGGAAGGATGCGCCCGTTCTGGCCGGTGCTCTTGCAGAAGCGGTATATCGGGACGAACAGCTCCTTCGCCTTCTCGTTCTCGCCGGCGGCAAAGGCGTCGAAGATCGCCCTGATCTCATGGCCGAATATCTGCGAGCCGCCGGAGACAAGACCCATCGCGCCCTGCACGATGGTCGGCAGGAGCATCACGTCGTCGCCGTTGTAGATGGCAAAATCGGGATCGACATCGGCGGTGGCGAGGAAGAAGTCCGTGACCTGTGTCGGGTTGACGCCGGCCTCGTCCTTGATGCCGACGATGTTCTTTATCGCCGCGAGCCGACGCACGGTCTCGCTCTCCATGTTCACGCCGACAAAAATGGGGATATTATAGAGCATGATGTCCGCGCTGGTGTTCTCGGCGAGGGTCTTGAAGTGGAGGTACAGACCCTCCTGGGTGGGCTTGTTATAAAAGGGGCAGACCACAAGGCAGGTCTTGATGCCGAGAGCCACGGCTCTGTTGGTGAGGGCGATGGTCTCCTTGGTGCTCGCGCAGCCGGTGCCGGCGATGACGGGGACGCGCCCGGCGGCGGCCTTGACGGCGGTCTCCATGAGCTTGGCGCGCTCGTCGAAGGTGAGCAGGCTCGCCTCGCCGGTGGTGCCGGTGACTATGATGGAGTCGCCCAGGTTGTTCTTGATAACGTAGTCTACAAGCTCGGCGTATCTGCCGTAGTCCACGTCCTGATTGTCGTCGTAGGGGGTGATGAGCGGGATGAGGATACGGCCGTATTTTGCAACAAACTTATTCATGTCTATTCTCCTTATTATATCTGCTATATTTTAACAGCTTTTTTATTGTCAGCCAAGAAAGGCTTTGCGGATGGCGGCCTTTTCGTTCTCGGGCAGATAGGTTATGGGGCTTCTGCAATAGCCGCAGTCGCGGCCGAGGCACTCGAGCGCGTATTTCATGCGGATGGGGAACTGATTGCCGCCGAGGCACTGCCACTTTTTATACAGCGACTTCTGGATGGCGAGACCCTTCTCATGCTCGCTGTTTCTGGCGCAGTTCCACATCTCGACGGATTCCTTCGGGAACACGGAGAGA
Source organism: Oscillospiraceae bacterium (assembly GCA_034933465.1). Classification (GTDB taxonomy): domain Bacteria; phylum Bacillota; class Clostridia; order Oscillospirales; family Oscillospiraceae; genus Limivicinus. The sequence continues at coordinate 13,588 of JAYFNM010000066.1, read as the reverse complement.
ATGGCGGAGATGGCGCCGCTCGCGCCCAGGTCAAAGCAGGAGTATATCATGTCGTCGGTGGCGGCGTAAACCCTGCCCTTGCCGCCGGTCTCCATGAGGTCGGCATACAGCGCCTGGATACCGCCGACGCTCTGCTTTATGCCCATGATGTATTCGGTCTCGTTCAACAGCCTGTGGAACAGCTCCGGCTGAATGGTGTTTTGCGGGATGACGTTATAGATGATGGTCGGGAGCTTTACCTCGCGGGATATCGTGCTGTAGAAATCGAACATGCCCTCGGCGTTCGGCACAAGGACATTATAGGCCGTCGGCGTGACCATGACGGCGTCCGCCCCGGCCTCCCTCGCGGCAAGGCCGGCTCTCACGGCGTCGCGGGTGCAGGTGCGCATCACGCCGCAGACAAGAGTCTTGCCGGAGGCGGGGGAGACGTACTCGCGCGCGATCTTCACCATGCCCGCCAGCTCCTCGTCGCGCAGCGTCGGCCCCTCGCCGGTGCTTCCGCCCACGCTGATGCCGTCCGCGCCGGAATCGAGACAGAACTTTATCTCCCGGCGGAGCCTTGCTTCATCGATCTCGCCGTCCGCGCAAAACGGAGTGACGACAGGCGGGATGATGCCCTCAAATTTTTTGCTCATCTTCTATCCTCTCTTGCAAAAATATCATGCGATGATCCGGGGATCAAGTGCAGTTAAACAATATATTGTCGGACTGTTTGATTGTCTAACAATTTTGATTTTAAAGCATTTTCCCGATTTGTCAATAAGGCAGATGTAATTTCGGCTGTTTTGACAGAGACGGAGGCGGCAGGCTGTGCAGATTTCACAAAAAAACAGGAAAAAAACAGCCCGCCGGCCTACTCCAACTGTCATAATGGAGCGGGCCGGCGGGGAAAAGGCAGGCGCTTGTTCTTTTTATTCGTCCTTCAGGCCGGAGGAGGAGACGTTGAGGATGAGGTTTTCGGCGACCTTGTTGAGGTGCTTGCGCATCTCACGCTCCGCCTTCACGGAATCATGCGCGACTATGGCCTTCATCACGTTTCCGTGCGGGCCGACGGTATCCTTGATGTTTTTGTTCACCTGGAAGGTGTTCCGGCGGAAGGAGGTCATCCCGTCGTTAAGACGCTTCACAATGTCGATTATGAGGTCGTTGCCGCAGTTTTCGACGATCTTGCTGTGAAACTGCTCGTCGAGCCTGGCAAGCTCGGCGTAGTTCGACTCGTCGGCGCAGGCCACAAACTGGGAATACAGCGCGCGAAGCTCGGCGGCGGCGGCGTCCGAGCAGCGCTCGGCGGTGAGCTTCGCGGCGAGCGGTTCTATCGCGGCGCGCAGCTCTATCACGTTTTTGAGATCATCCTCGTTTTCAACGAGCCAGCTTATCGCCTCGGAATTTTCGGGCGCTGCCGGCTCCGATACGAAGGCGCCTCTCCCGGCGCGCAGCTCGACCACGCCCTTGGCCTGAAGAAAACGGAACGCCTCGCGCACCGTACCCCGGCTGACGTTGAGCGCCTGACAAAGCTCAAGCTCGGTGGGGAGCTTGGAGCCGGGGGCGTATTTGCTCTCGTCAATGAGCTTTTCGATCTGTTCTTCCACCTGATGCACAAGAGGCACTCTTTTTATCGGTTCCAAGAAGCTTCACCCGTCCCATATATTTTTCTATCATTCTATAAAAAAAAAGAACGCTTGTCAAGCATTGTAAGACATCATATAAAAAAACAATTTTCGACCCTGCCGTCCGGCGGCGCAAAAAAGCCTGTCGAAACAGGCCCGTCATCCTGAGCCGGGCGAAGGCTCCTTCACCGGGTACGGCCGTAGCGGTACCTTTGGAACAATCCTTCGGCCTCAGGCCTCAGAATGACGGGCTCTTTTTCAACAGGCTTATGTGCTTATGCGCGGAGTTATACCGCCGCGGCCTTGCTCGGGGCTAACGCGACTATCGCGTGCACGAGTGCAACTGCGGCCAGGATCCCTCCGGCGAGCAATACTACGGATGAGAACTCGGAACCGGCGACCGTCGAGAGCTCAGAGCCGGCCACTACTGCGGCGGCGGCGGCGCCCGCGGAGGCGACGACAGCGATGAGCGAAAGCACGCCCGAGAACTTTACACGCTTTGTAAAGCCGATTATGCCTGCGAGCAGCGCCAGCAGCGAGCCGAGCAGCGCCAGAACGGCGGCTACGCCCCGGGTGGTCAGTTCTTTGGTGACGGCGGCGCCGTTGTCGGCGGAGAACTCGCGTCCCGTCGCGACAGCCGCGAGGCCTTTTTCAATATCGAGGTCGTCGTGAGCGCCGTTCTTCTTCATATAGCTGAAGTCCGCGCCCAGTCTGTCCGCGATGCTGACGAGACCGGCGTAGGTCTCGGTCGCCTTGAGGGTCTCGAGACCGTCGATTATCTGATCGCGGCCGTCCTCAAATTCGGCGAGCTGCTTTTTGCCGTCGGCGAGCTGCTTCTCGGCGTCCGTGAGAGACTGCTTGCCGGACTCGATCTCTTTAACGGCGGCCTCGAGCTGGGCTCTGCCTGCGGCGAGCTGCACGGAGCCACTGTCGAGCGCGGCCTGGCCGGCCGCATAGTCGGCATAGCCCTGGTCAAGCTGCTGTTTCGACGCGGCCAGCTTTTTCTGTCCGGCGTCGTACTGCGCCTGCAGACCGTCGGAGCCGCCCAGGAGAGAACTCGCAAGGCCGGTGAGCTTGGTCATAGTGGCGTCAAAGGTGGGGTAATCCATGGTGGGCAGCGCGGCGACGGTCGCGTTAAGGGTGGCGGCGTCCATCCCGCTGGCCGCGAGAAGCTTTTTCGCGAGCTCTTCGTTGCCCATGATGCCGTTGATGGCGGTGGCAACGCCTGTGGAGAGGTTCTGCTGCCCGTCCTTCACGGCGGTTCCGGCGCCCTCAAGGGCGACGACCTTCGGAAGGGTGGCGCGCATGGTGGCCTCGTCGGGCTTACCGTAGAGCCCGGCGGTGTACAGCGTTATTCCGGCCTGCACCTGCGCGAGCTGGATTCCGAGCTCTTTCAGCTCGTCTTTTGTAAGGGTGCCGCTGCTCATGGCCGCCGTGATCTGCGCTTTCTGCGCGTTGAGCTCGGCGAGCTTTTCATACGCCGCTATGCCCTTTTCAAGGTCGGCCTTCGTGGAGGCGATGGCGGCGTCGTAGACGGCGGCGTTGCTGGCCGCGGGGTCGGGGAGCGTGGTCCCGTTGGCCGCGGCGGACTTCTGGAAGCTCAAAAGCCCGTTATAGCCGTTTTGCCATCTGGTAAAGCTTGCGTTTATGTTGTTGAGTCCGGCGATGAGAGTGCCGGCACGGGCAAGGCTCGCCTGCCCAGCGTCATAGGCGGCCTGGCCGTCGGCAAGCTGCTGCTTTGCTGAGGCGAGCTTTACGACACCCGCGTCATATTCGGCCTGCTTTTCCTTCAGCGTCTGGACTCCGGCGTCGTATTCCTTCTGCCCGTCCGCCAATTTCTGCTTGCCGGCCTCGTATTCCTTGAGCCCCTGATCATAGGTGTCGCGGCCGTCCAGATAGGCGGCCTCGTTGGCCTTCAGCGTGTTGAGGCCATCCTCAAGCTTGGCGAGGTTGGCATCGGATTCAACACCCTTTGCCTCCCAGTAGCCCTTGCAGTCCATAACGTCCTTGAGGGTCAATCCCCCGCCCGCAAGGCCGATAAGTGCTGCCAAAATGAGAATGGCGCTCAACGCTTTAACTGATCTCTTCATTTTTTACCTCCTCAGATAAAAATAGTAACTTTGCTAAAGCGTCTTGTTGCAGAATACACCATTGTTAGTGAAATTGCAATAGAAACAAGTCAAAACGTTCACGATTTATACATATTTCACCAAAGCGTATAAAGAAAAAACGGGTTATGACAAAAAATCGACATACTTGAAAAAGCGGCAGAGAGATGGTATATTCTTCGCATATAATATTATTAATGAAAGGAGCGGCATTATGAACGAAGAGCTTCGCCGCGACATAGATAGCTTTGTAAAAGAGAACGAGGACGGCATTTTCCGCGATATCGCCCGCCTTGTGGCGGTCAACAGCGTGGAGGGCGAAGCCCTGCCCGGCGCGCCCTTCGGCGAGGGGCCGGCAAGGGCGCTCGCGCTCGCGCTCGAAATGGCCGGAGAGCTCGGGCTCGAGGCGGTGGACTGCGAGGGCATGATAGGCTACGCGGGACTTGGCCGGGGCGACAGGTATCTGGCCACGATAAGCCATCTGGACGTCGTGCCCACAGGCGACGGCTGGACGGAGGATCCGTTCACGCTGCGCGAGCGCGAGGGCTATATCATCGGCCGCGGCGTCATGGACGACAAGGGGCCGTCGGTGCTCTGCCTCTACGCGCTCAAATACCTGCTCGACAGAAGGATACCGCTGCGCTATCCGCTGCGCGCACTGCTCGGCGTCAACGAGGAGACGGGGATGCGGGACGTGGAGTATTATCTCAAGAACTACCCCGCGCCGCTCTTCTGCTTCAGCCCGGACGCGAACTTTCCCCTCTGCAACGGGGAGAAGGGCATCTGCCACGGGAAGCTCGTGTCGCGGCTGCCGCTCGGCAACATTCTGGAGCTGCGCGGCGGCGTCGCCTTCAACGTGATCCCCGACAAGGCGGAGGCCCGCGTGAGGGCGGAGGCTCTGCGGCCGACGGAGCGGGTGGAGGCGGTCGAGGAGGAGAAGAGGATATGGCGGCTCACCGCCCACGGCATAGGCGGCCACGCCTCCCTGCCGGAGGGGACGCTCAACGCCATAGGCGTGCTGACGGGCTATATCCTCGAAAACGGCATCGCCGACGAGAACGAGGCGCGCTTTCTGCGCCTGACGATGCTGATGCACGGCGCCTGGGACGGGACGCTGCTCGGCGTCGCGGCGGACGACGGACGCTTTGAGCCGCTGACCATCGCGGGCGGCATGGCCGGCATAGAGCAGGGGAGGCTCTGGCAGAGCTTCGACGCACGCTATCCCACGAGCACCGACGGGGAGAAAATAGCGGCGGGGATACGGCAGAAGGCGGGAGACGCCGCCGACGTGAGCGTCGTGCGGGACACGCCGCCGTTCTATATGAGCCTCGACAACAAGGCGGTGCAGGTCTGCATCGACGCGTACAACGCCGTCACCGGAGAGAACGCGAAGCCCTACACCATCGGCGGCGGCACCTATGCCCGCGATTTCCCGAACGCCGTCTCCTTCGGCCCGGAGCACCCCGAGCGCCCCGCGCCCGCCTTCGCCGGGCCGATACACGGCGTGGACGAGGCGGCCAGCAGGGACTTCTTCCTCGAGGCGCTGAGGGTGTATATCCTGGCGCTGCTCGAGCTTGAAAAGCTCGACTACTGAGGCGCCCGGCGCAGGCCGGAATACCGGGTATTTACACATTTTTAACCTTTATGCTTCACGATGCAGTATAATAAAGTATAAAATTAAGAAAACTCTGAGCAGACAGGCAAGGCGCTGCCGGGAGCTTTCAAAAACTCTTAATACAAAGGAGCAATTATGATGAGCAAACGCGCTCTCATTGTGGAAGACGACGTCAACATCGCGGAGCTGCTGCGCCTTTATCTGGGCAAGGACGGCTTTGAGGTGATGATAGCGCCGGACGGCGGCAAGGCGGAGTCCGCCTTCGATCTCTTCGCGCCGGACGTGGTGCTGCTGGACATCATGCTGCCCGTCAGGGACGGCTGGGAGGTCTGCCGCGACATCCGCAAAAAATCCTCCACGCCTATCATCATGCTCACCGCCAAGGGCGAGACCAGCGACAAGGTAAACGGTCTCGAAATGGGCGCGGACGACTATATGACGAAGCCCTTCGAGGTGAAGGAGCTGCTCGCGAGAGTACACGCGGTCATGCGCCGCACCGACGCCGACGCGCCGGTCGAGAAGAAGCTCAGCTTCGACAGGCTCGTCATCAATCTGGACTCCTATGAGCTGATAGTGGACGGCAAAAAGGTGGATACGCCGCCGAAGGAGATGGAGCTGCTGTATCATCTGGCCTCCTCCCCGAACCGCGTTTTTACCCGCAACCAGCTTCTCGACGAGGTCTGGGGCTTCGATTACTTCGGCGATTCCCGCACGGTGGACGTCCATGTCAAGCGCTTGCGCGAAAAGCTGGAGGGCGTGTCCGACAAGTGGAGCCTGAAGACGGTCTGGGGCGTAGGCTATAAGTTCGAGGTCCTTGAATAGGCGAGCATGAAAAGCATCTATCTGAGAAACTTCGTCGCCACGGCGGTGATGGTCTCTATCTGCTTTCTGATCGTGGCCTTCTCCTTCGTCGGTATCGGGCGCAACTATCTCATCAGCGAGTACCGCGACGACATGGTCAACAGCGCGCGCGAGGTCGCGCGAACCGCCTCCGCCGTCGCACAGACGGACTCGCTCTCCAGCTGGGTGCTCGGCATGTCCATCAGCGCGGTCGCAAACTCCACCGGCAACCAGATATTCATCACCGACGCAGAGGGGACGGTCGTAACCTGCTCAGACAAGGCGCCGATCTGCGACCATATGGGCACGAGGGTGCCGGACGAGGTCATGGGTCCGCTCCGCGAGACGGGGAGCTTCGACCAGCTCAGTACCCTCGGCGGAATGTATAAGTCCAACCGCATGGTCGTCGCGACCGCGATAACAGCCTACGGCGACGGGGAGCTGTTGGGCTATGTCTTTGTCTCGAACGTCATTGACAACATGCTCGGCGCGTGGTCCACCTTCCTGATGATCGCCTCCGTCGTCACCATAGGCGTCTTTTGCGCGGCGCTGCTGGTGTCGCTGGTGTATTCCAAGCGCATGGCCCGCCCGCTGGACGATATGGCCGCCGCCTCCCGCAAATTCGCGCGGGGCGATTTTTCCGTGCGCGTGCGGCAGGAGGACGATCCCACAGACGAGATGGGCGCGCTGATAGACTCCTTCAACAAGATGGCAGACTCGCTGGAGCAGGCCGAAAAGCGCCGCAGCGAGTTTATCGCCAACATCTCCCACGAGCTGCGCACCCCCATGACGACCATCGCCGGCTTTGCCGACGGCATCCTCGACGGGACTATCCCGCGGGAGGATCAGGAGAAGTATCTCCGCTCCATCCGGGACGAGACGCGGCGGCTGTCGAGGCTCGTGCGAGATATGCTGAGCGTGTCGCAGGCCAAGGCCGCGGCCGCCGACCCCGGCAAGCGTGTCGCCTTCGACCTGACGGAGCTCGTATTGCAGACGCTGCTGAGCTTTGAGGGGCGGGCGACAAAGAAGAATCTCGACGTGGACCCGCAGTTCCCCGAAAACCACCTGATGGTCAAGGCGGATAAGGACGCCATAACGCAGGTCATCTACAACCTGCTCGACAACGCCGTGAAATTCGCCACTCCCGGAAGCTGCCTGATACTGCGCCTGTACAAGGACAACGGCAAGGCCTATGTCTCGGTCAAGGACTTCGGCGAGACCATCCCGCCGGACGACCTGCCCTTCATTTTCGACCGCTTCCACAAATCGGACCGCTCGCGAAGCATGGATAAGGACGGCGTCGGCCTCGGGCTGTACCTGGTCAAGACGATAATAAACAGCCATGACGAGGATATCGCCGTGCGCAGCGAGGACGGAATGACCGAGTTCGTGTTCACTCTGCCCCTCGCCGAGTGACGGCTGCCTACAGACGAACCCGGCCGCGCGGCGGTCATTTCGGAAAAAGAGAGGGAAAAATATGAGCAATAACGACTGGTACAACACCGAGAGCTGGTATGATCCGCTCGCGGCTGAGATCGCGGCGCTGCCCGCGCCGCGGCAGCAGAAGAAAAAGGGGCTGACCCCGTGGAGGATAGCCGGGCTTGTCGCCCTTGTCGTCATCCTGATAATGGCGAGCTCCATGGCCTTTTCGGGCTCCACCGCGGAGACGGTCCAGCCGGACGCCGGAGAGAGCGAGCAGCTCCCGGACGACTGGCAGGAGTTTTTTGAAAACTATTATAAGACCACCCAGACCGACACGACCGAGATCAATATCCCGCGCGCCGGGCTGCCGGTAGATTTCAAGCTGAGCCTTGCCCCGGCAGGGGACAGCGAGCTGACCTTGCAGGAGATATACAAAAACTGCGCCGACTCCATCGTGGCCATCTCCGCCTATGCCGACGGAGCGAGCGGCTATAACTGGGGCACGGGCGTCGTCCTGTCTGAGGACGGACTGATACTCACGAACACCCATGTCATAGACGGCAGCGACAGCGCGACCGTCACCCTCTCCGACGACACCGTGTACGAGGCGAAGCTGGTCGGCGCGGACGCGCTGAGCGATATCGCAGTGCTGAAGATAGAGGCCTCCGGCCTCACGGCGGCGGCGTTCGGCGAGAGCGGGAACCTCGCCGTGGGCGACAGGGTCGCCGCGATAGGCCCCCCACTGGGCGAGGCGTTCCGCTCCACGCTCACCGACGGGATAATCTCCGCCATAGAGCGCGGCATCAACTATAACGGCCACAGCATGACCCTGTTGCAGACCAACACCGCCCTCAACGAGGGCAACTCCGGCGGCGCGCTGTTCAATATGTACGGCCAGGTGGTGGGCGTCACGAACATGAAGATGATGTCCTCCTATTCGAGCATAGAGGGCATAGGCTTCGCCATACCGTCCGCCACCGCGCAGAACGTGGTGAACGCGCTCTGCACCGACGGCGAGGTCAGAGGGCGCAGCTCCATCGGCATAACCGTGGGCGCGATACCCGAGAACGCCGCCTCTCACTACGAGCTGCCCGAAGGGCTGTACGTCTCCGCCGTCGTGGAGGGCTCGGACGCGGAGAAGCAGGGCATAAAGGCGGGCGATATCATCACCGAGGTGAACCATGTCGCCGTCACCACCACGGCGGAGATAAACGACATGAAAAACGCCCTCAAGGTCGGGGATACCATGAGCTTTACCATCTGGCGCGACGGCAAGACCTTCGAGGTCACCGTGGCGCTGATGGATACGAACGATATCTACGGCTGACATAAGGCGCGCGGCGCCTGTGAGCCTGCAATAAAAAACCTGTCGTTCTCTGGCCGGAGAGCCGGAGAACGACAGGTTTTTTGCGCTTTTTACGCCTTTACGGCCGTGTAGCAGTGCCACTCGTCCATACTGCGGTGGCCGGTGACGCGCAGGCCGTTTTCCTCTATCGCGCGGCGCACCTCGTCCTGCCGGCCCTCGATGATGCCGGAGGTGATGAACACGCCGTCGGACGCCATGAAGCCGGGCACATAGGCCGACAGCGGGATTATCACGTCCGAGACGATGTTTGCGAGCACTATACCGTAGCCCCCGCCGAACTCGGCGCGGAGCGCGGCGTCCGCGATGATATCTCCGGCGCGCGCGGCGAGCCTGTCCGCGCCGATAGAGTTGAGCGCGGCGTTGGACATGACGACGTCCGGCGCCTTCGGGTCGATATCGCAGCCGAGGCAGCTGTCCGCGCCGAGCACCAGCGCGCCTATGCCGAGGATACCGCTGCCGCAGCCGAGGTCGAGCACGAGCTTTCCGGGCGCGGCACAGTCCTCCAGCGCCTCAAGGCACATGCGCGTCGTCGCGTGGCTGCCGGTGCCGAAGATGAGACCCGGGTCGAGGCGCAGGGGGAGACGTCCGTCCTCCGGTATCTCTTCCCACTCAGGGACGACGACGAGCTTTTTCCCGGTCTCGATGGGCTTGTAATACTGCCGCCAGTTGTTCTCCCAGTCGCTGTCGGCGACATAGGCCGTGCCGACGGCGCCGTAGGCCGCGCGGATGCGCGCGAGCGTGTTCAGGCCGGCCTCGTCGTCGGTCAGATAGCATTTTATCCGGCTGACGCCCGCAAAGCTCCGCTCGAGCTCGTCGTCCACATAGTCCCAGTACTGGCGGTTGTTTGCCAGAAAGCTCTGGAAATCGGCCTCGTTCTCTATGACGAAGCCGCCCGCGCCCATGGCGTTCATCTGCTCGCAGCGCAGGTCGAGCTCGTCGGCCGGGGTGTCCACCGTCACTTCAATATAGCGCATAGTCCCGCTCCTTTATTGCTTTTTGAATATCTTAAACCGCGGCGGGGAAAATGTCCAGCCCATAGTTTCGCCTGTCATTGTGCATAAAGCGCGCGTGAAAACAGCAGGAAAAAGCGCGACGAATTGTGACAAATTTTTAGCGATATTTTATTGACAATCTTTACGACGCATGGTATATTCTTATCGTAAGTTAAATAACTAATAGATATTTCCGGCGGGCGCGGATCCGGCCGTGAACATGTTTTTGGAGGTAAAGATTATGAAATGCCCTCGCTGCGGACATGAGATGGTTCTTGACAGTCACAGAAAGATAGATATGTATATGTGCTATGATTGCGGATATATAGAGGGCCGCAAGCTGGAGACAGCGCCGAAGTCGCGCGTCACCAACTATGAGCGCCTCAACTCCCTCAACCTTAACGAGCTGGTGGCTTTCGTGTCCAGCGGTCTCGGCGTGGACGAGAAGAAGCTGGCCAACTGGATGGACAGCGCCAGAGCCTGAATAAACCGATATTTAATCAGCCCCTGCCGGAATCGGCGGGGGCTGACTTTTTTGCAGGGCAAAACCGGCCCGGAGGACGGCGGGGTTTCGTACAGGTATCGAGCTGCGCCGGGCTCTCGTCCGTTCTGTCATTCTGAGGCGAAAGGGCGAAGAATCCTTCTCGACGCGGCGAATCCGCGGGGTGGGGGAAAAGATCCTTCGCTGCGCTCAGGATGACATTGGGGGAGGGTTGCCGTGCGGGGCGGAACGACCGGCGGGGCGGTCTCTGCGGGGGAGGGGGGAGACGGGGGGCGAACGTGTCTTTAAGCTCGATGCGGTTTACATAATCAAGACGCGGGAGGCGGGGCGCGGAGGGGGAGACGGGCGGGCGACCACATGGGGGCGCCCCTACGGGGGGTAAACGTGACTTTAAGCACGATGAGGTTTACATAATCATGATGCAGGGGGGCGGCGCGGAGGGGGACGGGCGGGCGAACACATAGGGTCGCCCCTACGGGGGGGTGAACGTGTCTTCAAGGACAATATGGTTTACATAATCACGGAGCAGGGGGCGGGGAGGGGGAAGGAGACTATTTATAGCGGTACTGGCGGTAGACCAGGGGGGTTATACCCTCGAATTTCTTGAAGACATTTATGAAATAGCTCGAGTCCATATAACCGAGGTCGGAGGCGATCTGAGTCACGCTGTCGTTGCCGGAGCGCAGGCGCTCCTTGGCCCACTGCACCTTACGCCGGTTTACATAATTGATAAAATTCTCATTCAGCTCGCGGCGGAAAAGGCGGGAAAAATAGCTCGGGCTGAGATGACAGAGCGTCGCCATGTCGTTCATGGTCACCATCTCGCGCCGGTGCGTCTCAACATAGGTGACGGCGGGATACACGGGGCTGCTCTTGGACAGCTCCGCGTCGTCGTCTGGGAGGAGCGCCGGGGCGGGCTCGTGCAGCTCCTGTATCTCCTGCGTGTCGCCGGAGCGCAGCAGATACTCATAGGCCAGAGCCGCGTTATCGCTGTTGACGGCGCGGTCCACAATGTAGTTTATTATCGTGCTGATAGTATCCGCTATCTCGACGATGCGCTTATACTCGAGCTCGGGCAGACGCTCATACATCTCGTACAGGTCCTGCCGGGCGGTGTCGCTCTCGGCCTGAAAGGAGCTTATCTCGCTGACAAGCCGCTCGACCTTCGCGTCCGCGTCCCCGTTCGGGAGACGCACCTCGCCGAACATCACCGCGCCGAGATATCTGTCCCCCACCTGCACGGGGACGGCCACGTCCACGATGCCGCAGTGGCACAGATATATATACGGCCGCCCGAGACGCACCGCCTCCAGCCCGGCCAGCGCGTCGCAGCGATAGCAGCGCTTGCGCGAGACGGGGTTCTCGCGGATGACGCTGCAAAAATCCGTCCGGCTGCTGTGCTTCGTTATGGGGTTGCCCTTGAAGTCGATCGTTATAATGGCGGTGCCGGTGAGCTTGGCCAGCTCGTCCTGCACCTTTTCCCACTGCGCTATGTCAAGAAACGATTTCAGATCGAATGGCCTTCCACGCATGGTCGATGCGCCTCCTATCTACACAACACAGAAAATATAAATCCATTTTTATCATAACAGACCGGAAATTTTTGCGCAATACGAATATTTCACAAAACAAAATCGATTTTTTGTGCGATAGATGCAAAAAAGTCGCCGCGGGAACGCGGCGACCGGGAGAGAGGCGGGGGGGATGGCACGAGGAGGGGAAGATTCTTCGCTTCACTCAGAATGACATGGTATGGGGGAATGACGGGTTGTGAAGGGCTGGCAGGGTGTTGGGGGAATGACGGGTTGCGGAGGGCTGGCAGGGTGTTGGGGTGGATGACTGGTCATTGGAGGGCTGGGGGGGTATGGAGGGATGGCAGGGTGTTGGGGGGACGGAGGGCTGGGGGAGCGAGGGCTTTGGGGGGATGAGAGCCGGGGGTCAGCGATAGCTGGGCTGGGGAAGGCGCTCGGGGAGGAGAACCTTGCCGAAGCACACGCAGCTGCGGCCGCTGTCGCGCGCGATGGCGATGTTCGCGTCGCGCCGCGCGGGATTGGCCGAGAGCAGATGCAGAGTGCCCACATAGTCCACACACCACTGCTTGCAGAACACATCCCCATCTACAAAGAAGACGCCCACGTCGAACTCGCGCAGAGGCGTGTCCCGCCGGACATAGACAAGGCTGCCGTCGTGGATATACGGCTCCATGCTGTCGCCGGCGATACTGATACAGAAGTCTGCCCCCAGAGGCGTGTCCGCCGTCTTCGGCACGAGCTCGAAATCCTCGCCCTCTATGGGGGAGGCGTAGCCCGCCGCGGCGGGAACAAGATAGTGCTTGATATACTCCACGCGCCCCTGAGGCTGCGCGGCCTTGTATTCCGGCTGCTGCGCGAGATAGCGCCCGTAGCGGACAAGCTCGCTCTGGCCGGACTCGTTGAGCGCGTTATATACGGGCAGCACGGGCGAACCCGGCTCGCGCCGCGCCGGGGCGGCCGCGGCGCTTTCGATGAGCGCGGAGCGGGGGACGCGGTAGTGGTGCGCGAGCTGCTCTATCTTGTCCATGCGGGGCATCTGCTCGCCGCCGCAATAGGCCGAAACCGTGGACTTGCTCACATCCAGCAGCCGCGCTATATCCGCCTGCCTTTCGCGGTTTTCATCCATCAGCCGCCGGAGATTCGCGGCAAAGATCTTCCGGTCGTAAAATATCGGATCGGACATGGTGCGCCTCCTGTTTTCATTGATACGCAAGGGTTTACAGGTACAGAATAAACTTTAACCGAATATTTGTCAACTTAAACATGAGATTACACTTGACAAAACGGGCAAAATGTGGTAAGGTTAAACAGAACTAAAACATTGACGGCAGGACGGGGGGAAAGATCCTTCGCTGCGCTCAGGATGACAGGTGGGGGGAGTCCGGCGGTGGACGAGCGGGCGCACAGGCGGGCGCGCCCCTGCGGGGGACGGGGGCACCGCGCCTGTTTGCGGGGAACGAGCTGTTTGTTGGCGCGCGGCGAGGGATATACGCTTCGTACGCCTTTTTTACGGGGGAAAAGATCCTTCGCTGCGCTCAGGATGACAGAGTTGGGGGGGAAGATCCTTCGCAGCGCTCAGGATTACAGGTGGGTGGGGAATCCGG
>JAYFNM010000065.1:0-21613 GCA_034933465.1 Oscillospiraceae bacterium | reverse complement strand
GCGTGATAACGAGGCAGACAAGAAGCTACGCGCAAAAATGAGCTACGCCATTAACAGCGTCAACTTAAAGCTGCGCGGCGTAGGCAGCAAGCGTACCCGCTTGTATGAGGATTTCGCGGACGGGATACTGAACGAAGAAGAGTACCAGTTCGCAAAGAGCACCTATGATGAGCAATGGGAAATGCTGAATCGGCAGTTGGACGAGCTTGTCCAAAGGCGAAACAGCTACGCCGAGACCCTTTCCTCTGATAACAAGTGGATCAGCTTACTCAAAGGTTTACAGGAAACCAAGGAGCTTACAAAGGAACTTACAGATATGGCCATCGACCATATTGCAATCTATGAGGACGGCAGTGTTGAGCTCTTTATGAAATACCATGATGTATTCGTCTTGACGGGCGAGTACCTTCAAAAAATCTGTGGGGAGGAATCGGCGTGAAAGAATACAACATCGCCATCTATATTCGCCTCTCCATGGCAGATGAGGATACCGGCTATGGCAAAACCGAGAGTGACAGCATTGTTAACCAGCGCAGTCTGATAAATCGTTATCTTGATAAGCACACGGAGTTGTCCGGTTTTCATAGGACGGAGTTCTGTGATGACGGCTTCACCGGCACGAACACCAACCGTCCCGCCTTTACGGAACTGATGGCGGAGGTCAAAAAGGGCAAGTACAATCTTATTTGTGTAAAGGACTTTTCACGGTTTTCCAGAGACTACATTGAGATTGGCGACTGCCTTGAATGCCTGTTTCCGTTCCTTGGCGTCCGGTTCATTTCGATCAACGACAACTACGACAGCGATGATTATAAGGGCACGACCGGCGGCCTGGATGTGGTCATGCGAAACATTGTTTATGCCGCTTACAGCAAGGACTTATCTGTGAAAACAACCACCGCAAAAATCCAAATGATGAAACAGGGCAAGTATGTCGGCAGCTATGCGCCATACGGCTATGTGCTTCATCCCAAGGTACGAAACAAGCTTGCTGTTGACCCGGAAGCAGCTCAAGTTGTGCGTCGGATATTTGACTTGGCTATCGCAGGTACAAAGGTCACGGATATCGCCAAACAGCTTAACATCGAGGGTGTACCTACTCCGTCACAGTATTTTGTTGCAAATCATCCCGGCACCGAAAAGTTTGGCAATTCATCGAATAAGCTGTTATGGAGTTACACCGCCGTATACAATATTTTGACGAAGCTCACCTACACCGGTGCAACGGTAGGTCATGTCAGCAAAACTGTTGTTCCTCTCAGCAAGCAAGTGAAAAAGCAACTGCCGGAGGACTGGATTGTTGCCGAGAATATGCACGAGGCGATTGTCTCCAAGGACGACTTCGACAAGGCGCAGGCTATCATCCGCAAGCAGAAGCAGGCCAGGAACGCTGACTCTCTCAATGCCTCTATGTACCCGCTTCGCTCTCTGGTGCGCTGCGGCAACTGTGGCAGAGCCATGACTTATGATAAGCGGCGCAAAGGCTTTTATTGCCCTTATCCAAAGACAGACCCAAACAGCCTTTGCCCACGAGGAATTGTGTGCTTGTCTAAAGAGCTGGAGAAAGTCGTATTTAATGCGATTTCTATGATACTTCAGGCGGCGGTTTGCAAGCAGCCGTCATCAAAAGAAATGCAACGCCGGAAGAAAACATCCATCGATGAAAAGCTATCGCTGTTGTCCAGCCTTCAATCACAATCCGAGAAGCGAAAGAAGTTGAAGCTGAAGCTCTATGAGCAGTACACGGGCGGCGAGATAGCAAAGAATTGTTATCTTGAGCAGAAGACCGCTATTGATGAAACGCTGGCCACCACAGCCGCAGAAAGCACCGCATTGGAGGCCGCAATTGCCGAGCTGGAAGCGACAAATTCACAGCACGAGACAGCCTTTGAAACGTCTTGCAATAGTTTTTTCGGCGAAACGACATTGACCCATGAATCAGCTCACGCCTTTGTAAAAGCAATCTATGTGTTTGCAGATAAGCATATTGAAATCCACTGGAAGTTCAGCGATGTGTTCGGCGATGCCTATGAAACTACATAAAAAAAGTACAGAGGAAGTCCCAAAATTCGCGCTCTGGGACTTCCTCTGAAGCTTATATTTTTTAGTCTTTTTCTCACACAAGCAGACCTGTCCCGTCTGGGGCGAAATTCCTCGCTGACGGGCTTGTATATTAACTTCACTTTTCCGAAATATGGTGTGCGCTATATCGCCATCAACGACCACTTTGACACCATTGACCCCAACAGCACCGACAACGATGTTGCAGGAATCAAAAACTGGTTCAATGAGTTTTTTGCCAAGGATACCAGCCGCAAAATCCGTGCGGTACAGAAGGCCAAGGGCGAGCAGGGCATTCCACTGACAACCAATGTCCCCTTTGGCTACCGCAAAGACCCGGAGGATCGAACAAAGTGGGTCGTGGACGAAGCAGCCGCTCCTGTGGTCAAGCGCATCTTCAATCTGTGTATGGAAGGCCGGGGGCCGATGCAGATCGCCAAACTCTTGCAGGCGGAACAGGTGCTCAATCCTACTGCCTATAAGCGGAGAGAAGGCATTAACACCCCAAGCCCTGAAACCGCTGATCCGTACCACTGGAACCCCAATACCGTTGTTCACATTTTGGAACGGCGGGAATACACGGGCTGTACGGTTAACTTCAAGACCTACACCAACTCCATCTGGGACAAGAAGCAGCGGGAAACACCCATTGAGAAGCGGGCGGTATTCTACAACACCCATCCGGCTATCATTGAGCAGGAAGTCTTTGACAAGGTGCAGGAGATCCGCAAGCAGCGCCACCGAAGGACAAAAACCGGAAAGAGCAGTCTGTTCTCCGGCATGGTTTACTGCGCTGACTGCGGGGCCAAAATGCGCTACTGCACCACCAACTACTTTGAGAAGCGGCAAGACCATTTTGTATGTGCCAGCTACCGCAGCAACACGGGAACCTGTTCAGCTCACTTCATCCGGGCGGTTGTACTGGAAGAATTGGTCTGGATGCACATGAAAACGGTTATCTCCTATGTAACCCGGCATGAAGCCCATTTTCGGACAGTAATGGAGCATAGACTCCGGCTGTCCAGCGAAGAAGCTGTCCGGGGACACAAGAAGCGTCTGGCACAGGCAGAACGCCGTCTTGGGGAACTTGACCGGCTGTTCATCCGTATCTATGAGGATAATGTGGCCGGGAAACTCTCTGATGAACGGTTTGCACTGATGAGCAAGACCTATGAGGACGAGCAGGCGCAGCTTAAAGTGGAAATCCAGACCTTGCAGCAGGAAATCGAAGTACAGGAACGACAGATTGAAAATTTGGAGCAGTTCATCCAGCGGGTACACAAATACGAGGATTTGCAGGAAATGACCCCCTACGCCTTGCGGGAGCTTGTCAAAGGCATCTACATCGAAGCGCCTGACAAGAGCAGCGGGAAGCGCAGACAGGGCATCCGCATCTCCTATGACCTTGTGGGCTTTATCCCCGTGGAAGAACTGATGAAACAGGAAACGGCATGACCGAAGCCATGCCGTTCCTGCAAAAAGCAATATTACTTTCTTATGACCCCCGGCCATTTCCGCAGGGCTCTTTTTTCGCAGAAGCACGCCCGGAGGCACAAGGCCGGGGCTCAGCCCCGCTTTCCGAAGAAATCATCGTGAAATCTCACTGCGCTCGGGCTTGCGGCGACGCCGCCCTCGCCGGTCTCGCGCAGGGAGGCGGGCATGGAATCGCCCACGGCGCGCATCGCGTCTATCACCTCGTCGGGCGGGACGCGGGAGCTTATCCCGGCGAGCGCCATCTCGGCGGCGGAGAGCGCGTTCATCGCGCCGGCGGCGTTGCGCTTGACGCAGGGGACCTCGACCAGCCCCGCCACGGGGTCGCACACGAGCCCCATCATGTTTTTGAGCGCTATCGCGAGGGCGTTGGCCATCTGCGCGCCGTCCCCGCCGTGCAGAAACACCAGCGCGGCGGCGGCCATGGCGGCGGCAGAGCCTATCTCCGCCTGACAGCCGGCCTCCGCGCCGGAGATGGAGGCGCGGTTGGCTATCACCGCGCCGAAGCCCGCCGCGACGTACAGCGCTTTTATAAGCTCGCCGTCCGCCGTGCCGAAGCGCCGCGCGTAGGGCAGCAGCACCGCCGGGATGACGCCGCAGGCGCCCGCCGTCGGCGCGGCGACGATGCGGTGCATACAGGCGTTGCACTCGCCCATGCGCAGCGCGCCGGAGAGTATCTCGCCGATGAATTCCCCGCTTATCGAGCGGCCGGCTTCATATTGCCGGCGCATTTTCTCCCCGTCCCCGCCGGACAGGCCGCTGCGCGAGCGCGCCCCCGGCTCATATGACGCGTCGGCCTGACGCATCGCGTCGAGCCGGGCGGCCATCTTCTCCCACGAGGTCTCGGCGCTGATGCCGCACTCCTTTGCGGAGGCGCGCAAAACGGCCTCCCACAGCGGGAGACCGAGCGCCTCGCCGCCGCTCAAAAGCTCCGCCACTGAATCGAATATCGCCATATCCCCGCCCCTCTCTCAGTCCGGATCGATGCAGACCGCGTCCAGGATGCCGGGTATGCGCCGTATGCGCGCCACCGTCTCCCGCCCTATGGGCGCGTCGCATTCTATCACCATTATCGCCTCGCCGCCGCGGGAGCTGCGGTTGACCTGAAAGGTGGCGATGTTTATCCCGAGCTCCGCCAGCACCCTGGACACGTCCGCCACGCTGCCCGGCTGATCCTCGTTTCTGACTATCAGCGTCGGCTGCTCGGCGGAAAAGCAGAGCGGCATGCTGCCGAGCCGCCGCACCTGTATCCGCCCGCCGCCGATGGACGCGCCTATCACGGAGAGCTTTTTCCCGCTCTCGCCCGTCAGCTCCAGCAGCACGCTGTTCGGGTGCGCGCCGCGCAGCTGCTTTTCACCGAAGGTGAAGAAGAGGCCGCGCTCCCGCGCGAGCTCGAAGCTCTCCGGGATGCGCCCGTCGTCCGGCCTGAGGCCGAGTATGCCCGCGATGAGCGCCCTGTCGGTGCCGTGGCCGCGGCCGGTGGCGGCGAAGGAGCCGTGGAGATACACGTCAACATTCACGGGCGTCTCGTCGAGCAGCTTTCGCGCGACGAGGCCGATGCGCGCCGCGCCCGCCGTATGCGAGCTTGAGGGGCCGACCATTACCGGCCCGATGAGATCAAAAATATCCATGCCCTTGCCCCCTTGTCGGAGATGGCTGTATTATACCCGTCCGCGCGCAGTTTGACAAGCCGTTTCAGCATTGCAGCCGCCGCAGCATCTCCTTTCTGAGCGTGTCGATTATCCGCTTTTCAAGGCGGCTGATATAGCTCTGCGAGATGCCCATGATATCCGCCACCTCCTTTTGGGTGTATTCCTTCCCGCTCGGCAGGCCGAAGCGCATGAGGATGATGCGCTGCTCGCGCTTGCCGAGCGTGGAGATGGCCTCCATGAGCATCTGGCGGTCGGCGTCGTCCTCGAGCGGGCGGCAGACCTCGTCGTCGTCCGTGCCGAGAATGTCGGAGAGCAGCAGCTCGTTGCCGTCCCAGTCGGTGTTCAGCGGCTCGTCGAAGCTGACCTCCGTGCGCTGGGCGCTTATCTTGCGCAGATGCATCAGTATCTCGTTTTCGATGCAGCGCGAGGCATAGGTCGCGAGCTTTATATTCTTGCCGGATTTAAAGGTGTTCACGGCCTTTATCAGCCCTATCGTGCCTATCGATATCAGGTCCTCAATGTTTATGCCGGTGTTCTCGAAGCGCTTGGAGATATACACCACCAGACGCAGGTTGTGCTCGATGAGCAGCCTTCGCGCCGCCTCGTCTTTCGCCTCCAGCCCGGCTATCGCCTGCTCCTCCTCGGCCTTTCCCAGCGGCGGCGGCAGCGTGTCGCTGCCGCCGATGTAAAAAACCGGCGGCGGCGCTATCCCGAGTATCGAGAGGATACGTTCGCGGAGAAAAAAGATCTGCGGTTTACATAACATTCAACAGCCCCCCTGTACGGACAAGCTCGCCGCGCTGATTATCGCCTCGAAGCCGTCCCCGGCGGCGTTTTGGGACACGGCGATGAGAAGGGCGGAGCTCTCCGCCCCGTCCAGACTTATCTTATCCGCACGGAAGACGGGCAGCAGCCCTGCCGAGCCCACGGCGGAATACGGGATGAGCCGGAGCCTGCCGCGCAGCTCGGGTATCTGCTGCGCGCACTCCACCGTCTCCACCGCCTCCAGCTCCGAGAAAAGGCAGATGTAGTCGCGGAACACCGGGCGCAGGGCGTGCGGGCAGACCACCATGACCGGCGCGCCGGAGATGGGGTCGGACAGGACGTTGCCGGTGTCGGCGAGGGCGATGAAGACGGCCTCGCGCCCGAGAAAGCTCAGGCGCACCGAGACGCGGCGTTTGTCCATGAGCAGCCCCCTGCACCTGAATATCAGGTTCCCGGCGGCGTAGCACAGGGTGAAGGACGCGAGCAGCGGCTTCATGGACATCTGCGTCCTCCCGTCGCCGAGGCCGCCTCCGGCCATGCTCAGCGCCCAGAGCGCGCCTCCGAAGGCGGCGGACACCGCCATGAACACCGCCACGCAGCGCAGGGGCCTTCGCTCCGGCGCGAAGGCGATAAGCCCCACGGCGAGCCCGAAGACGAGCTTCCACACGGCTCCCGACAGGAAGCCCAGCCCCGGCAGAAACACCGCGACGGAATAGGCGGCGCCGAACAGCGCCGCCAGGGCGTATCTGATTCTTTTGAGCGCGAGGCCGCTTATCCTCGCCGCGGCCAGCACGAGAAGATAGTCCGTGACGAGATTCATGAAGAAGAGCGAGTCTATGTAGATAACTTTCATGGAGACATTGTACCGCGCCCGGCGGGCACAATTTGTCATTTGGGAATTGTCAAAAAGGATATGCTGTGGTAAAATCAACGGGAATAAATTATGAGGGTGTGCGTTTTTTCGATGTGGTTCTGGTTTGCGCTCATAGCGCTTTTCTGCTGGAGCGGGTCCGACCTGTTCTCCAAGCTCGGCTGTCAGGATGAAAAGGACAGGTACAGTCACCTGAAGATGGTGACGGCGGTGGGCGTCGTAATGGGCCTGCACGCGGCGTATGAGATATTTATCGGCGGCGTTGAGATAAGCTTCGGCATTATCCTGACCTATCTGCCGGTGTCGCTGCTGTATATTTTGTCGATGGCGGCGGGCTATCTGGGGCTGAGGTATATTGAGCTGTCCATTTCCTCGCCCATCTGCAACAGCTCCGGCGCGATAGTCGCCGTGCTGACCTTCGCGACAGCCGGAATAAGCGACGAGCTGCCGCCGCTCGCGCTCGTGGCCGTGGCGCTGGTCTGCGCGGGCGTCATCGCGCTCGGCATAACCGAGTCGAGAGAGGACGAGGAGCTGCGCCGCGCAAGGCAGGACGCCTCGAACCGCCGCTACGCCAAGAGCTGGGTCGCCATAACCATCCCGGTGATATACTGCCTGCTCGACGCGCTCGGCACCTTCGCCGACGCAAGGGTGCTCGAGACGCTCAACGAGGACTCGGCGAACGTCGCCTATGAGCTGACCTTCTTTGCGATGGGTCTCTTCTGCGCGGTCTATGTGCTCGGCATAAAGAAGCAGAAGCTTGTCATAAGGCAGGAGGCGCCGAAGTATACCGGCGCGATTTTCGAGACCGCGGGGCAGTTCTTCTATATATACGCGCTCGCGGACACGGCGCATGTGGCCTTCGCCGCGCCCATAATCTCGTCCTACTGCGCGGCCTCCGTCATATGGGGCAGGATATTCCTCAAGGAAAAGCTGTCCGTGAAGCACTACATGTCCATAGCCCTGATAATTATAGGCATAGTTATCATGGGTATACTTGATATTTGAGGAGAGATGTCCTATGAAAGCGGTATATAAACGCGTACTCGTCAAGATAAGCGGAGAGGCGCTCGCCGGGGAGAAAAAGACCGGCTTCGATTTCGACCTCGTCTCGGACGTCTGCGCGGAAATAATAAAATGCGCGCGCATGGGCGCGCAGATAGGTATCGTCATCGGCGGCGGGAACTTCTGGCGCGGCGTCAAGGACGGCGCGGGCAAGGTGGAGCGCGTCAGCGCGGACAGGATGGGGATGCTCGCCACCGCGATGAACTGTCTGGCCGTGGCCGATGTGTTCAAGCAGCTCGGCGCGGACGCGCGGGTCATGACCGCCGTGGATATCCAGGGCGTGGGTGAGCGCTACGACACCAGAAGGAGCATCGAATATCTGGAGCGCGGGAGCATCGTCCTCTTCGCCTGCGGCACGGGACAGCCGTTTTTCTCGACCGATACGGCCGCCGTCCTGAGAGCCGCCGAGATACACGCCGACGCGATACTGCTCGCAAAGAACATCGACGGGGTATACAGCGCCGACCCGCGGGAGGACGCGGGCGCCGTGAAGTTCGACAGCATAAGCTACGACGAGGTCATAGCCCGGCATCTGGCCGTGATGGACACCACCGCGACGGGTCTTGCGATGGACAACCGCATCCCCGTGACCGTTTTCGCGCTGGCCGAGCCGGAGAATATCGGCCGCGTGCTCGCCGGGGAAAAGCTAGGCACGACTGTGAGCTGAGAGAACAACGATAACAATAACACACCGGAGGTAAGAACATGTCTGACTACAAAGAATTCGAGAACAAAATGAAAAAGACCTGCGAGGCGCTTGAAACGCAGCTCGCGACGATCCGCGCCGGCCGGGCGAACGCATCCGTCCTTGATCAGATCCAGGTAGACTACTACGGCTCTCCCACTCCGATACAGCAGGTGGCCTCCGTCGCCACGCCCGACCCGCGCACCCTGCTCATCCAGCCCTGGGACGCGTCCGTGCTCAAGGGCATAGAGCGGGCCATCCTCTCCTCCGACCTCGGCATCAACCCTCAGAACGACGGGCGTATGCTCCGCCTCGTCTTCCCGCCGCTCACCGAGGAGCGCCGTAAGGAGCTGGCCAAGCAGACGAAGAAATACGGCGAGGAGAGCAAGATTGCCATCCGCAATATCCGCCGCGACGCCATTGAGAAGTTCAAGAAGCAGCAGAAGGCCTCCGAGCTCACCGAGGACGACTACAAGATCGCCGAAAAGGACATCCAGAAGCTGACGGACGACTTCATCAAGGAGATCGACAAGATCTCCGAGAAGAAGGAAAAACAGCTCACGGAGATATAATGGGCGCAAAAAGGAAAGATGATACGGCGGGGGAGCGGGAGACATCCGGCCTCCCCCGCCATATTGCCATTATTCTTGATGGCAACGGGCGCTGGGCCAAAAAGCGCGGCCTGCCCCGCACCGCCGGCCATGCCGCCGGCTCGGAAAATTTCAGGAGGATAGCCACCTACTGCCGCGACATAGGCGTGGAATACCTGACGGTGTACGCCTTTTCCACCGAGAACTGGAGACGTCCGGAGGACGAGGTGAAGACCATCATGCGCCTGCTGGACAAATATCTGCACGAGGCGGTAGACACCATGGCGCGCGACAGGATAAAAATGCGCATCTTCGGCGAGGTGGAGGGTCTCTCGCCCGAGCTGCAAAAGCTCGTGCGGAGAACCAACGAGATATCCGAGGGCTACGAGGGCTTTCAGGCGAACATCTGCCTCAATTACGGCGGGCGCGACGAGATAGTCCGTGCCGCGCGGCTGTACGCGGAGGACTATGCCGCGCAGCGCGCGGACGGCGGGCTGACCGAGGAGCGCTTCGGCGGCTACCTGTACTCCGCCGGCATCCCCGACCCCGACCTGCTCATCCGCCCCGGCGGAGAGCAGCGCATCTCCAACTTCCTGCTCTGGCAGTGCGCCTATGCGGAGTTCTATTTTTCGGACGTGCTCTGGCCGGATTTCGGCACGGCGGAGCTCGACGCCGCCATTGCCGAGTACCGCCGCCGCGACAGGCGCTTCGGGGAGATAAAGAGCCTATGACCGGCTTTCAGCGAAGGCTCTTTGACCTGCGGGACGCGGACTACGCCGCCTTTTGCGCAAAGCTCACGCCCACGCTTGCCGCCGCAAGGATAATCGGCGTGCGCACGCCGCAGCTGAGAAAGCTCGCAAGGGAGCTGTACGCCTCGCCCGAGCGCGAGAGCTTCATGGACAGCCTGCCCCACGAATACTACGAGGAGAACAATCTCCACGCCTTTTTCATCGAGCAGACAGACGATTACGGCGCCTGCGTCGCCGCGCTCGAGCGCTTCCTGCCCTATGTGGACAACTGGGCCACCTGCGATATGATGAGCCCGAGGGTCTTCAGAAAGCACCGGGCGGAGCTCGTGGGAAAAATAAAGGACTGGCTCGGCTCCGGCGAGACCTATACGCAGCGCTTTGCAATAGGGCTGCTGATGAGCCACTATCTCGACGGGGACTTCTCGCCGGAGTACCCCGCGCTCGTCGCGCCGCTGCGCTCCGACGAGTACTATGTGAACATGATGATCGCCTGGTATTTTGCCACGGCGCTCGCAAAGCAGTACGACGCGACGCTGCCCTATATCGAGGGGCGGCGGCTCGCCGTGTGGACGCACAACAAGGCCATACAGAAGGCGCGGGAGAGCTGTCGCGTGAGCGATGAGCACAAGGTCTGCCTGCAAGGCCTGAAGATTAAGAGGGAAAATAATGGTTAACGCTGTTTCAATACTCGGCTGCACCGGCTCCATAGGCCGGCAGACCGCCGCCGCGGCGGAGCACACCGGGATAAGGGTCGCCGCGCTGACGGCGAACAGGCAGATCGATCTGCTCGAGCGGCAGGCGAGGAAGCTTCGCCCGGAATTTGCCGCGGTGTACGACGAGCAGGCCGCGAAGCTGTTTAAAATAGCCGTGGCGGACACGGATATCCGCGTCGGCTCCGGCATGGAGGGGCTTCTGGAGGCCGCCACGCTGCAAAGCGCGGACTGCGTCGTCACGGCGGTGTCCGGCTCTGTCGGCCTGCGGCCGACGCTCGCCGCGATAGAGGCGAAAAAGCGAATAGCGCTCGCCAATAAGGAGACGCTGGTCTGCGCGGGCGATATCGTCGTCAGGCGCGCCGCCGAGACGGGCGCGGAGATAGTCCCGGTCGATTCCGAGCACTCCGCGATCTTCCAGTGCCTCATGGGCAGACGCCCCGGCGAGCTGCGCAAAATACTGCTCACCGGCTCCGGCGGCCCGTTCCGCGGCCGGAAGAGAGCCGCGCTCGAGGACGTCACCCCGGAGCAGGCGGTGAAGCACCCGAACTGGAGGATGGGCGCGAAGATATCCGTGGACAGCTCGACGCTCATGAACAAGGGTCTTGAATTTATAGAGGCGATGCACCTTTTCGGCGTCACGCCGGAGGATATACAGGTGGTAATCCATCCGCAGAGTGTCATACACTCTATGGTGGAGCTCGTGGACGGCACGGTGATAGCGCAGCTCGGCGTGCCGGACATGGGGCTGCCCATCCAGCTCGCGCTGACCTATCCGGAGCGGCTGCCGTCGATGTTCGGGGAGCTGGATCTCTTCAAGCTCAGGGAGCTGAGCTTCGAGCAGCCAGACCTTGAAAACTTCCCCTGCCTGCGCCTTGCGGTGGACGCCGCCCGCACCGGCGGCACGGCGCCCTGCGTCATGAGCGCCGCGAACGAGGTGGCCGTCGGCCTGTTCTTGCAGGGCAGGCTCGGCTATAACCGCATCTATGACTGCGCGGCGGGAGCCGTGGCGCATATCGGCGCGGCCGCGGCGGACGATCTCGAGACCGTCCTCGCCGCCGACGAGGCCGCCAGAGCCTATGTGAGGGAAAATTTTACGGCGTGACGCCGCGTATCCAAATGGAGAGCTTTTTATGACCATTGTATATGTCTTGCTCGCGATACTGATCTTCGGCGTGCTCATCGCCATACATGAGCTGGGGCATTTTCTCGTGGCGAAGGCCTGCGGAGTGCGGGTCGATGAATTCGCCATAGGCATGGGCCCGGCGATATTCAAGCGGCAAAGGGGGGAGACCCTTTACTCTTTGCGCTGCGTGCCGATAGGGGGCTACTGCGCGATGGCGGGCGAGGACGAGGCGTCCAACGACCCGCGCGCGTTTACGAATCAGGCCGCGTGGAAGAGGGTGCTCATCCTTGCGGCGGGCTCGTTTATGAACTTCCTGCTCGGCCTTGTCATCGTCATCGCCCTGTTTTCGAACGCCACCGCCTTCCGCGCCCCGGTGCTCGACGGCTTTATGGAAGGCTGCCCCTATCAGAGCGAGGAGGGGCTGCACGAGGGCGACAGGTTCTATAAAATAGACGGACACCGCATCTACCAGTATTACGACGTGTCGGACTATCTCGTCAAGGGCGACGGCACGCACGACATCGTCGTCGTGCGCGACGGGAAAAAGCTGAGCATCGACGATTTCACGCTCGTCCCCATCGAGTACGAGGGCTATGAAAACAAGATGTACGGCTTCTATTTCGGCAATGACGAGGCCACCGTCGGCAACAAGCTGCTGTATTCGTGGAACACCACGATGGAGTTCGGCCGCTGGGTCTGGGCGGGGCTGAGCCAGCTTGTGAGCGGCGACGTCGGCGTCAAGGATCTGTCGGGGCCGGTCGGCATTGTGGACATGATGGCCGAGACCGGCGAGCAGGCGGAGTCCGCCGCTGACGCGGTGTACAACATCCTGTATCTGGGCGCGTTCATCGCGGTGAACCTCGCGCTGATGAACATGCTGCCCATACCAGCGCTCGACGGCGGCAGGATCTTCCTGCTGCTCGTGACCTGGGTGATAGAGACCGTGAGCCATAAGCGCCTCAACCCAAAATACGAGGGCTACATCCATGCCGCCGGCATGGTGCTGCTGCTCGCGCTGATGGCCTTCGTAATGCTCAACGATATTGTCAGGATAGTGACCAAATAATGGATAAAAGAGACAGAACAAGAAGAATATGTGTCGGCGGCGTCCCGCTCGGCGGCGGCGCGCCGGTGACGGTGCAGTCCATGTGCAACACGAAGACCTGGGACGTGGAGGCGACAGTCGGGCAGATAAAGGCGCTCAGAGCCGCCGGCTGCGACATCGTGCGCCTCGCGGTGCCCGATATGCGCTCGGCGCAGGCGATATCCGCCATAAAGGAGCGCGTCGATATCCCGCTCGTCGCGGATATACATTTCGACTACCGCCTCGCGCTCGAGTGCGCCGCGAGAGGGATAGACAAGATACGCATAAACCCCGGCAACATCGGCGGGGAGGAGAAGGTCCGCGCCGTGGCGGACGCCTGCCGCGCGCGGCATATACCCATCCGCATCGGCGTGAACGCGGGCAGCCTTGAAAAGCGCCTGCTCGAAAAATACGGGCGCCCCTGCCCGGAGGCGCTGACCGAGAGCGCGCGCGACCACGCGCGCCTGCTGGAAAACTGCGGCTTTGAGGATATCTGCATCTCGATGAAGTCCTCCTCCGTGCCGCTCACCGTCGCCGCGTACCGCCTCGCCGCGGAGAGCTTTTCCTATCCGCTGCACCTCGGCGTCACCGAGACCGGCACAGAGTGGAACGGCACGATACAGTCCGCCGTCGGCATCGGCGCGCTGCTGTGCGAGGGCATAGGCGACACTGTCCGCGTCTCGCTCACAGCCGACCCCGTGCGCGAGGTCAGCGCCGGCATCGCCATACTCAAGGCCGCGGGGCTTCGCACGGGCGGACTGCGCTTTGTATCCTGCCCCACCTGCGGCCGGACGGAGATAGACCTCATCTCGCTCGCCAAAACGGTGGAGGACAGGCTGAAGGCTATCGACAGAGACCTCACGGTCGCCGTGATGGGCTGCGTCGTCAACGGCCCGGGCGAGGCGCGGGAGGCCGATTACGGCATCGCCGGAGGGAAGGACAAGGGGCTGCTGTTCAAAAAAGGCAGCGTCATAGGTACATATCCGTACGACAGCCTCTGCGACGCGCTCGTGGAGCTGATAGAAAAGGACGGCGGGCGATGAGCGAGCATACCCCGTTTCTCGCCGTTTTTCCCGGCTGCGAGGATCTCGGAGGCTTTTCGGGCGGCCTTGAGAAGGCCTATGTCACCGACGTGCAGATCAATTCCGCCGAGCTCACCATGTCCGTGTGCGCGTGGTTTGCCGTGATGCCGTCCCCGGTCGAGGTGACGGCGCTCTGCGCCCGGCTCAGGGCGGATTACGGCCTGAGCGGCGTCGGCCTCATCCCGGACTATCCCCGCCCCAAATGCGCGAGCGCCCCGGCGGCCGTCTCGAGGCCGGGCGGCGTCGGCGAGCCGCCGAAGGGCGACGTGCTCTTCGGCCGCGCCATAAAGCAGCGCCCCGTGCCGATGAACACGCTCTCACTCGAGTCCGGCAAGGTGACTGTGGAGGGGGACGTCGTCGCCGTCACGAGCCGCAAGCTCCAGAAGCGGGGCAGCGCGGTGCTGTGCTTCGATATGAGCGACAGGACGAATTCCATCCGCGTCTCGCGCTTTCTGCGCTCGGACGACGATCAGTCGGTCGTCAGCCGGATAGACGTCGGAGACCACGTCATAGTCCAGGGCGAGATAATCTACAGCAAGTATGACGACGATATGGTGCTCGACCCGAGGAACATCATGAAGGGCAAGCGCTATATCCGCCCCGACAACGCGGAGGAAAAGCGCGTGGAGCTGCACATGCACACCCGCTTTTCCGCGCTCGACGCGCTCACCGACCCGGACGCGATAGTAAAGCGCGCGGCCTACTGGGGCATGCCCGCCATCGCCGTGACGGATCACGGCGTGGCGCAGGCCTTCCCCGACATGTGGAAGGCCGGGAAGAAGCACGGCGTAAAGATAATCTACGGCATGGAGTGCTACTTCGTCAACGACATGGACGGCAACAGCGCCGTCATCGGCAAGAGCCGCCTGCCGCTCGACACGGAGTTCGTGGCCTTCGATATAGAGACCACCGGCCTCAACGCCTTAAACGACCGCATGACGGAGATAGGCGCGGTCGTCTTCTCCGGCGGCGAGATAAAGCAGACATTCAATACCTTCGTCGATCCGGAGCGGCACATACCGCCCGATATAACCCAGCTCACCGGCATAAAGGACAGCGACGTCGCCGGCGCGCCGGGCGAGAAGGAGGCCATGGAGAAATTCATCGCCTTCATCGGCGAGCGGCCCATCATCGCGCACAACGCGCACTTCGACGTGGGCTTTATGGCCGCGGCGGCGAACAGGCAGGGTCTGAAGTTCTCGCCGGTCTTTCTCGATACGCTCGCGCTGTCTCAGGCGCTGCTGCCCGAGCTCAAGCGCTTCAAGCTGGATATCGTCTCCAACCACCTCGGCCTGCCGCAATTCAACCACCACCGCGCCACCGACGACGCGATGGTCGTCGCGCGGATGATGGACAAGTTTCTGCCCATGCTCCAGCAGCAGGGCGCGAGAACCGTGGACGATATAGAGACCGTCTACCACTCCATCCGCCGGACGGACGTGGCAAAGAGCTACCACATGATACTGCTGGTGAAAAACCGCCGGGGGCTTAAGAACCTCTATGAGATGATCTCCCAGTCGTATCTGAAATACTTCCACCGTATGCCCACCATACCCAAGAGCCTGCTCGTGCAGCACAGGGAGGGCCTCATCGTCGGCTCCGCCTGCGGCATGGGCGAGCTGTACGGCGCGGTGATGAAGGGCGCGGACGAGAAGACGCTCAAAAAGATCGCCTCCTTCTATGACTATCTCGAGATACAGCCCATCTGCAACAACGGCTTTCTCGTGGACAACGGCACAGTGAAGGACGCAACCGTTTTGCAGGACTATAACCGCGCCATCCTCGAGCTGGGCCGCAAGCTCGGCAAGCCCGTCATTGCCGCGAGCGACGTGCATTTTCTCGACGCCGAGGACGAGCAGTACAGAAAGATCCTTCAGGCGGCGAAGAAATTCTCCGACGCCGACCGCGACTGCCCCATCTTCTTCCGCACGACCGACGAGATGCTCGCGGAGTTTCAGTATCTCGGGGAGGAGACCGTGAGGGAGGTCGTCGTCACGAACACCCGCGCCATCGCCGACCAGGTGGAGGAGATAGAGCTGCTGCCGAAGGAGCTGTTCCCGCCCAGGATAGAGAACTCCGCCCATGACCTCAAGCAGCTCGTGTACGACAAGATGCACCGCATCTACGGCGACGAGCCGCCCGCGATAGTCAAGGACCGGGTGGACGTCGAGCTCAACACCATTCTCGACCACAATTACGACGTGATATATATGAGCGCGCAGAAGCTCGTGCAAAATTCCCTTGAAAACGGCTACCTCGTTGGCAGCCGTGGCAGCGTCGGCTCGTCCATCGTCGCCTACATGTCCGGCATCACCGAGGTAAACTCCCTCCCGCCGCACTATGTCTGCCCCGAATGCAGACACTCGGAGTTCGTCACCGACGGCAGCTACGGCTGCGGCGCGGACATGCCGGAAAAGGACTGCCCCGTCTGCGGCGGACACATGGAGCGCGACGGCTTCGATATCCCCTTTGAGACCTTCCTCGGCTTTCCCGGCAACGAGAAGACGCCCGATATCGACCTCAACTTCTCCGGCGAATACCAGGCCAAGGCGCATAAATACACCGAGACGCTCTTCGGCTCGGACCATGTCTTCCGCGCCGGCACCATCGGCACGCTCGCCGAGAAGACCGCCTACGGCTATGTCAAGAAATATCTGGAGGAGCGCGGCATAAACGCGACCAAGGCCGAGGAAAACCGGCTCTCGCTCGGCCTCGTGGGCATCAAGCGCACCACCGGCCAGCACCCCGGCGGCCTCGTCGTCATCCCGCAGGATATGGACGTGACGGATTTCTGCCCCGTGCAGCACCCGGCGGACGACCCCAACAGCGATATAATCACCACCCATTTCGAGTATCACTGCATGGAGGCGAACCTCCTCAAGCTCGACGAGCTGGGTCACGACGACCCGACGATGATACGCATGATGGAGGACGTGACAGGGGTGGACGCGCAGAGGATATCCCTCTCGGACGAGCAGACCATGTCCATCTTCACGAGCCCCGCCGCCCTCGGCCTGCCGGACGACGACCCCATCATCGGCAGAACCGGCACCATCGGTGTGCCGGAGTTCGGCACCGGCTTTACGCGGCAGATGCTCGTGGACACCCAGCCGAAGCAGTTCGACACGCTGGTGCGCCTGTCCGGCTTCTCCCACGGGACCGACGTCTGGGCGGGAAACATCCACGACCTTATCGTCAACGGCGTCGCCACCGTCAACGAGACCGTCGGCTGCCGCGACGATATCATGCTCTACCTCATCTCCAAGGGCATGGAGCCGTCGCTCGCCTTCAAGACCATGGAGGCCGTGCGAAAGGGCAAGGTCAAGAAGACCGGCGAATTCCCGGGCGACGCCGAGGCACAGATGCGCTCTCTCGGCGTGCCGGAGTGGTATATAGAGTCCTGCCGGAAGATAGCCTACCTCTTCCCGAAGGCGCACGCCGTCGCCTATGTCATGATGGCCTTTCGCATAGCCTGGTTCAAGGTGCACGAGCCGCTCGCCTTCTACAGCGCGTATTTCTACCGCCGCAGCCAGAAGGGCGGCTTCGACGCCGCGATGATGACCGGCGGCGCGGACGCCGTGCGGCGCAAGATAAACGAGATGCGCCGCCGCGCGGAGCTGACCGCGAACGAGGAGGATCTGCTCGTGACGCTCGAGGCGGTGTACGAGTTCAACATGCGCGGCTTCGAGTTCGCGCCGATAGACCTCTATCAGTCGGACGCGGCGAAGTTCCTGATAATCGGGGACAGGCAGCTCCGCCCGCCCTTCGTGTCGATCTCCGGCCTCGGCGAGACCGCCGCGCAGGATCTCGCCCGCTGCAAGGAGACGGGGGAGCAGTTCATCTCCATAGAGGAGCTGGGGCGCGCCTGCCCCAAGGTCAGCCAGACCCATCTTGAGCAGCTCCGCGCGCTCGGCGCGCTCGGCGACCTGCCCGAGACCAGCCAGATAAACCTGTTCGAGCTGTAAAAGCAGAAAAAAGCCCCGGTCTGCTGCGCGCTTCGGTCTTGACCGTCCCGTTTCGCAGCAGACCGGGCTTTTTTGCTATGCCGCAGCAGGCCGCCGCCCAGGCGGCGGTTTTTTCTAATTTTTAAAAATATTTAAGTTTTGCCGCATTTGTTGATATAAAAGCTCCGCTGGTGTAAAATAATAACATTCAACAGCTCAAGGAGGTATTGTCCATGAAAGTGACGTTTCTGGGCGCGGCGCACGAGGTGACAGGGAGCTGCACCTTAATAGAGACAGGCGATAAAAAGGGTCTTGTGGATTGCGGCATGGAGCAGGGGAGGGATCTCTTCGTCAATCAGAAGCTGCCCGTAAACCCCGAGGAGATAGATTTCGTCCTGCTGACGCACGCCCATATCGACCACTCGGGCAAGCTCCCGCTGCTGTATAAAAACGGCTTTCGCGGCTCGATATTCGCCAGCGCCGCGACCTGCTCGCTCTGCGAGATAATGCTGCGCGACTGCGCGAACATCCAGATGTCCGAGGCGGAGTGGAAGAGCAGGAAGGCGCAGAGAGCCGGCGGAGACCCGGTGGAGCCGCTCTATGACATGGAGGATGCCGAGGGCGCCATATCCTGCCTGCGCAGCTGCGGCTATAACGAGATGATACAGGTGAACGACCTCGTCTCCATACGCATGACCGACGTGGGTCATCTGCTCGGCTCGGCCGCGATAGAGGTCTGGCTCACCGAGGACGGCGAGCAGCGTAAGATCACCTTCAGCGGCGACGTCGGCAACCTCTCCCAGCCGATACTGCGCGACCCGCAGTTCGTACACGACACGGAATATCTTGTGCTGGAGTCCACCTACGGGGACAGGCTGCACAGCGAGGAGCGCGTGGACTATGTGAAGGAGCTGTCCTCGCGCATCCAGCGCGTGCTCGACCGGGGCGGCAATGTCGTCATCCCGTCCTTCGCCGTGGGCAGAACGCAGGAGATGCTGTATTTTCTGCGCGAGATAAAGGAAAAGGGTCTGGTCACGGGTCACGGGGATTTCCCCGTCTATGTGGACAGCCCCCTCGCCATCGAGGCCACCGGCATCTTCCAGCAGGTGGACCGGCAGTATGTGGACGACGAGATGCGCGCGCTCATCGCCTCCGGCGTCAACCCCATAGATTTCCCGGGACTTACGCGCTCGGTGTCGCAGGAGGAGTCGAAGGCTGTCAACCAGGACAAGACGCCGAAGGTCATTATCTCCGCGAGCGGCATGTGCGACGCGGGGCGCGTCCGCCATCACCTCAAGCACAACCTCTGGCGGCCGGAATCCATGGTGCTGTTCGTGGGCTTCCAGTCCCCCGGTACGCTCGGGCGGATACTCGTGGACGGTGCGAAGGAGGTCAGGCTCTTCAACGAGAGCATCGAGGTGCGCGCCGAGATAGACGTGCTCCCCGGCGTCAGCGGTCACGCGGACAAGGCGGGGCTGCTGCGCTGGCTCAAGGGCTTCGACGCTAAGCCGAGGCTCGTGTTCATCAACCACGGCGACCCCGACTCCGCCGACAGCTTCACCGCCTGCCTCAACGACGAGCAGGGCTATAAGGCCTGCGCCCCGTACAGCGGCACGTGCTACGACCTTGTCCGGGGAGAGTTCGCGGTCGTCACGCAGGGCGTTCCGATAGAGAAAAAGCAGCCCTCCGCCGCCGGCAGGAGCGTCAGCCCCGCCTTCACGCGGCTTATCGCCGCCGCGGAGCGGCTGGTAAAGACCGCCCGCGGCATAGAGGGCCGCCCGAACAAGGAGCTCGCCGCCTATGCCGACCAGATAAGCCGGATGGCCGAGAAAATGGAAAAATAATCCTCGCGCAGTCCCGGCCGTTGACGAAAAGTCCGGCCTGTGATACGATGACCAGGCAATTGAGAAAAATCCAGACAGGAGGAGATCCGATGAGCAGCATGGAATACGACCCCGGCAAGGTGCTGGGAGACGGGATAAGGGACATGAACCGGCAGGAGCTTTGCGAGCTCGTGTCCAGGCTCTGCGGCCAGATAACCGCGGAGGTCGGCACACAGGCCTTTCGGGGCGGGATTTATCCGGACAACATCAGCGTGGATCCCAACGGCAGGGTCTCCATCGGCCTGTCGCGGCAGAGCGGCTGGGACGGGCAGGAGCTGCAATTTATCGCGCCCGAGCTGTACTGGAACGGCCAGCGCGGCCCCGCTTCGGACGTATACTCTCTCGGCCTGCTGCTGTACTACGGCGTGAATAACGGCGCTCTCCCCTGCGACGGGGAGTGCGAGAACCCGCAGCTGCGCCGCATGGGCGGCGGAGACTATCCCGCCCCGCGCGCCGCAGGGCGCAGGCTCGGCGAGATAATCGAGAAGGCGATACGCTTCAAGGCGGCCGACAGATACCAGAGCGTGGAGCAGCTGCGCATAATGCTCGACAGCTGCGTCAAGAACCTGTATCTCAACGGCGCGCCGAGCGCCGAGACCATATTCAATAAAAACGACGACGATCTGACGGATATCGAGCGGATGATGGTCGGAATAATAGAAAAGGGCGAGGAGCCCCCGGCGGCGGAGCCCACGATCGAGGAAGCCCCGGTGGAGGAAGCTCCGGTCAAGGAGCCCCCGGTTGAGGCGCCCCCGGTCGAGGAGACCCCGGTCGAGGAAGCCCCGGCTGAGGAGCCCCCGGTTGAGGAGCCCCCGGTTGAGGAAGTCCCGGTGGAGGAAGCTCCGGTCGAGGAAGCCCCGGTCGAGGAGACCCCGGCGGAGGAGGTCAAGGTCTACAAGCTCTCGCTTGAAAAGCGGCAGGAGAAAGAGGCCGACAGAGCGGGAGCAAAGCCCATACCCATACTTACCGAGGAGAAGAATCCCGAGCTTGAGCCCGTGGTCGTCAGGCAGCCGCCCATCACCCCGGCGGTGCAGTACGGCAAGAGCGCCGAGCGCGAGAGAAAGATAGCCGAAGAGGTCAAAAAGCGCAAGAGGAAGCCGCTGGTCGCGGTGCTCTGCGTCTGCGCGCTGCTCATAGTGTTCGCCATAATCGCCAACGCCATGCTCAGGGACTTCGCCTGGGGAGGCGACGGGGACGCGAAGCCGACAGAGGGGCTGATCGCTATCGTGCCGACGCCTGCCGCGGACGGCAGCGCCACGGGCGTCGTGGTGGCGCCGACCGCTCCCGCGGCGACGGAAGCCCCCGCGGCGACAGAAGCCCCGAAGCAGTCCACATATCAGGTCTTCAAGGAGGATGTGAGCTGGACCGAGGCGAGGGACAGGTGCAACGAGCTTGGCGGCCATCTGGTGGTCATAAGCAATCAGGACGAATTCAACAAGGTGGTCGCGCTTGCGGATGAGGCCGGGATAAGCCGCGTGTGGGTCGGCTGCCACAGGATAGAGGGCACGCTCGTCTGGGAGAACACGGACGAGGTGAGCTATTACCCCTGGGATACCGGAGAGCCCTCCTATGAGGACGGGTACGACGGCGTCGCCGAGGACTATGTGCTGCTCTGGTATCACGACGGCTGGGTCTATAACGACAGCCGCAACGACCCCGTGTCCGATTATCCGGGCTGGTACAGCGGCACGATAGGCTTCGTCTGCGAGTTCGACGGTTGAGCTTCGGCAGAAAAAACGGCAGATCAACGGGAGAGCCGTGCCAGACGAGCGGTTTTATCCGATAAAATGAACATCCGCCCGCTTTTCAGCGGGCGGATGTTCATCAGCCTGTCAAAGAACCGGCGAATTCAGTAAGC
>JAYFNM010000064.1:0-11724 GCA_034933465.1 Oscillospiraceae bacterium | reverse complement strand
CGAATTCAAGATACAGGTCTACGACGAGCGAAACGGCACGGGCTATCTCCGCCATGTGCTCGTCCGGCGCGGCTTTGCGACCGGGCAGGTCATGGTGGTGCTGGTGGCCGTCTCGCCGATATTCAAGCTGCAAAAGCCATTTCTCGCGAAGCTCCTGCGCCTGCACCCGGAGATAACGACCGTCGTGCTCAACATTAACGACCGCTTCACCCCCGTCGTGCTCGGGCGAAAGGAGAAGCCCATATACGGCGACGGCTATATAGAGGATGTCCTCTGCTCGCGCCGCTTTCGCATCTCCTCGCGCTCCTTCTACCAGATAAACCCCGTCCAGACGGAGATACTTTACGCCCGAGCGGCGGAGCTCGCCTGTCTTCGCGAGAGCGACACCGTGCTCGACGCGTACTGCGGTGTCGGCACCATCGGCCTGAGCGTGGCGGAGCGGGTAAAGCAGGTCATTGGCGTGGAGCTCAGCCACGACGCCGTGGAGGACGCCATAGCCAACGCCCGGCTCAACAATGTAAAAAACTGCTGGTTCACCTGCGGGGACGCCGGGAAATATATGGAGCAGATGGCCGCCGACGGCGTGACGCCGGACGCGGTGTTCATCGACCCGCCGCGCTCCGGCTGCGACGGGCGCTTCCTCGCCTCGCTGATGAAGGCCGCGCCCGGGCGCGTCGTGTATATCTCCTGCGACCCCGAGACGCTGAAAAACGACCTCGGCATCCTCCAGCGCGGCGGCTACAGCGTAAAAAAAATCCAGCCTGTCGACATGTTCCCCTTTACGAACCACGTTGAGACGGTAGTATTGATGTCAAGGGTAGATAAGTAAGGATGTAATAAGATAAGTAAATAAAGGCTTTCCGTGATTTGAGGTCTGGTTCTAAGCCGGAAGGATAATCGCGGATTTTTTCTTTGAGGGAACTTATCTAAGAGTGGTGAATTAGAAAAAATATCAGACGATAAAAAAAGATAAAAATTCAGGCGCAATCTGGTCGATTGCGCCTGAAAAGTTTTACGATGCGTTCCCGTTTTGTTTCTTGCGAAGGAAGACGGCCGCCCCGCCAATCAACAGCAGGCCTCCCAGACTCAACATCCAGGTGCTCAGGATCAACATCATCCAGGTGCTGCTGCCCATACCGGTATTCGGCGGTTCTTGTTTGGTCCAGGTATTGGTTATTGTCAAACCGTCTTCGCTGTAAGTTGCCTTATAGTTATTCGGTACGACAGTTTCTTTAACCGTATAGACATAGACTTTGCCCTCTGACGAGTGCTTGTCCAGGTCCTTTCAGGTATACGTGGTCACGCCGTCAAGTTCAACCACATCACCAAAGGCTTTACCGTCGCGATACAGTTGAAGTTGGATAACCGGTTTTTTGTCCGGTCCGCCGATCCAGGTCTTAGTAGCCGTGACGTCAATTTTGGGTGAAACATACGTGTTGGTGATGACAAAACCGCCGGTCTCTTCATCAGGCTCAATTTCAGTCTCGTAGTTTTCCAAGGCATCTTCAAGCAGGCTATAGACAATCTCACGATCGGTGTCAAATTTGGGGAGATTTTTAAAGATGTGTTCTGTTACGCCATTGTCTAAATCAGCGCTGGCAACCACTTCACCATCGGCTAACAGATGAATCGTAATCGTGGGCTTTACTTCCGGACCGTCTACCCAGATTTTTTCTACCGGGATATCGATCAGCTGGGTATGAGCAGCTTTTAACGTTAGCGGACCTTCGAGAGCACCCAGGGCCGCTAATTCATTTACATAGATTGGATCAATATGAGCCGACCAGCGTTTATCCGCAGCATCATGATACCAGCCGTCAATCAGATGGTTTTCAGCCCATTCCGGTGACTCTTCTAAAATCCAGTCCATTCCAACTGGATAAAGTGTCAGTTGGGCGCCTTCAGCCACAAAGATATCATCGGCTTCAATCGAGGCGCGGTTATTATAAATTTTCGCCCCTTCAGGTAGAACAAGTGATCCGGCAGTGACATAGATACCGGCTCCCCGGGCATATCTGCCTTCCACCAGGTTTACCCGGTGGGCAGTATTATACATAACCGTGAAATCTTTTGAAGCAATGTTAAGGCTGCCGGTATTTAAGTGCAACCCCGGACCTGCATTGCCGGTAATAACCACCACTGTGTTTTCATCAAACGAGTTTTCATTTCCCCGAATATAAACCGCACCTGGGATTGTCCATTGTGAGGCCAGGCTGACAGCGTTATCACTGACATAAATCTCAGAGTTCTCAGCAATAAAGCCGCCGCCGTTAACATGTATTCCGTTCGCGCCATTCTTATCGGCCACAATCTTTGAATCCGTTAATTTTAGTGAAATAACTGATAGACCATGGTTTACGCTGCCGGAAAAGTTAATGTCTGAATTAATAGCTGTCACATGACCGCCATTAGAGCCGTTGCCTAAGCTATCTAAAGTGTGGAATAGCCCATTTGTCAGATTGACATAGGTATGGTATGTCCCGGCGACGAAACCGGACCGGTTCGCCAGAGAATACAGTTGCGAGTCCGTAATGTTTATGATATGAGTGGCTTCTGATTCCGTATAAATGGCATTGCCTCGTGTACCGCTCGAAATATAGCCTGTAATTGTGGCATGTGTACCATTAATGAAGTTAAGAGTATTGCTAGCGCCCGCTCTACTCTGAAGATGAATCGCATGGGCAAAGTCGGTTTGTCCGCCTTCCATCCTTAAAGTAACATTATCAAATGTCACGCTTGTATCGCCAGACGAGGCGTTGCCCAGCATCAGAGTCCAACTGGTTCCGACAACCGGTTTCATTGTGACCGATAAATTCTTCACCACCAGACTTCCGCCGATGATATTTAAAGGCGCCAGATTGACGGCCTGCTTGGCAGTACCGCTCATAGTAATCTGATAACCTGCAAACGCCTGCGGCGTCGTGGAACTGGTTGGACCGGTGATAACGATTTCAGCCGTTGCCGGGCCATTGAGCGCCAGTGCCGCCAGAGCCTCTTCCAGACTGGCATACATCACGGCAGCTGCCCCATCGATCGCCATCGAAACAGGTTCGTCCGCCATGGGAGAAACTGCCTGATCTTCCTCTGAAACTTCCGTCTCGTCCTCCGGCGGCAGAACTTCTTCCGCTTCAGTAACTTCGATTGCTTCTTCTGCCGGCTCGGTCTCAACCTCTTCGGCAAAGCTGTTCAATGGTATCAAGCTAAACACCAGGAAGATCACCAAAAGAATCGATAAATATTTCTTCGTCATATTCTTCCTCCTTATTGTCGTTGTTGTAAATTCTGCTGTCTTTGGCGCGTTGGTAGACTGCCAATCATTTAAGTCATTACTTTAGTCGCTTCCAAGCATGTTTCTCTCCTGTTTTGTCCCGAAAAGCGGATAGGCTTTTCTTCTTGTCCCTGTCTTGTGAGAATGAAGTATCGTTTGGTGACAAGATGCATTTACTTAACAATAATTATATTACAGATTAATGTTCCAGTCAATAAATAACTTGATACAGCACGAGAAAAAGACTAGACTATTGTTCATCAGGTGATGATTTTAAAGCGGCTTGTAGCCTACAGAACTTACTTGGAAGATTTGATAAAGAGATGAGCAAAAGAGCATGGGGCAATGAAAATCCACATGCACCAAGTATTCATCGTGAGCACGGATGGTATTTATCTAACGATGATTAAAAAGAGCAGGATCACTTAAATAATTGCAAAAAGTCCTGCTTTCTGACATCAGTTAACCAAACTATGAAGAAGGCTAAATTCCTCCAGAAGAGTAGTATTTGGTTTCGATATATTGTCGAGAATCGTAAAGTCGTAGATATGTTCCCACATATGCAAGCCCTCAGTGGATATGTTCCCTCAAAGAGAATTATATTCATGTCCCTAATTTTTGACAGCTATCCACTCATCTCAAAACACATCGAGACGGTCGTATCGCTGCTGAGATAACTTAACAAAAAACAGAGGCGAATATCTGATGGCAACATTGCAAAATCATATGCTCGTAAACTCGCTCCTCGCTTGGGCGGCGGCGCAGCTGCTCAAAACCGTCATCTACGCGATAATGAACCGGCGGCTGGATTTCTCGCGCATCCTCGGCGACGGCGGAATGCCCAGCGGGCACTCAGCCACGGTCACCGCGCTCGCCGTCACGGCGGCGCTCGAATACGGGCTCTCGTCGTCCGTCTTCGCGATATCGGCCGTGCTCGCCATAGTCGTCATGCACGACGCCATGGGCGTCCGGCTGGAGGCCGGGAAGCACGCCAAGGCTCTCAACGAGCTGCTGGAGCTGTTCAGCAGCGACCTTGAAAACGAGGTGAAAATGAAGGAGTTCCTCGGCCACACCCCCCTGCAGGTCTTCTTCGGCGCCGTGCTGGGAGCCGCCGTCGCGCTCATCATCGGATAAACAGCGCAAAAAAACTGTCGTCCCCCGGCCTGCGGCTCCGGGACGACAGTTTTTTATTTTCTCGGCTCACACTATGCGAATGACGCCGAAGGTCAGCGCGGTCATAATACCGGCGGCGATGATGACGCCGAGCAGGATGCTGGGCACGGCGCTCTTGAGGCG
Source organism: Oscillospiraceae bacterium (assembly GCA_034933465.1). GTDB lineage: Bacteria > Bacillota > Clostridia > Oscillospirales > Oscillospiraceae > Limivicinus. The sequence continues at coordinate 7,160 of JAYFNM010000064.1, read as the reverse complement.
CATGTCCAGCAGCGCCGCCACCAGCGCGCCCGTCCACGCCCCCGTGCCGGGCAAGGGGATGGCCACGAAGATCAGCAGGCCGATAGGGCCGTATTTTTTTACCTTCTCGCCCTTGAGATGCGCCTTGTTTTCAAGCCTGGTGATAAAGCTGTCCAGCCGCGCCCAGTGTCTGCGCAGCCAGGCAAAAATGCGCCGTATATATACTATTATAAACGGCACCGGCAGCATGTTCCCCAGCACCGCCGCTATCAGCGCGAGCGGATAGTCGAGCCCGAGAGCTATCCCGTAGGGAAGGCCGAGCCGCAGCTCCACGACCGGCACCATGGATATGAAAAAAGTGCTTATAAACTTTCCGACAGTCGTTCCGGTCAGCCAGGATATCATAAACAGTCTCCGCATCTTTAAAATACGGGCTTGATTATAACACAGTATGCCCCCTCGCGCAACAAAGCAGGCATTAAGATTTAATAAACAATCTCAGCGCGCGTACAGCGGCAGCACGTCCATGATGCGCTTTACGCAGCCGTCCTCGCCCAGAGCCTCGGAGTCGAGGCAGAGGTCGTAGCCTGCCGCGTCCCGCCACTCCTCGCCGGTGTAATACCGGTAATACGAGGCACGGCGCTTGTCCTCGACGCGGATGTGTCGCGCCACCTCGTGCGCGCTCCACGCGAGCGAATACGACGCAACCCGCGCCTCGCGCGCCTCCAGCGGGGCGTGTATAAACACGCGCAGCAGATCGCTCCGGTCGGAGAGCAGATAGTTTGCGCAGCGGCCGAGTATGATGCAGCTCTCCTGCGCGCCCAGCTCCTTGATTATCTCCGCCTGAAAGCTGAAAAGATTCCTGGTGGATATGAAATCATCGCTGTCAGGCGGTAAAACCTCGCCGGTGTACACCTTCTCGGCGGCGGAGAGCAGCTCCTTGAGGCCGATGCGCTCGTCCGCCGCGCCGAAGAGCCGCTCGTGGATGCCGCTGACCTCGCTGGCCTTGCGCAGCAGGTCGCGGTCGTAATACGGCGCGCCGAGCGCGTCGGAGAGCTTGCGGGTGATGTTGTGGCCGCCGCTGCCCGTCTCGCGGGCTATTGTAATAACAAATTTTTCCATCTGCTCCCCCTCCTCACGCGCCGAGGTACGCCCTGCGCACCCGGTCGTCGTTGGCAAGCTCGGCCGCCCTGCCGGTCATGGAGATAGTCCCGGTCTCGAGGACATAGGCTCTGTCCGCCACGGCGAGCGCCATTTTTGCGTTCTGCTCGACGAGCAGTATGGTTATGCCGCTCTCGTGCAGCTCCTTTATGATGGCGAAGATCTCCTTCACCAGCAGCGGCGAGAGCCCCATGGACGGCTCGTCCATCAGGATTATCGAGGGGTCGGTCATCAGCGCCCGCCCGGTGGAGAGCATCTGCTGCTCGCCGCCGGAGAGGGTGCCCGCGACCTGCCTGCTGCGCTCCCTCAGCCGCGGGAAATGTGAATACACCATCTCGAGGTTCGAGGCGATCTTTTTTGCGTCGCGGATGATATACGCGCCCATGCGGAGGTTTTCCTCCACGGTCATGCGCGCGAAGATGTGCCGCCCCTCCGGCACGTGGGCCAGACCCATGCCGATTATCCTGTTCGGCGCGACCTTCCGCAGGTCGTGCCCGTCGAGCTCGATGCTGCCGGAGGCGGCGGGGATGAGGCCGGATACGGTGTGCAGGGTGGTCGTCTTGCCCGCGCCGTTGGCGCCGATGAGGGTGACGAGCTCGCCGTCGGCCACGGTGAGGGAGATGCCCTTGAGCGCGTGGATAGCGCCGTAGAAAACGTTCAGATCCTTTATCTCAAGCATTCTTCTTCCCCCCACATTCGCCCAGATACGCCGCTATGACCTTCGGGTCGGCGGCGATCTCCGCCGGAAGCCCGGCGGCGATGGTCTGGCCGTAGTCGATGACCTGTATGCGCTCGCAGACGTTCATGACGAGCGACATGTCGTGCTCGATGAGCAGTATGGCGACCTTGAAGCTGTCGCGGATTGCGTTGATGCACTCGAGCAGCTCGGCTGTCTCCGTGGGGTTCATGCCCGCGGCCGGCTCGTCGAGCAGCAGCACCTTCATGTTCGTGGCGAGCGCCCGCGCTATCTCCAGCTTGCGCTGGCGGCCGTAGGGCAGGCTCGCCGCGGGCAGCCCGGCCGCGTCGTCGAGCTTGCAGATCCTCAGAAGCTCCATCGCTCTCTCGTCCAGCTCCCGCTCAACGCGCCAGAACCTCGGCGTGCGGAGCGCGGCGTCAAAAAGGCCGTAGGAGATATCCTTGGTAAAGGCGGCCTTGACGTTTTCAATGACCGTCATCGGCTTGAAAAGGCGGAGGTTCTGGAAGGTGCGGGCCACGCCCGCCGCCACGAACTGCCAGGTCTTTCTCCCGTTGAGCGGGACGCCGTCGAGGAGCACCGTGCCCTCCGTCGGCGCGTACACGCCGGTCAGCAGGTTGAAGACCGTGGTCTTGCCCGCGCCGTTGGGGCCGATGAGGCCGACAAGCTCGCCCTGACAGAGCTCTATGTTGAAGTCGTTCACCGCCTTGAGGCCGCCGAAGCTGATGCCGAGCTTGCGCGTCTCAAGGACGGGCTTGCGTTTTTCCTCAGCCATTGCCCTTTACCCCCTTTCGCTCGGCTCTCTCGGTCTTCTTCGCCTCCGCGCGCTTTTTGATGTCGGCGCGGAGATTGACGAGCGAGAATTCATAGCTGCCGAAGATGCCCATCGGGCGGAACATTATCACGATGATGAGTATCAGCGCGTAGACCAGCATCGGGTACTCGAAGATGCCGCTGAGCGACGCGGGCAGCGCCGCGACCCAGGCGCCGTTTTTGATCTGATAGTTCACGAAGAACATTATCACCGCCGCCGCGATGGAGCCTGTCAGGGAGCCCATGCCGCCGAGCACCACCATGACCACCACGAAGGTTGAGTTGAGTATCCCGCCGTTCGTGAAGGCGAAGGACGAGGTGGAGAGGGTCGCGTTCGCGCAGGCGTAGAGCGCGCCCGCGACGCCCGCGAAGAACGCGGAGATGGCGAAGGTCAGCACCTTGTAGTGGGAGGTGTTGATGCCGGAGGCCGAGGCCGCGATCTCGTCGTCCCGTATGGCGCGGATGGCGCGGCCGTATTTGGAGCGGACGAACATGAACATCAGCGTGAGACAGATCACCGTCACCAGCAGCGCCGTCCAGAGGAAGGCGACCTTGTCCCTGCTGCCGAAGCCCAGCCCGTTTTTATACAGCGAGGCGGCGGCGGAGCCCTGCTCAAGCCCGTTTTGCCCGCAGAAGGGCAGGTTGTTGATGATGTTGACGATTATCATGCCGAAGCCGAGCGTGATTATCGCGAGGTAGTCGCCCTTGAGGCGCAGCGCCGGGATGCCGACGAGCAGCCCGACCAGCGCGGAGAGCAGCCCCGCGGCGAGGATGCAGCCGAACAGGACGAGGATGAAGGCCGCGCCGGTCTTGTCCTCAAACACGCCCGCGCGCTCGCAGGCGAGGCTCAGCAGCGCCGCCGTGTACGCGCCGACGGCCATAAAGCCGCAGTGACCCAGCGAGAGCTGCCCGAGATAGCCCAGCACGAGGTTGAGCGAGGCGGCGAGGACGACGAGGTAGCAGCACTGCCAGAGCCCCGGCGCGAGCACAAGCTTGAAAAAGTCCTCTCCGCCCTGCCTTGCGGTGAGCAGCTGGAAGGCCGTGAACAGCAGCACGATGATTATCGTGTTGAGCATATAGCCCTTGGAGACCCTGTTCTTTTTCATACCTTTTCACCCGCGTTTCTGCCCAGAATGCCCGCCGGCTTGAGCACGAGGACGATGATGAGTATCAGGAAGACGAAGGTGTCCGCCATGCTCGAGGAGATATAGCTCGTCGTGAAGGACTCCACCAGCCCTATGACTATGCCGCCGAGCACCGCGCCGGGGATGATGCCTATCCCGCCGAGCACCGCCGACACGAAGGCCTTCAGGCCGAGCAGCGTGCCCATGGTGGTGTACACCTTCGGGTACTGCGCCATATACATCAGCGCCGCCACCGCCGCGAGGCCGGAGCCCACGGCGAAGGTCAGCAGTATGGTGTGGTTCACGTTTATGCCCATGAGCGTCGCGGCCGCCTTGTCCTCCGACACGCAGCGCATCGCCCGGCCTGTGCGGGTCTTCTGGGTGAATTCATACAGCGCTATCATGACGACGGCGCTTATGACTATCGTGATTATGGTGGTATATTCCATCGTGACCAAGCCTATGCTTATCCCGCCCGCGGTGAATATCTGGCTCGCCACCTTGGGGTTCGGGCCGATGGCGGGTATCGCCTGCGCGAGGTTTTCGAGGAAAAGGCTCATGGCGATGGCCGTTATCAGGGCGGTCATGGCCGTGCCGGTCTTTCTGACCGGCCTGTAGGCGATGAGCTCCGTGCCCATGCCCACGAGGGTGCAGACGATTATGCCCGCGACGACCGCCGTCCACGCCGGCAGCCCCAGCGCCAGCACGACCGGAATCGTAAATATCATGGTGTAGCCGCCCACCATGATAAAATCACCGTGGGCGAAGTTAATGAGCCTGATTATGCCGTAGACCATGGTGTAGCCAAGGGCTATGAGGGCATATATGCTCCCGAGACGCAGCCCCACGATGAGGGTCTGAAAAAAAGTGCTCACTCCGCTTCTTCTCCTTCCTTTCGCGCACGCGCGCGGGGGATACGGACGGCGGAACAACAGCAGTCGCTTCCGGCGCTCCGGTTTCCGCGCACTCGCGCGGATCTTTTTTCCCCGTTTCTCCCTCTTCATACTGTGTCAAACATGCAGGGGCGGTGTTGTCCGCCCCTGCACCCGGGTCGATGGGGCTAAGGACCCGGCGTGAAAAGAAGGAGAGCTGTGTAAGCTTTGAGGCCGCTCAGGGCAGCTCGGTGACCACGTCCACCAGCTTGGAGGTGACGGTCTTTCCGTCGGAGGAGAAGGAGATGATGGCGGCGCCCTTGACAGGCGTGCCGGTCTCGTCGAGGGAGAAGGTGCCGGTCACGCAGTCGTAGACGGCGGAGGTGTCGGCCAGCGCGTCGCGGACGGCGGTGGACTCGGCGCTGCCTGCGGCCTCTATGGCGGCCTTGTACATGTACATGCAGTCATAGCCGGTTGCGCCGAAGGCGCTGGGGATGGCGCCGTACTTGTCCTGATACGCCTTGACGAAGGAGGTGACCTTCTCGGAGGTATCTGACGGGTCGTAGTGGTTGGTCCAGTATACGTTGTTGAAGGCCGTCAGGTCTGCCCCGGCGACAACGTAGTCGGGCGTGGTGTCGTAGCCGTCTGCGCCCATGATGATCCCGGAGTAACCGGCCGCGCGCGCCTGAGGCACGACATAGGGGCCGATGACGTCGTAATAGAACGGCGCGTAGACAAACTCGACGCCCGCGGTGACCATGGAGGTGAACTGGTTGGTGTAGTCCTGCACGTCGAGAGACGCGGTGGACTCGGAGGCCGCGACCTCTATGCCGTATTTCTCGCAGGCGGCGGAGAAGGAGTCGTACAGGCCCTTGGAGTACACGTCGGCCGCGCAGTAGACGACGCCCACCTTGTCATAGCCGGCCTGCTTCGCGTAGGCCGCGGCGATGGCGCCCTGGAAGCTGTCGGCGTAGCAGGCGCGGAATATGTAGTCGTCCTCGGTGGTGATGGAGTCCGCGGTGGCCGTCGGGGAGAGCAGGCAGACCTGCTCCTCGTTGGCGGCGTCCGTGATGGCGGAGGTGCAGCCCGAGGTGGCGGAGCCGATTATCAGGCCGACGCCCTGAGAGACGAGGGAGTTGAAGGCGTTGAGGCACTCGGTCGGGTCGCTCTGATCGTCGGTCTTAATAAGCTCGACCTGGCGGCCCAGGATGCCGCCGGCGGCGTTTATCTGCTCGACGGCGAGATCCACGCCGGTGGTGATGCCGTTGCCGTAGGCCGCGAGAGCGCCGGTATTCGGGGAGATGACGCCGATGACTATCGGCTCGGAGCTGTCGGTCGCGGCGGCGTCTGTCGGGGCGGCAGACGCGGTCGCGGCGGTGGTCGTAGTCCCGCCGCAGGCGGCGAGGGACAGCAGCATGCACAGCGCCGTCAGGATGCCGAGAAATCTGCTTTTCTTCATTTTATGTGTCCTCCTTTTTATTTTACGCGCGCCGTTTTTTCCCCGGCGCCCTGAAAAACAGAAAAGGCGCGAAGCTATCAGGTAGCTTCGCGCCTTTGCGATGGACGCATTATATGAGCATTTTTGCCAAAAGTCAACAGATTTAATTAGTCAAATTGCTCAGGGGATATATTAGATTTTGTCATGTTTGCACAGCTGCGCTACCGGGATTCCAGTACCTTCAACACCCGCAGTCCCACCTGCAAGGTGAGCAATTCGGTCGGGTTTTTCAGATCCGAGTTCAGGATCTCCTTGATCCTGTCCATGCGATAGATGAGCGAATTTCTGTGCAGAAACAGCTTCTTCGCGGCTATGCTCACATTCCCGTTGCACTCGAAATAGAGCTCCAGCGTCCTGACAAGGTTTGTGCCGTGCTCCCTGTCGTGCTCGCACAGCGCCCCGAGCGACATGCGCGCAAAGGTCTCGAGAATGTCCTTGTCGGGGATGCTGTCGATGAGCTGATCGACCATAAAGTCCTCGTAATAGCAGACGGCGCCCGTCTCCCCGCCGCGCACATGGCGGATAGCCTCGTTGGCCTGATAGTAGCTCGCGCGGAGGTTGAGGTAATCCTCTATGGGCGTGCCTATGCCTATTGAAAAATCTGTCTCGAAGCCCTTGCCTATCTCCTCGGCCACGGTCTCCGGGAAGCCCTCGAGTATCTCCTAGGTATGGGCGTTTTTCATGCCGTCCGGCACGAGGATAAAGCTGATAATGAGGTTTGACCTGTGTATCGACACTATGGTCAGGCCGTGCTTGAGCGCCTCCTTGTCGATGGCGTATAATATCTCGTTTTTCATCTTCAGGAAGCGGTTTCGCAGATCCTCGCCGTCCTGAGCGTCGTGATTGTTCTCCTCAAGGCGGATTACCATGCACATATAGGTCTTTTTTATGTCCATGTGATGGATCTCTGCGAGATTGCTGGCGGCGTTGACGGAGTCTATCCGCCCCTGAAGCAGGTCGTCGAAGAAATCCTGGCGCAGCTGGTGCTTGACCTCGTTTATCTGCTTTGCCTTCACGCG
>JAYFNM010000063.1:0-28649 GCA_034933465.1 Oscillospiraceae bacterium | reverse complement strand
CCTCCGCATGTTGCTGGAGTAATTGTAGCACAAATACGGTTTTTTTCAAGCGCTCATGTAATAAAAGCAAATCCCCCAGACGTCCGCGTGGCGCGAACAATATGCGGCTGCGCCCGAGACCCAGCTCTCAAAAGACCGGCTCAAGCCGAAACAAGGCAAGATAGGGAAGCGCGAAAATTGCCTGTCAAAAAAATTCGTTGTTTTTTACAAAAAATTTGCATTAATATCTACTATTATGCCGACTTGACAAAACAAAATACACAGCATATCATATTTACATCAAAAGGCTCGGAGCGATTTGGTGTGTAAATAAACATCAGACGTCCGATGTTTATTTTGCATGTAAACGTCAGACGTTTGATGTGTATGTGGCCAATCCTCCGAATTCTCTAAAAAAACTGGAGGGTATCATGAAAAAAATTTTTGCACTGCTTCTTGCCGCGGTCATGCTTCTGGCATGCACAGCCTGCGGCGCCACCACAGCGGCAACAGCGACCGAAGCCCCGGCCGAGGCGACTGCCGGAACCACCGACGGGGTCTCCACAGAGGCCGAGTACACCTGGAAGCTCGCGCTTCCCTTCAACGAAGGCACCTCCAACTATGAGGCCTGCAGCAAGTTTGCATCCACGCTCGCGGAAGTTTCCGGCGGCAAGGTGCAGGTTGACCTCTATCCCGGCAGCTCTCTCGGCACCTCCGAGGAGGTCGAGGAAGGCCTTGCCTACGGCACCTGCGACATAGTATACGAGAGCATCGCCTCTCTCGGAAGCTGGTCCGACCTTGCGAATATCGACGCTTATCCCTATCTCTATTCGAGCCTTGACCACTTCCTGGCCGTGTGGCAGGGAGAGCTCGGCGATCAGATCCGTGAGGAGATCGGCTCCTCCAACGACTTTATGCTTCTCGGCACTCTGTATCGCGGCGCGCGAATCGTCACCAGCACCAAGGAGCTCACCAGCCTCGCCGACTTCAGCAACTTTAAACTCAGAACGCCGACGCAGGCCATGTATGTAAAGACCTGGGAAGCTCTCGGCGCAATGGCCACCCCGCTCGCGATGTCCGACGTCTTTACTGCCATCCAGCAGGGCACCGTCGATGGGCAGGAGAACCCCATCGTGGACTCCTACAACTTCGGCTTCTATGATGTGTGCCCCTATGTCATCAAGACAGATCATGTCTATTCCCAGTGCACTTTCATCTTCAACCGCACCAGGTTCCTCGAGCTGCCCGAAGAGGTGCAGGGCTGGATAAAGGAGTCCGTGAAGGCCGCCGAGGATTATAAGAACACCTATACCCCGCAGGAAGAGGAAGAGTACTACAAGAAATGGGAGGATGCCGGAGCCACCATCATCGAAATTGACCGCACCGAGTTTATGGATGCCCTGTCCAACTTCTGCACCGATTATTTCCCGCAGTTTACCGACTATGTTGCGCAGATCAAGGCTCTTGATCCTGCCGCGACCTGAGAAAACAAACTACGTTTCCGTTGAGGCAGGGTTCAGCGCCCTGTCTCAACGGCAAAAATAGACGGTCCCGAGCTCTATTCGGGGCCATTTGAGGTGACTCGTATTGAATCATTATAAGAATTCTCTCGACATGATCGAAAAAATCCTCAGATATCTGATCGCCCTCGTTTTCACGGTCATGCTCGTCTCGATGGTCTATCTTGTTATAACAAGATATGTCTTCCACAACGCACCCTCCTGGTGCGAGGAGCTCGCGCGGTTTGGCTTCGTATACCTTGTGTTTCTGGCAAGTCCCATCGCCGTCAGGCACGGGCAGCATCTCCATGTTGACTTTATATCCAGCCGCTATAAGCCGGTCACAAAGCATATCGTATCCATTTTCAGCAATATTGCCGGCGTCGGCGTGCTTGTTTTTCTCTTTGTTCTCGCGGGTAAGCTCTGCCTTGAGGTGACAACGCTCTCGGGCGCCATGCTCCTGCCGCTTAAATACGTCTATGCCGCCATCCCGCTCGGGAGCGCGTGCATGATACTGTTTTGCATAGAGATCATCAGCCGCGACGTCAAATGCCTCATTGACCTTAAAAACAACAGGGAGGTGACTGAATAAATGAGTGCCGGACTGTTTTTGTTTCTGCTCATGCTCCTGCTGGCATTTATCGGATTTCCGATCTATATCGCGCTTGGCGTAAGCGTGGCCATTGCCCTGCAAATGGCGGGCCTGCCGATCGTGACCGTTCCTCAGAAGATATTCACCGGCATCAACAGCACCGCTCTGCTCGCCATCCCTTTTTTCATGTTGGCCGGAAACCTTATGGCCAAAGGAATAACGAACAAGCTGGTCGCGATAGCGAACTCCATCTTCGGGCACGTCAAGGGCAGCCTCGCGGTCATAACAGTCGTCGCATCCGCGCTTTTCGGCGCTATCACCGGCTCCGCGGTCGCCACCTGCTCCGCCATCGGCGGTATCACCGCCCCGGCGATGAAGAAAGAGGGCTATCCCGCCCCGTTTGCCGGCGCAATCATTTCGATGAGCTCCATACTCGGCCCTCTGATCCCGCCGTCCATCCCGCTCATCGTCTTCGCCTCCCTCACGGACACCTCCGTCACGGAGCTGTTCAAGGCCACCATCATCCCCGCCGGCGCATTCACGATATATCTTATCGTCCACGCCCTGCGGTACGGGAAGAAGCACGATCTGCCCGCCCACGAGAAAGCCAGCAGCAAAGAGGTGCTCGTCTCGATAAAGGACGGCGTCTGGGCGCTGCTTATGCCCGTCATCATTCTCGGCGGTATTTTCGGCGGCATATTCACGGCCACCGAGGCCGCGGCCGTCTCCGCCGCCTATGCGCTTATCGTCGGTCTGTTCGTCTATAAGGAGCTGAAATGGAAAGACCTCATTCCGGCTTTTGTAGACGCGAGCATCTCGACGGCGACCATTCTGCTGCTCATCGGCATGTCCAACGCCTCAAGCTATGTGGTCGTCGCGACGAAGCTTCCCCAGGCGGTATTGACCTTGATCACCTCCATCACAAGCAGCAAATTCCTTATCCTGCTGATGATAAACGTCCTGCTGCTCATTGTCGGCTGCCTTATAGAATGCAACGCGGCGGAGGTAATGATAGTGCCGCTGATGCTCCCTCTGATGAGATCGCTCAATGTCAGCATGCTCCAATTTGGCATGATATTCTGCTTCAACATGTATCTCGGCCTCATCACTCCCCCTGTCGGGACGGCGATGCTTCTTGGCAAGCAGATCGCGGGCACCACCGTATCGGAGACCATACGGGAATGCATGCCCATGTTTATCGCCGGCGTTGTCCTGCTCATTCTTATCACATATGTACCTGCGTTCACAACGTGGATACCCGGGCTCGGCTGAGCCGCTTCCCGCCCCGGACGCCTCGCGCCGGCGACAGTGGGAGATAAAAATCTATATTAAAGGAAATCAGTATCTATGGACGCAGCATTTGCTATAGCACCCAGAAAAGTTGAGATCAGAGACATTGAAAAGCCGGTCATCGGCGACGGCGACGTGCTGGTAAAAATACATTACGCTGGCGTATGCGGCTCTGATCTCCATCTGTACAAGGGGGAACACGCTTTCCGGAAATTCCCCTGCATTTTTGGCCACGAGCAGTCCGGTGAGGTCTGCCAGATTGGCAAAAACGTCACCAGGGTCAAGGTCGGAGACAGGGTCACAGTAAATCCGCAGACGCTGTGCGGAGCTTGCGCGCCGTGCCGGACGGGGCTTTCCAATCTCTGCGACCACAGGAGGGCCCCCGGTACCGGCGACTGGATAGGCACCTTCGCGGAGTACTTTCCCGCCCCCGAAGAGACTGTCTTCAAGCTCGCCGACCATATCAGCTACAAGGCCGCCGTCATGACCGAGCCTCTCGCCATATCGCATCATCTGCTGAAGCTCGGCCACGCAAACCGCAGGGAATCTATCGCTATCCTCGGCAGCGGGACGGTTGGCCTCACCACCCTCTTCCTCGCAAAACGCCTCGGCTATAAAAAGGCCCTCTGCACTGACCTGTCGGACGGAAGTCTGGAAATCTCAAGAGCATTCGGGGCGGACGTGGCGGTCAATCCCGCAGAGGCGGACATCGTCGAAGAGGCGCTGAAAATGACCGACGGCCTCGGCGTCGATCTTTGCGTCGTGACCGGAGCCTCGGACGACATCCTCGATCAGGCCTCAAGGCTCACAAGGAAGGGCGGAGACATCTGTTTAGCCGCCATGATCACGCACCCTATCCCCTTCCAAAGCTACGCCTTTGCCCAGCGCGAGCAGTATCTGTACGGCACGCTCGTGTACACCACGGCCGAATTTGAGGAGACCGTGGATATTGTCAGCGGCTGTTCGAGCGCGGAGCTTGAGCGTTTCATCACGCAGGTCGTAAGCTTTAAGGACACACAGCGCGCCTTTGAGATACTCGAGGAGAAGAAGGAACCGGTGCTCAAGGTGCTTGTGGAGCTGATACCGTCCTGAAGGCGGCGGCAATAATTTCCTGCCGTCCATTGTCAAACGCCGTGATGCTGTGGTATTATATATAAAAGAAGCGCCACTGGCGGGAGGAATGAACAGCGATGAACGAACCAGGCAATCTCAAGCCGCTCAAGATAAACGGCGAGTCCACGGTGGACTCCGTCGTGTCCTCGATACGCAACGCCCTCAGCTCCGGCATACTTAAGCCCGGCGACAAGCTTCCGTCGGAGGCGGAGCTCGTAAAAGAGCTCGGCGTGAGCCGCGGCACTATCCGCGAAGCGATGAAAATACTGCAGGCTTACGGGGTCGTCAATATCAAGCAGGGAAACGGCACGTTTATCGTCGAGAAGAGCGACGATGTGTCTATGGCCGCTTTTATCATGCGCTATACCCTGCTGCAGCCGAGTGAGGACGACCGCTGGCAGTTTCGTGCTCTCTTTGAGGAGAAGATCACCCGCAACGCCATCAAATATGCGACCGACAGCGACATAAAGCTCTTGCAGGACAATCTCCGGCGAATGATCATAATGCGCACCAACAGCGAGATCACCGCAAAGCTCGACATAGAATTTCACCAGCTTTTAGGCAAGCTCACGCCGAACTGTCTCATCCAGAGCTCATATGCCGTGGCCATAAGCTTTCTTGAACCCATATTCGTCAGGAACCACGGCATACCCAACCATGTCGAAAAGACGATCGCGGTACATTCAAAAACCATAGAATACATAAAAACCAGAGATGATTCTGACAGCGCTGTCGCCGAACTGCTGAGGATGAACGAATCGGCATGGAAAACGGAGGGCTGAGGCTTCGGTTGCGCCCGCATTTGGTATGGGCATAAACATCGGACGTCTTATGTATTCAGAATTGCCCGGGACGATCCGCCCGGGAACTTAGGAGGAGCAAAGCAATAATGAACAGCTCTGTTGCACAATTGGAACTCGCTGCCAACACCATACGCAGAGATATAGTGGACATAGCCTATCTGGCGGGTGGGCCGTCCCACCCGGGTCCGGCGCTCTCCTGCGCCGACATCGTCACAGCCTTGTATTACAGGATAATGGATATAGACCCGTCTCAGCCCGCCCGCGCCGACAGAGACCGCCTCGTCCTGTCCAAGGGTCACGCCTGCCCCGTCATCTATTCGGCGCTTGCCGAGCGCGGCTATTTCCCTAAAGAGTGGCTGACGACGATACGCCGTCTCAACAGCCGTCTGCAAGGACATCCGGACATGACGAAGACGCCCGGCGTCGATATGACCAGCGGGTCGCTCGGAAACGGGCTCTCCGCCGCGCTCGGCATGGCGATATATCTCAAGCACCTGCGCCTTAGATCGCAGGTATACTGCATCATAGGCGACGGTGAGATGCAGGAGGGCACTGTCTGGGAGGCTGTGCTTTCCGCGCAGAAGCTCGGGGCAGACAATCTCACCGCCATCGTTGACTGCAACCATCTGCAGAGCTGCGGCTCGGTGCCGGAGATCATGCCGACCCCGAACATGGCTCGCATCTGGGAGGATTTCGGCTGGAACGTCGAGACGATAAACGGCCACGACATGGCGCAGATCGTATCGGCGCTGGAGATGGCTCGCGACTATCGCGGAAAGCCCACCTGCATCATTGCCAATACCGTAAAAGGCAAGGGCGTCAGTTTCATGGAGGGCGACAACTCCTGGCACCAGAAGAAGCCGACCAAAGCGGAATATGAGACGGCCGTACGGGAGCTGGAGGAGGAACGCGCATGTCTGTAATATATGATGATATCTCGACAAGAGACGCTTTCGGGATAGCCCTGCTGGACATGGCGCGCGCCGACGAAAGCATTATCGCCATCGGCGCCGATACCACAAAATCCATGGGCTTCAAGCCAATGATGGCCGAATTTCCGGAGCGCGTGATAAATAACGGCATCGCCGAACAGAACATGGCGCTTATGGCCGCCGGTATCGCCTCCTGCGGCGGCAAGGCCGTCGTCGCCACCTACGCCCCCTTCGCGTCCATGCGTATCGCCGAGCAGGTGCGCACCTTCATCTGCTATCCGAAGCTCGACGTCAAGGTGATAAGCGGCCTGAGCGGCCTGAGCGGAAACGTCGAGGGCGTAACGCATCAGGGGCTTGAGGACATAAGCATAATGCGCTCCATGGCCAACCTCACCGTCGCCGTCCCGGCCGACGCGGCCTCCTGCATCGAGGTCGCGAAAAAAATAATCGGCTTCAGCGGCCCCGCCTATCTCCGTCTCGGCAGAGGCGCGTCCGAGAATGTATACGACAGCTCCTTCCGCTTTGAGATAGGCCGCGCAAACCTTCTCTCCGCAGATGGGACTGACGTCGCCGTCATCTGCTGCGGCGCGGCGGTCGCAAGAGCGCTCAGGGCAAAGCCCGTCTGGGAAGCAGCCGGCATAAAGGCGCGCGTGATCGACATGGCGTCCATAAAACCGCTCGATGAGCAGGCTGTGCTCGACGCCGCCGCAAACTGCGGCTATATCGTCACCGTGGAGGAGAACAATATCCTCGGCGGTCTGGGCGGCGCCGTTTGCGAGGCGGTCTGCGCGAAGGCGCCGTGCCGTGTGCTGCGTGTCGGGATAGAGGACAGATATGCCGAGTCCGCGCCGCACGATGAGCTGCTTGACAAATACGGCCTTGACCCACGGCATATCGCGGAAGTGGTCATAGCCGGGAAAAACGGCGGCTAAACCGCGCAATACCCGAGCGCCGGCAGAGTGAAATCGTCCGACGGAAAAAAGCTCCCCTTTTGGCGGCAGAGCGTCTTTTCGCGCTGTCTGTCCAAAGAGGGAGTTTTTTTATCCGCCGCCTATTCGCTCTTCGCTTTTTTTGCCGGGAGGGATGCCGCTGTCAGCAGCGCGGCGAAGAACGACGCGGCGAGCGCGGTATAGCTGCTGCCACGGCCCATGGCCACGAAAATTATCTCCGCCGCCGCGGCGAAGGCGAGGCACAGCGCGGCGGGCAGCAGCGGCAGGCGGCAGCGCCTGAGCTCGAAGGACGGCGCTATCGTGAAAAATCCGGCTATCGCCGAGACCGCCATGAGGATGCAGGCGGACAGGCGCTGGGCAAAGGTCTCCTTTATCTCGCTGTGGAGGAGGGCGGCATATTCGTCCGCCGCGTCCGTCAGCGCCGCGCCGCCGTACACCCTGTCGGCTATCCCGTCGTAGCTCATCAGATCCAGGCGCAGCGTCGTCTCGCTCTGCTCAAGCTCCTTCTGCTCCGCGACGCTCAGCTTCAGCGTCTCAAGCGCGCCGTCGTCCGTCTCCAGCTCCGCCTTTTCCAGGCGGAGCTTCTCGGCCTGCTGCCGGAGCTTGCCGAGCTGATACCACAGCTCCGCCCGCCCCTGATACAGCGCCTCCGCCCCCTGCTCGAGCTGCGCCTTTATCTGCTCCATCGCCGCGCGTCCCTGCTCGATGGCGAGCCTCCCCTGCTCCATCAGCGGCTCGGCTCTGTCAAGCTCGTCCTGCGCTGCCCTCAGCTTATCGTAAGTATCCTGCATGGCGGCGGCGAGCTCGCCGAGCTTGCCCTCGCTCGCGGAGATGACCCGCGTTATGAGCGCGCGGTTCGCGTCATAGGCCGTTTTGATAAGCTCAAATTCCGCGTCGCCTATTACCTGACCCTCGCCGGTACCGGCCACCTCGTCCCTCGCGGCCTGCACGCTCCGGCGAAGCTCCTCCGGGCTCATGCCCGCGGCCTCCGTCACGGCGGCCAGCAGCTGCCGGAGCTGTTCGTCCGTGACCGCGCCCTGCGCCTTGAGCGCCTCAAGAAGCCCCATGGTCTGGTCAAAGGCGGACAGCGCGCCGTCATAGGCGGCGAGCGTCAGCTCCATGCGGGCGTTCTCATCTCCGCTGTCGATTATATCGCCCATGTTTTTGAGATTGGCAAGCTGAGACTGCGCCGCGGAGAGCAGCGCCGAATATGTGTTATACTGCGCCCAGCCCGCCTCAAGCTGCCGCTTGCCCGCGAGGAACTTCTGATAGCCCTCCTCGAAGGCCGCCGAGCGCTGCTCGAACTCCTCCGCGCCCGCGTTATACTGCGCCCAGCCCGCGTCCAGCGCGGCCTGAGCCTGATATATGGCCTCCGTGCCCGAGCTGACGCCGCCATTTGTCGCCGTATACCCGGCGAGCTCCGTCCGGTGCTGCGAGGCCTCCTCGTCATGCGCGTCCTGCCGCGCGTCGAGCCGCGCCTTCGCGTCGGCATAGCTCACCGTGCCCACCAGCGCCTGCGTGACGGCGCTGTACGACTCCGCCCAGCCGTCCAGCCGCGCGGCCTCGTCCCTGTCGTCCGAATACGCAGCGGCGGTCTTTTTTATGCCGACGGCTCCGGCCGCGAGCATCAGAAGGCACAGCAGCGCCAGAGACGCGGAAAATATTCTTGTAAGTGCGGGATGCCTCAAAAAACAAACACTCCTTCTGTGATCCTGTTAACAGCTATTATACAGGCCGTTTATGAAGATTTCATGTATGGGGCAAAGTTTTTCTTTGATTTGCCGGGCGGATATAGTATTATTATCCCGCGCCGAAGCAGGAGGAGAGAAAAATGCGGTTTTATTTCGCGCCCATGGAGGGCGTCACATCTTACATATACCGGGGGCTGCACGCGAGGCTTTTTCCGGGCGTCGCGAAGTACTTCTCCCCGTTTATCGCCCCCGACGGGAGCGGAAAATACAAGGCGGGCGGGCAGCGGGATCTGCTCCCGGAGAACAACGCCGGGCTGTCCCTCGTGCCGCAGATACTCTGCGGCAGGCCGGAGGCCTTTCTCGCGGCCGCGCGCGCCATGGCCGCGCTGGGCTACGGCGAGGTGAACCTCAACGCGGGCTGCCCCTCCGCCACGGTCGTACCGAAGCACAAGGGAGCGGGGCTGCTCGCCGATACGCGCGCTCTCGAGGTCTTTTTAAACGAGGTCTTTTCGCACTGCCCGACGGCCGTGTCCGTCAAGACCCGGCTCGGTCTGGACAGCGCGGAAGAGTTCCCCGCGATACTTGAGGTCTACAACAAATTCCCGATAAGTGAGCTGATAATCCACGCCCGCGACAGAGCCGGGATGTACAGGAGCGCGCCCGACCTCCCCGCCTTTCTCCGCGCGCTCGGCGAGAGCCGCTGCCCCGTCTGCTACAACGGCGACCTGTTCTCCCCGGCGGAGTTTGGGGCGATAAGGGAGGCCGCGCCGGGGCTTGAGACGGTGATGGCCGGCCGGGGCGCCGCGGCGAACCCCGCCCTGATACGGCAGCTCTCCGGCGGCGCGCCGCTCGGCGCTGAGGAGCTCCGGCAGTTTCTGGAGGAGCTCGCCGCCGCGCTCTATGCCTCGGGTCTCGGCGAGCGGTACACGCTTGCGCGGCTCAAGGAGCTTTGGTATTACTGCTCGTCCATGTTCCCCGGCTGTGAGCGCGAGATGAAGCGCATATACAAGAGCCGCGAGCTCTGCGACTACAGCGCCGCCGTCGCCGCGCTCTTCGCCTCCGGCGGCTTCGACCCCTCGGCGAAGTTCGGCGGATAAAAAAAGCTTCAGCGTGTCAAAAAGTCGTTTCCGACTTCCCGGACACTCTGAAGCTTTTTTCGGCCGCGCTAAATTTCGTATTTGTCGGAGTAGTATTCGTACAGCGAGTCGAAATTGTGCGAGTGCAGCTCCTTGAGGTTTATCACATAGCTGTGGGTATCGTAGGAATCGGCCTTCAGCTCTATCATGGCGATGGCGAGGTTGGAGCAGTGGTCGGCCACGCGCTCGAAGTTCGTGAGCAGGTCGTTGAACACGAAGCCCTGCGACAGCGAGCAGGTGCCCTGCTGCAGCCTGTCCACATGGCGCATCTTCATCTCGTCGCAGAGGATGTCTATCCTCTCCTCCAGCGGCTCGACCATGTACGCCTTCTCCACATCCTCCTCGACAAACGAGTCCACGGACAGCTCCAGTATCTCGGACAGCGCGCTCATCAGTACGCTCAGCTCCTCCTGCGCCTCGTCCGAGAAGCGCAGCTTCTTGTTGTGTATCTCCTCCGCGGCCTCGGAAATATTCATCGCGTGATCGCTGATACGCTCAAAATCGCTGAGCGTGTGCAGATACTTCGAAACGCTCTCGTTCTGCTTTTCATCCAGCTCCTTGGCGGTGAGCTTTACCAGATAGGTGCCGAGCCTGTCCTCGTACAGGTCGATCAGATCCTCTGTCTGCTCGATGCGGCGGATCTTCTCCTCGCTGTAGTCGCTCAAAAGCGCTATGGCGGCGATGAGATTGCCCCTGCTCGCGCGGGCCATGGAATTGACGGTCAGGCGGCTCTGCTCGACGGCGAGCGCGGGGTGCTGCAGGAAGCGTTCGTCCAGCCGGTCGAGCTCCTGATTGGCGCTCTGCTCGTCCTTGCTCTCCTTGACGAGCGCCGTGACCATGCGCTGAAGCTGGTTTGTGAACGGGGTGAGTATGACGGCGGTCGCAAGCCTGAAGAGGGAATTTATCGTGGCGATGCTGACGGGGTTGACTATCCAGCCGCTTATGCCGAAGTAAATCAGCGCGTCGAGCCCGTAATAGATTATCGAGCAGGCCAGCACGCCCATGACCTCTATCAGCAGATACGAGAAGGCGGCTCTGCGCCCGTCCGCCTTGGCGCCCAGCGCCGAGAGCAGAACCGGGACCGCCGCGCCTATCGCGACGCCGAGGATGATGGGGTAGGCCGTGGCGAAGGTGATGGCGCCGGTCATCGACAGCGCCTGCAAAATACCTACCGCGGCGGAAGAGCTCTGCAGCACGGCGGTAAAGAGCGCGCCGACGACGATGCCGAGGATGGGGTTGGAAAACGTGGTCAGCAGGGCGATAAACTCCGGGCTCTCCTTCAGCGGAGCCACCGCGCCGCTCATCGTCTGCATACCGAACATCAGCACCGCGAAGCCGAGCAGGATGTCGCCCACATGGTGATCGGTCTGCTTTTTGCAGAACATGCGCAGTATAATACCCACCACGGCGACCACCGCGGTGAGCGTGGAGGTGGAGAAGAGGGAGACCCAGCCGCAGCCGCCGCTGACGGTGGACAGGCAGATGATCCAGCCGGTTATGCTCGTGCCGATAAGCGCGCCCTGTATGACGGATATGGCCTGCTTGAGCTTCATCATGCCCGAGTTTACAAAGCCGACGACCATCACGGAGGTGGCGGAGGAGGACTGGATAACGGCGGTGACGCCCGTGCCCAGAAGCACGCCCTTGATCGGAGTGCCGGACAGCTTGTACAGGACAAGCTCGAGCCTGTTGCCGGCCACCTTTTTCAGCCCGTCTCCCATCAGGGTCATGCCGAAGAGAAAGAGCGCGACGCCTCCAAGCATGGACAAAATGTTGGAAATACTCAGGTTGATTCATCTCCCGCATTGTATTCGCTATTGTAACATTTTAATAATAACACGCAGGCGCGATTTCGGCAATTAGACAAGATGCCAATATCTTCGCTGTTTTTTGAGCAATTCTTAACTGTTTTCATACTTGTTCCCAAATGTTGAAATCTCGGGCGGGCTGATGTACAATACGGTGGGTGATGAAGTGGAAGCTGATATCAGATATATGGACGAAAGCCTCGTGCTGTGCGTAAAGCCGGCCGGCGTGTCGTCGGAGGACGAGATGCCCGCGCTGCTGCGAGCGGGCTGCGGCGCGCGCGAGATATTCTGTGTGCACAGGCTCGACACGGCCGTGGGCGGGCTGATGGTCTACGCGAAGACGAAGGCCGCCGCCGCGGGTCTGTCGCAGGCGATAGCGCGCGGCGCGCTTATCAAGGAGTATCTGGCGGTATCCGGCGGCGCGCCCGTGGACGACGCGGGCGTTATGAGAGATCTGCTCTACAGGGACAAGGCGAAGAACAAGTCCTATGTGGTGAGCAGGCCGCGCCGCGGCGTCAGGGAGGCGGAGCTGTCCTACCGCGTGCTTGAACGGCGCGGCGGCGAGAGCCTCGTCTCCGTCAGGCTCGGCACAGGCCGCTCGCACCAGATAAGGGTGCAGTTTGCCTCGCGCGGAATGCCGCTGCTCGGCGACGTGAAATACGGCAGCGCGCGCAGGGACTGCCGGATAGCCCTGTGGTCGCGCCGCCTCTGCTTTGCCCACCCGCTCACCGGACAGAGCGTCGATATGAGCGTCTCCCCGCCGGAGAGCGAGCCGTGGACGGATTTTATGTATTTTAAAAAGGAGACAGACAATGGCTAAAATATTTAGCTCGGCCGACCAGCTCATAGGCGGCACTCCCCTGCTCGAGCTGCGCAACATCGAGAAGGAGCTCGGCCTCGGCGGCAGGCTGCTGGCGAAGCTGGAATACCTCAATCCCGCGGGCTCCGTAAAGGACCGCGTTGCGAAAAACATGCTCGACGAGGCCGAGAATGCCGGGACGCTGACCCCCGGCACCGTCATCATCGAGCCGACCTCGGGCAACACCGGCATAGGCCTCGCCTCCGTCGCGGCGGCGAGGGGCTACCGGCTCATCATCGTCATGCCGGACAGCATGTCGGAGGAGCGGCGCCTGATAATGGGCGCCTACGGCGCAGAGCTTGTCCTGAGCGACGGCAGCCTCGGCATGAGCGGCGCGATAGCGAAGGCGGAGCAGCTGCACAGGGAGCTGCCCGGCTCTATCATCGCCGGTCAGTTCACGAACAGCGCCAATCCCCGGGCGCACTATCTGAGCACCGGGCCCGAGATCTGGCGCGATACCGACGGCGAGCTCGGCTGCTTTGTCGCCGGGGTCGGCACGGGCGGCACCATCACAGGCACGGGGAGATACCTCAAGGAGATGGACGGCGATATCCGCGTCGTCGCCGTCGAGCCGGAAAACTCCGCCGTGCTCTCCGGCGGCAAGCCCGGAAAGCACGGGCTGCAGGGCATAGGCGCGGGCTTCATCCCGGAGATACTCGACACCGGCATATACGACGAGATAATGACCGTCTCCGATGCGGAGGCCTATGCGGCCGCGCGCCTGCTCGGCAGGCGGGAGGGCGTGCTCGCCGGCATCAGCTCGGGCGCGGCGCTCCACGCGGGCATCGCTCTGGCGCGCAGAAGCGAGTACGCCGGGAAAAACATCGTCGTGCTCCTGCCCGACACCGGGGACAGGTATCTGTCCACCGGTCTGTTTTCCGGGGATTGACCGGCCAGCAGGCTCCCCCCGCCGGCAAACCTCGGCGCTTTTGACGCTTTTATATGACAAGACCCGCGCCTTTCGGCGCGGGTCTTGTCATATAAAATTTTACTTGATCTCGAGTCTGCGGGTCGGCGGGGTGGTGTCGGCCTTCTTAGGCATCGTCAGGGTCAGAACGCCGTCGTTATACGCGGCCTCTATGTGCTCCTGGTCTATGCCGGAGACGTCGAAGCTGCGGCTGTAGGAGCCGTAGAAACGCTCGCGCTTGACGAAGTTGGGCTTCTTTTCCTCATTGTCGAGCTTGCGCTCGGCGCTGATGGTCAGGCAATCGTTCTCGACGTCGAGCTTGATGTCGTCCTTGCTGAAGCCGGGCAGCTCCGCCTCGAGCTTATACGCGTCGCCCGTATCGGTGACGTCTGTGCGGAAGGCGGACACCATGGAGTCGCCCCCGAAGAAGCCGCGCTCCATCTCGTCAAGGGCACGGAACGGATCATAGTTGGCCATACTGCGCATGTGGCGGTCAAAAGGAATAAGTTCAAACATGATATATACCTCCCATAAATTATATGCAATATTTTATAGACTTGATGAGGCTTTCATTTCTCTCGCTTCATCTTGTATATAAGATACCGCACAAATATGAACAAATATACATCTTTATATGGACTAAATATGAATATTAGCGCTCTCGCAAAAAGAGTGCTAATATCTCAAAGCGCGATCGGAGCCGCGCCGGGCTCTATCGGGCAGACATAGCCCGAGGCCGATTTCTCCTCAAACTCCGCCCTCGCCGCCGCAAGAAGCGCGGGCTGCGCGATGAGGTCGATGGCGGTGCCGGCGAGCACCTTGCCCGCGGTGAGCATACCCTTGTGGGCAAAGCCGCTCTTTCCGCAGGCCACGGCCTGCCAGGAGTGGTTCGGGATATCGGCCGGCCAGGTCACGGCCTCTATCTGGGAGGTGGGCGTCTGCCAGCTCACATCGCCCACGTCCGTGCTGCCGGGGGTGAAGCCCGTGCCGGAATAGAGCGGGAGAACGAAGTCGTTTAGGGCTTTGGTCATGTTTTCGGTGAACTGCCGCACCTGCTTTTCTATCCCCGCGTCGAAGCGCGCGCCTATGCCGGGCGCCCTGTCGGCGAGGGGGTAGGTGGCCTTGAGGGCGGCGGCGTAAGCCAGATCCTCTCCGTCGTATTCCGGCGCGCCGACGGCGAGGAAATTGTCGTGGAGTATCTTTTCCATGGCATAGTTCGGCAGGAGCTCCGCCGTGCCGTCGATAAAGACGCGCTCAAAGCTCGTCCCGGTCATCAGCGCCGCGCCCGCGGCGATATCATCCACGCGCTTCTGGAGCTTCACGGAGTCCGCGACCCTGTTCGCGCGCACCATGTACAGCACCGCCGCGCGCGCCTGCACCACGTTCGGGGAGACGCCGCCCGCGTCGGTTATGGCGTAGTGGATGCGGCAGTCGTCCGTCATGTGCTCGCGCAGGAACTGGACGCCGAGGTTCATCAGCTCCACCGCGTCGAGCGCGCTGCGGCCGTTGTGCGGGTCGCCCGCCGCGTGGGCGGCGACGCCGGAGAATTTATAGAGCACCTGGATGCAGGAGTTGTTCGTGCCGGTGCGCACCTGATTGACGTCTCCCGGGTGCCAGGAGAGCGCCGCGTCGAGCGAGCGCCAGAGCCCCTCGCGCGCCATATACGCCTTGCCGCTGCCGCCCTCCTCGCCGGGGCAGCCGTAGAAAACGACGGTGCCGGGCAGGCCGCTCGTCTCAAGGAAGCGCTTCACGGCGGCCGCCGCCGCGAGCGAGCCCGCGCCGAGCAGATTGTGGCCGCAGCCGTGGCCGCTGCCGCCGGGGACTATCGCCTCCGGCGCGCAGACCCCGGCCTTCTGGCTCAGTCCAGAGAGCGCGTCGAACTCGCCGAGGATGCCTATCACCGGTCTTCCGCTGCCGAAGGAGCCGGAGAAGGCGGTGTCGATGCCGCAGAGCTTTTCCTCCACGGTGAAGCCCAGAGAGCGCAGCGCGCCGCAATACAGCGCGGCGGAGCCGTACTCCTTGAGCGACAGCTCCGGCTTTTCCCAGATGCTGTCCGCGATATTTTCATAGAATTCCGCCATGGAATCCACCGATCCCATGGCGGCTTTTTTATATCCGTCCATCTTCCCCTCCATCAGAGCACCTTGGACAGAAAGTCCTGCAGGCGCGGGTTCTGCGGGTGCGAGAAGATATCCTCCGGGCTGCCCTCCTCGAGGAGCTTTCCGTCCGCCATGAACAGCACGCGGTTTCCGACCTCGCGGGCAAAGCCCATCTCGTGCGTCACGACCACCATGGTCATCCCGTCGCGCGCGAGCTCGCGCATGACGTCGAGCACCTCGCCCACCATCTCGGGGTCGAGCGCGGAGGTGGGCTCGTCAAAGAGCATCACATCCGGCTCCATGGCGAGGGCGCGGACTATGGCGACGCGCTGCTTCTGTCCGCCGGAGAGCTGTATTGGGTAGGCGTCCGCCCTGTCGGCGAGCCCGACGCGGCCGAGCAGCTCCATGGCCTTGGCCTCGGCCTCGGCCTGCGGGAGCTTCTTCACCTGCATCGGGGCGAGCGTCATGTTCTGCAATATGGTCATGTGCGGGAAGAGGTTGAAGTGCTGGAAGACCATGCCCATCCTCTGCCGGTGCACGTCTATGTCCAGCTTCTTGCCGTGCTCGTCCTTCGGCCTTGTGATGTCTACGCCCTCGAAAACAATGCTGCCGGAGCTGGGCGTCTCCAAAAGATTCAGCGAGCGGAGAAGCGTGGATTTCCCGGAGCCGGACGGCCCGATGACGACCATCACGTCCCCCCTGTTTATCTCGACGCTCACGCCGTCGAGCGCCTTGATAGCGCCCTTGTTGTAGTACTTTTTCAGGTCGATGACCTGTATCAGCTTATCGTTTGTCGCCACGGCTCATCTTCCTTTCAAAGTGCTCTATGAGCTTGCTCGTCGGATAGGTAAGGCAGAAGTACAGCGCCGTCGCTATCATCAGCGCCTCGGCCATCCTGTAGGTTGCCCCCTTCACGGCGTTCACCGCGGACATGATGTCCTGCACGCCGATGGTATAGCAGATGGCGGACTCCTTTATAATGGTCACGAACTCATTGGCAATGGCGGGCAGGATATTCTTGATAGCCTGCGGCAGCACAACAAAGCGCATCGTCTTCCATGAGGAGAGGCCGAGCGAGCGGGCGGCCTCGGTCTGTCCGCCGTCTATGGACTGGATACCGGAGCGGATGATCTCCGACAGATAGGCGCCGGAGTTGAGCGCAAGAGCGACGACCGCGGGGAAAAACCGGTCGAAGCGGATGAAGCCGAAGAGCTTAAAGCCCGGCAGCACCTTCACGCCGTCGAAAACGACATAGAAGATGATGAACACCTGCACCACCATAGGCGTCGCGCGAAACAGCTCCACATAGGCGGTGGATATGATCCGCAGTATCTTTGAGCGGCCGAGCCGGCAGGTGGCGATTACGAGCGCCAGTATAAAGCCGAAGATGACCGTGAGCGCCGAGAGCGAGACGGTGCACACCACTCCCTGCAAAAAAAGCTGCCAATATTGAAACGCCTTCTGGAAGCCCTCGATTGTGAGCATAAGCTTCTCTCTCCTTTTTAACGCGCAAAGCGCCCCCGTCTGTAAAAGCGGGGGGCTCTGCGTTCAACAGTCTTTTCCGGGATATTCTTACTTTTCGATAAGACCCTCGATTATCTCGCCGGTGGACTTTTCGTTCGCCTCTGCTACGAACTTATCCATGGAGCCGTCCGCGAGCGCGGCGGCGATGGCCGCGTTGACGCCCTCAAGCAGCGCCGCGTTGCCCTTCATGACGCCGACCGCGGAGCCGGCCTGGTCATAGGGGACGTCCAGCACCACGACGAGGTCGGGGTAGCTCTTGGCGTAGTTCTCGGCGACGGCGGTCTCGATGAACGCGCCGTCAAGCTTGCCGCCGAGGAGCTCCGCGATGATGTCTGTGACCTTCACGAGCGGCACGATGTCGGCGTTGGGGGTGTACTCATTGGCGAGGTCGAGCTGGATGGAGCCGTTCTGCGCGCCGATGGAGTACTCCGCCTTGTTGGCGTCCTCGAGCGTCGCGAACTTATCCTCGCTGCCCTTCACGGTGACAAAGGCCTGGCCGCCCATGTAATAGAGATCCGAAAAGTCCATGGCGTCCGCGCGCTCGGGGTCGGGGGAGAGGCCGGCGACGCCGAGATCGACGCTGCCCGCGGCCAGCTCGTTGAGCACGCCGTCAAAGTCCATGGGGATGACGTCCAGCTCAAGGCCGAGATAATCGGCGATGTACTGGGCAAGCGCTATGTCGAAGCCCGCGAGCTGGGGATCGCCGTTGGCGTCGATGGCGTAGAACTCATAGGGGGCGAAGTCGGGGCTGGTGGCGACGGTCAGCTTGCCGGCGACGACGGTGGAGACGGCGGTCTCGGTCGCGGCGGCGGGGGCTTCGGTCGCGGTGGGAGCCGCGGTCCCGCCGCAGGCGCAGAGGGCGAATACCATAGAAAGCGCAAGCAGCATACACATGAGCTTATTGTATTTTTTCATTTCATTTTTCCTCACATTTCGTCATTCTCAATAAATTGTCTCCCGGACGATTGTGATAATAGCACAGGCAAATCGCGCTGTCAATAGTTTTTTGAAAATTTATTCGTTATTTTTTGATTTTCCCGTTTGTTATTCATTTTTTAGTGATATATTCATTTTACTCTGTATAAAAAGTGAATATTGCGCTCATTTCCGCCTGCCGGCGACCGAAAACGCGGCGAAGGCCAGCAGATTTGCGGCGACGATGCTCGCACCGGTCGGCGTCTCTATAAAATATGACGCAGAAATGCCCGCCACAAAGCACAAGACGGACACGAGCGCCGAGCAGACTATCACCGCGCGGAAGCTCCTGCACACGCGCATGGCCGAGAGCGCGGGGAAGATTATCAGGCTTGAGATGAGCAGCGCGCCCATCATGCGCATTCCGAGCACCACCGTGACGGCGGTGAGCACGGCGAGGAGCGTATTGTACAGCTCCGTGCGCGTACCGGTAGCGCGGGCAAAGGTCTCATCGAAGGTGACGGCGAACAGGCGCGGATAAAACAGCGCGAACAGCGCGAGCACCGCCGCCGACAGGACGACGCTCAGTATCGCGTCTGAGCGGCTGAGCGACAGGATGCTGCCGAACATGTAGCTTGAGACCTCTGTGTTCATCCCCGAGGTGAGCGAGACGCTTATCACGCCGATGGCGAGGGCGCTGCTTGAGATGATGGCGATGGCGGCGTCGCCCTTGACGCGGCTGTTCTGGCTCAGGCGCAGCAGCAGCACCGCCGCGACTATCACCGTCGGTATTGCGACGGCGAGCGGCGCGAGATTGAGCGCGGAGGCTATGGCGAGAGCGCCGAAGCCCACGTGGGACAACCCGTCGCCTATCATGGAATATCTTTTCAGCACCAGCGACACGCCGAGCAGCGCCGCGCACAGGCTCACGAGGATGCCGACGACGAGGGCGCGCTGCATGAAGTGGTAGGACAGCATGTTTATTAGCTCCGTCATATCCTGCACCCCCCCAGAAAGCGGCGCGCGAGGTCGCTTTCTCTGTATTGCTCCGAGCTGCCGAAGAAGAGCTGTCTGTGCCCCAGATGGAGGATATGCGTCGCGTAGCGGACGGCCTCGTGGATATCGTGCGAGACCATGACGACGGTTATCCCGTCGCAGAGGTTCACGAGCTTTATGAGGTTATACATCTCGCCGGTGGCGATGGGGTCGAGCCCGGTCACAGGCTCGTCGAGCAGGAGCAGCTTCTTGGTGGCGCAGAGCGCCCGCGCGAGCAGCACGCGCTGCTGCTGGCCGCCGGAGAGCTCCTGATAGCTCTTGTCCTTTATATCGTCCACGCCCATGCGCTCCATGTTCATCTGCGCGCGCTGCCGGTCGTCCCCGTCATAGTGCAGCCTGCGCCCCAGGGAGTTGAGGCAGCCGGAGAGCACCACCTCGCCGACGCTCGCCGGGAAATCCCGCTGGAGCTGGGTCTGCTGCGGCAGGTAGCCTATCTCGGTGCTTTTGAGCCCCTCTCCGAAGATTATCCGCCCGCTCGCCGGCGTCTTCAGCCCGAGCAGACCCTTTATCAGCGTGGATTTGCCGGAGCCGTTCTCGCCCACGACGCAGAGATAGCTCCCCGCCTCCAGCGCGAAATTCACCGAGTCGAGCACGCTCGTCCCGTCATAGGCAAAGCTCAGATCCCTGCATTCTATTATCGCCATCAGCCCAGCGCCTCCTCAAGACTCGAAACATTCTCCCACATGAGATCTAAATAGCCGACCCCGGCCTTGAACTGCTCGGCCGTGACATTGTGGCAGGAGTTGAACGGCAGCTTTTTGCAGCCGGTGTCCTCGCAGATTATATCGGCCATCTTCTGGTTTGAAAACTCTATATACATCACCGCCGGTACCCGCTCCTCGCGCACCTTGTCTATGAGGAAGGCCACCGTTTTGGCCGAGGGCTCCGTGTCGTCGGCGCAGCCGGGGAAGGCCGCGTAATAGTCGAGCCCGTATTCCTCCACGAAGTAGCGCACGGGGAAGCGGTCGGCAAAGATCAGGGTGCGGCGGCTCGCGCCGGAGACGACCTCGCGGAAGGCCGCGTCCAGCCCGTCGAGCTTTGCGCAGTATTCCTCGCAGTTTTGGGTATAGTAGTCCGCGCCGTCAGGGTCTGCCTCGCAGAGCCGGTCGCGTATGGCGCGGCAGATGAGCGCGGCGTTCACCGGGGAGGTCCACTCGTGCTCGTCGTACTCGAGCTCCTCGCCCCCGCTGTCCTCCTCTTCATCGGCCTGCATCCCCTCCTTGACCTCCTCCTCGACGGCGTCCACGCACTCGAGCATTGTGAGGGTCGGCACGGCGTCCTCCTGCCCCTCCATGACCTCGTCCATCCAGGCCTCGGACTCGCCGCCGTTTCGCACGAGCAGGTCGCAGCTCTGTATCCTCACGACGTCCTGCGGCGTCGGCTCAAAGCTGTGCGCCTCGGAGCCGGGCGGCACGAGCAGCGTGACGTTCGCGCGCTCTCCGGCGATATTTCGGGCGAAATCATAGGCCGGGAACAGTGTCGCGACTATCTCAAGGCCGTCTCCCCCGCTCTCATACGGCTCGCCCGCGCAGCCGCACAGCGCGGCGGCAATGGCAAATATCAAAACAAAAATAAGGGTCTTTTTCATGCGCACCCTCCAATCTGTTGTTTATGATACTCCAAAGCCTCGCCCCGGTCAAGAAAATACGCCGTTTTCTCCCCCGCCGCGCACCGCGGATCGCCCGGCAGTTTTGGGCAAAACATATCCCCCGACCCGGGGCGGGGTCGGGGGATACGTTTTTGTGAAAAGAGAGTCGATATAAAAAGCGAACTTAAACTGTCAGCAGCGGATTGCGCGGGTACACCTTATGCAACTATCTTGTTAACAGCGCGCTTTTTGCCGCAAACTATGAGCACCGCGCAGTAGGCCGCCGCGAGGATAGCGCCAACTATGTACGCCACGTTCCAGGGGACGTTGAAGCCTATCTTAGCGTTGATGATAAAGGTCAGGGTGATGAAGGCATAGAAGGTGCCGGGGATCAGGGGCATCCAGACCCACTTTGCCTTGCCGTTCTCAAACATCCACACGGTGATAGCGGCGAATGCGAAGAGGGCGAGCGTCTGGTTGGACCAGGCGAAGTAGCGCCACAGGATGCTGAAGCCCGAGGGAGAGGTCTTCGCCCAGACGAGTATGCCGGCCACGAGCGCAAAGATGATGGCCGACAGGCCGAGGCGCTTGCCGTTGGTGCTCTGGTCGATGTGCAGGGTGTCGGCTATGGTCAAACGCAGGCCGCGCAGGGCGGTGTCGCCGGAGGTGATGGGCAGGACAATGACGCCGAGCAGCGCGATGATGCCGCCGACATTGCCGAGCAGGTTCTTGCAGACGATACCGACCGTACTGGTGGCGAGGCTGGCGTTAGCCTCCTGAAGGCCGAGGTTGTATACGCCCATTGCGCCGGCGGCCCAGACCATGGCTATGAAGCCCTCAATGGTCATCATATAGTAGAAGGTCGTGCGGCCCTGCCGCTCGCTCTTCACGGTGCGCGAGATGATCGCCGTCTGCGTGGAGTGGAAGCCTGACAATATGCCGCAGGCCACCGTCACGAAGAACACCGGGATAAAATGTCCTCCCGCGAAGTACGCGCTGTAGTCGAAAACTCCGTTATAGCTCCAGGTGGATTCCCACAGCTCTACCAGCGGATAGCCGCGCACAAAGATGCCTACGAAGACGCCCAGCGCGGAGAAGAGCAGGATGGCGCCGAAGATCGGGTAGATGCGGCCGATGATGGCGTCTATCGGGAACACGGTGGCAGCGAGGTAATACGCGAAGATAGCTCCGTAAATGACCCAGGTGGAGACGTCGGTCGCCTTGCCGGAGAAGCCGAAGACCTGCGTCGCGGCGATGTCGCCGGGTGTGTAGATGAACACCGCGCCGACGAGCAGCAGCAGCACGCACACAAACACGTTGTATATCCAGAACACGCTCTTGTTGGTGTACTTCTTGACCATGTCCGGCATCTGCGTGCCGCCGTCGCGCAGGCAGATCATGCCGGAGAAGTAGTCGTGGAAGGCTCCGCCGATGATGTTGCCTATGGGGATGGTGATGAACGCGATGGGTCCAAACAGGATGCCCTGTATGGGCCCGAGGATGGGGCCGGTGCCGGCAATGTTCAGAAGGTTGATAAGGGCGTTTTTCCAACCCTTCATGGGGACGTAGTCAACCCCGTCCTGTTTAGTGAATGCCGGGGTCTTGCGGTCGTCCGGGCCGAAAACTTTCTCGCAGAGCTTACTGTACAGAAAAGCGCCGACTGCAAGAATTGCCAGACCGATGATGAATGTTAGCAAAATGATGCCTCCTCTTATATTCTCTTAGGCGGGACTGTCCCGCCCTCCTTGGTACAAGGATATCCCCCAGCCCTGTTAAGAATCAATTTTCAAATCACCCAATATCCGTTAATAGTTTGTTAATATGTTTTGTCCGCGCACGACGGATTGACTTTATCCGACACATAAAATATAATAGTTAAATAAATAATGAAGGATACGGCGGAAAATATGAGAATATGCATATACGGCGCGTCCGGCACGGAGCTGGACGGGGAATATTTCGCTGCCGCCCGCTCGCTCGGGCGGCTCATCGCCTCCGGGGGGCACTCGCTGGTCTTCGGCGGCGGGAAGAGCGGGCTTATGGGCGCCTGCGCCGCGGAGGCGCTTGCGCGCGGCGCGGAGGTGACGGGCGTCGCGCCGCGGTTCTTCGACGAGCCGGGCGTCCTGATGCGCGACTGCTCCCGCCTCGTCTTTACCGACACCATGGGCGAGCGCAAGCATATCATGGAGGAGCTCGGCGAGGCCTTTATCGTCCTGCCCGGCGGCATAGGCACCTTTGAGGAGTTCTTCGAGACGCTGACGCTAAAGCAGCTCGGCCGGCATTCAAAGCCCATGGCGCTGCTGAACACGCTCGGCTATTACGAGGCGCTGCTCGCCGCGCTCGAGCGGGCGGCCGGGGGCGGCTTCATGGGGCGCGGCTGTCTGGAGCTGTTCTCGCTCTGCGCCACGCCCGATGAGGCTCTCGAGCGCGCGGTCTGCGCGCCCGCCCCGGCCGCTTCCGCGAGGCCGCTCGCGGATTACTGCAAATAGGCGCATTTTCCCTTGAAATGTGCGTCGAATTCTGGTATTATAAGTTATTACGATTAAGCTGGATTGATATGAAATCTAAGGAATGGAAAATTCCATATGTAAAGCCCGAGATCCCCGCCGCGCTCACGGAGGCGGGCTGCGAGCCTCTGCTCGCGGCGGCGCTCGCCCTGCGCGGCATACGTACCGCCGAGGCCGCCGGCGCTTTTATCGACTGCTCGAGCGACTGCCTGCACGAGCCGCTGCTGATGACCGGCATGGCCGAGGCGAGGGAGCGGATACTGCGCGCCGTCGCCCTAAAGGAGACCGTCGCGGTCTACGGGGATTACGACGTGGACGGCATCACCTCCACCTGCCTTGTGGCGGACTATCTGCGCTCGAGGGGGCTCGATTGCAGAACCTACATACCCGACCGCAACGAGGAGGGCTACGGCCTCAACTGCGCCGCGCTCGACGCGCTCGCCGCGCAGGGCGTGAGCCTCCTTATCACCGTGGACTGCGGCATCACCGCCGTCGCGGAGGCGCGGCACGCCGGGCAGCTCGGCATGGACATGATAATCACCGACCACCACGAATGCCTCGGCGGCGCTCTGCCCGAGGCCGCCGCGGTTATAGACTGCAAGCAGGATGGGGATAATTACCCGAACAAGAATCTCGCCGGCGTCGGCGTCGCGCTGAAGCTGGTCTGCGCCTGCGAGGGCGGCAGCGCCGAAATGCTCGCGCGTTACGCGGACCTTGTCGCCGTCGGCACGGTGGCGGACGTCATGCCCCTTGTGGACGAGAACCGCTATCTTGTGAAGCTCGGCCTTGAAAAGCTCGAGCGCGCCCCGCGCCCCGGCATCGCCGCGATGCTCAGAGAGTCGGCGGCGGACACGAAAAAGATCAGCTCGGCCACCATCGGCTTCTCGCTAGCCCCGCGGCTCAACGCGGCGGGCAGGCTCGGCCACGCCGAGAGCGCGGCAAGGCTGCTCATGTGCGACGACGAGAAGGCCGCCGCCGCTCTCGCCGCGGAGCTGTGCGAGATGAACCGCCGCCGTCAGGACATCGAGACCGAGATCTGGCGCGAGGCGAGCGAGCTCATCGCGGGCACCGAGCCCGACGCGCCGATAGTTCTCGCGAGCGACAAATGGCATCAGGGCGTCATCGGCATCGCCGCCTCCCGCCTCGCCGAGCAGTATTCCCTGCCCGCGATAATGATCTGCCTCAACGGCGAGCAGGGCAAGGGCTCCTGCCGCAGCTTCGGCGGCTTCAACCTCTTCGAGGCGCTGTCGGCCTGCTCGAAATATCTCGTCGGCTTCGGCGGACACGCGCTGGCCGCCGGGCTCAATATCCGCCGCGACCGGCTCGACGCTTTCCGAGAGGCGCTCGCGGAATACTACAGGGCGAACCGCCCCGCGCCGAGACCCGAGGTCCGCTGCGACCTGCTTATAAACGACCCCGCCCTGCTGAGCATAGACAACGTCCGCTCGCTCGACAGGCTCGAGCCCTTCGGCAATATGAACCCGAAGCCCGTCATGTGCGTCTCCGGGGCGGAGCTGGAGGCGGCCTCGGCCGTGGGCGGCGGGAAGCATCTGCGCGTCAGGCTCCGCCTCGGGCACAGCCGCTTCGACGGCATCTTCTTCTCGCACACCGCCGAGCAGCTCGGCATCGCCGAGGGCGACAGCGTGGACGTCGCGTTCACGCCGCAGATAAACGAGTTCCACGGCCACGTGTCGGTGCAGCTCATGATCTCCGCCGCGAGGAAGCACGACGCGTCCGCGCTCTGCCGCGCCATCCTTGAAAAGGACGCCTCCGCCGTCTGGGCCGCCGCGCCGTACTGTCCCGCGCGGGAAGACTTTGTGCGCGTCTGGCGCGCAAACGGCGACGGCTTTACCGTCGCGGACGACAGCGAGGGCGTCATCGGGCAGCGACCCGGCGGCATGGCGCCGGAGTGCTTTTGCCTGTGCCTGATGGCGCTGCTCGAAGCCGGGCTTCTCGGCAGCGGCGACGGGCGCGTGTTCGGCGCGACGCGCCGCGCTATCGACGGCAAGGCCGATTTAGATGCGACCGAGCTGATAAAAGCCCTCAAAACCGCGTAAGCGCTCATTATTTTTTCGGTCGGGTGGTGTATTTATGGCTGAAGAAAAGCTGCAACAGAATACTCTTCTTGACCCGGCCGTCATGTATAACGAGCTGGAGGAGAAGATAAAGGCCACCGGGCATCCGGTTGACCTCGGGCGTGTGCGCGCCGCCTACGAGATGGCCGAAAGGGCGCACTCCGGGCAGCTCAGGCGCGACGGCTCCCCCTATGTGACGCACTGCGTGGCGGCGGCGGAGATATCGGTGGAGATGGGGCTCGACGAGGACTCCATAGTCGCCGCGCTCCTGCACGACGTGATAGAGGACACAAACCTCACCCACGCTGACATAGCCCGCCAGTTCGGAGAGACCGTGGCGGACATCGTCGAGGGCGTCACGAAGCTGACGCGGGTGCAGTACACCAGCAAGGAAGACGAGCAGATGGCGAACCTGCGCAAGATGCTCATGGCCATGGCCAAGGACATCCGCGTCATCCTCATCAAGATCGCCGACCGCCTGCACAACATGCGCACCATGGCCTACCAGACCGCCGAAAAGCAGCGCGCGAAATCGCTCGAGACGATGGAGATATACGCTCCCCTCGCCCACAGGCTCGGTATGCAGAGAGCCAAGTGGGAGCTGGAGGATCTGTCCCTGCAATACCTCGACCCCGCGGGCTACAAGGAGATAACCGACTCGCTCGAGGAGAAGATGCCCATGCTGGAGGCCTTCATGTCGAGCATGAAGGAGAAGATACAGACCCGCCTCGACGCGGACGGGATAAAGGCCACCATCTTCTGCCGCATAAAGCACGTCTACAGCATATACCGGAAAATGTACTCCCAGAAGCTCGACATAAACGGCATTTTCGACCTCTGCGCCTTCCGCGTGATAGTGGACACCATACCCGACTGCTATAACGTCCTCGGGATCATACACGACATGTTCAAGCCCGTGCCCGGGCGCTTCAAGGACTATATATCCACCCCCAAGCCCAACATGTACCAGAGCGTCCACACCACGGTCATAGGCTCCGAGGGCATACCCTTCGAGGTGCAGATACGCACCTGGGATATGCACCACACCGCCGAATACGGCGTCGCCGCGCACTGGAAATACAAGATGAGCGACGGCGGCAGCGCCGTGCGCAGCGGCGACGAGGACAAGTTCGCCTGGGTCCGCAGGCTCCTTGAGAGCCAGCAGGAATCCGACGCGCAGGACTTTTTCCACAATCTCAAGATAGACATGTTCGCCGACGAGGTCTTCGTCTTCTCCCCCAAGGGGGACGTGATAAACCTGCCCGCCGGCGCGACCCCGATAGATTTCGCCTACAGCATCCACTCCGACGTCGGCAACCACATGGTCGGCGCGAAGGTGAACGGCCGCATCGTCACCTTCGACTACGTGCTCCAGAACGGGGACATAGTCGAGATACGCACCTCCAAGTCCACCCCCGGCCCCAGCCGCGAC
Source organism: Oscillospiraceae bacterium (assembly GCA_034933465.1). Taxonomy (GTDB): domain Bacteria; phylum Bacillota; class Clostridia; order Oscillospirales; family Oscillospiraceae; genus Limivicinus. The sequence goes on along the minus strand of JAYFNM010000063.1, from coordinate 1,894 downwards.
TGGCTCAACGTCGCCAAGAGCGGCTCCGCCCGCACGAAGATAAAGCAGTGGTACAAGAAAGAGCGCCGCGAGGAGAACGTCATCCGCGGCCGCGAGATGCTGGAGGACGAGCTCCGGCACAACGGCCTCACCCTCGACGACGTGCTCGACGACGAAATAGTCTCCCCGATACTCAAGCGCCTCTCCTTCACGAACGTGGACGACCTCTACGCCGCGATAGGCTACGGCGGCATTACGGTGACGCGGGTCGCCAACCGCCTGCGCGACGAGGCGAAGAGCGTCAAGCCCGAGAAAAAGACCGTGCTCGAAAAGGTCTCCGAGGCCGCCGAGCGCCGCGAGCAGACGGCGAAGAAGGAGGGCAGGGGCGTCCACGGCATCCTCGTGGAGGGGCTGGACAACTGCCTTGTGAAGTTCTCCCGCTGCTGCACCCCCGTGCCCGGAGACGATATCGTCGGCTTCATCACCCGCGGTCAGGGTGTCTCCATCCACCGGCAGGACTGCGTCAACTATCAGCAGCGCATCAATCAGCCCGGCAACGACGGGCGCTGGGTGCGCGTGTCCTGGGCGCGCGAGATAACCGACAGCTATGTCACCACCATCTCCATCACCTCCAAGGACCGTTCGGGTCTCGTCATGGACATCGCCACCGTGCTCAACGCCATCAACGCCAAGGTGCGCACGCTCTCCGCGCGCGACACCGGCCTTGGCGCCGCGATCACCAACGTGACGCTGGAGGTCAAGAATCTGGGCGAGCTCAGGTATATCATGGGTCGCCTCGCCTCTATCCCGGGCGTGTCGAGCGTCACGAGAAACGGGGAATAAGGAAGAGAGGGCAAGCGCATGAGAGCTGTTTTAACGCGCGTGAAGTCCGCCTCGGTCACGATAGGCGGGGTGGAAAAGGGTCGCATCGGCAAGGGCTTTCTCGTCCTGCTCGGCGTCCATGAGGACGACGGCGAGGCCGAAGCGCTGAAGATTGCCGACAAAATATGCGGCCTGCGCATATTTGAGGACGGCAACGGCAAGATGAACGTCAACCCGAAGGACGCGGGCGCGGAAATGCTCATCATCAGCCAGTTCACCCTCTTTGCCGACTGCAAGTCCCGCCGCCCCGGCTTCTCGAGGGCCGCGCGCCCCGAAACCGCCGTGCCGCTCTATGAGCTCGTGACGGCCAAATGCCGCGGACAGGGCTTCCGTGTGGACACGGGGGAGTTCGGCGCGGAGATGCAGGTAGAGTCCGTCAACGACGGGCCCGTAACTATAATTCTGGACACGGAGGAGCTATGACATGCTTATAAAAACTCTGCCCGTCGGGCAGCTTGAGACCAACTGCTACGTCGTAACGAACGAGAAGACGCTCGAGTGCGCCGTCATCGACCCGGGCGACGAGAGCAACCTCATCATGGACTATCTGGAGGACAACCGCCTCAAATGCCGCGCCATCCTGCTCACGCACGGCCATTTCGACCATGTGGGCGCCGTGCCCGCCGTCGCGGAGGAGACCGGCGCGCCGGTATACATCAGCGAGCGAGACGACGCGAACACCGCCGGCGCGAGCCGCCACGCCTTCCCCCTCCCCGCCGGTGGCCGCCACTACGGCGACGGGGACACCGTCGAGGCGGCGGGGCTGCGCTTTGAGATAATGTCCGCGCCGGGGCACACGCCCGGCGGCGTCGTCATCCGCTGCGAGAACGCACTGTTCACGGGGGACACGCTGTTTCGCGGCAGCTGCGGCCGCACGGATCTGCCCGGCGGCGACATGGAGGAGGAGCTCGCCTCCATAAAGAAGATCTGCGCCCTCGAGGGCGATTACGAGGTCTATCCCGGCCACATGGACGCCACCTCGCTGGAGCGGGAGCGAAATTTCAATTACTATTGCCGCGAGGCCATGGGAAAA
>JAYFNM010000062.1:0-36651 GCA_034933465.1 Oscillospiraceae bacterium | reverse complement strand
TTTTCAATACACAAGGCAAAGGCGATGCTTCGGATCTCATATCCGTTCATTTTCGCGGCGATTATGACAACGATATATGGACAAACAGACAAGATAATGTTAAAGAACATGCTAAGCAATGAAGCGGTAGCGTCATACTCTGTCGCTTTAACTTTAGCGGGCGTAATATCAATAGTACCGGCGGCTGTGATTGAGGGTTTTCGGCCGGATATTATGACATATAAGCTGTCGAACGAGGAATTGTATAAAAAACGATTGAGGCAGCTCTATGCCGCAATTTTTTGGCTATGTATAGCATTTTGCCTGTTTGTAACCTTTTTCGCAAAATACATTGTGCTTATTCTATATGGCGAAAAATACTTGGCGGCGATACCGGTATTATCACTTGTGGTGTGGTACACATCTTTTTCATACTTTGGAGCGGTAAACAGTATGTATATGGTAGCTGAAAGCAAAGCAGGATGGGTGCAGGTTACAACGCTTGTTGGAATGCTTCTCAATATTTGCATGAACTTTATCCTGATACCCGTTATGGGCGCTATGGGTGCGGCGCTCGCATCGTTGCTGACGCAGATTGTCGCAAATTTTATTTTGATTGCAATTGTTCCTCAGCTCAGAGGTTGCTTCAGGCTTATCATTGGAGGCATTTTTCTACAGAAAGTTTTTTGAAATAGTAAACAGATAAAATATAGTAAGACTTAATGGCGGAGATGGAAATATGACAGAATTTAAGAATAAAGTATTAATGATTACCGGCGGGACAGGTTCTTTTGGCAATGCGATACTAAATAAATTCCTGCAAATGGACATCAAGGAGATACGCATTTTTTCCAGGGATGAAAAAAAACAGGATGATATGCGGCATGAATTTCAGGCCAAACAGCCGGAATTGGCGGAGAAAATAAAATTTTATATTGGAGACGTTAGAGATATTCAATCTGTTACAAACGCAATGCATGATGTGGATTATATTTTTCATGCAGCGGCCTTGAAGCAGGTACCATCTTGCGAATTCTTCCCGTTAGAGGCGGTCAAGACAAATGTATTCGGCACAGAAAATGTCCTGTCGGCTGCGATTGACGCAGGAGTAAAAACAATTATTTGTTTATCTACGGATAAGGCGGCCTATCCCGTCAACGCCATGGGTACTTCAAAGGCAATGATGGAGAAAGTCATAATTGCAAGGTCACGCAGCGTCTCCCCCGAACATACAAAAATATGCTGTACCCGATATGGAAATGTTATGTGCTCAAGAGGCAGTGTTATCCCTCTTTGGATCGAGCAGATAAAGCAAAACAATCCTATCACAATTACAGAGCCGAATATGACAAGATTTATTATGTCTCTGGAAGAGGCTGTCGATCTGGTCCTGTATGCTTTTCGGAATGGGGTATCAGGCGATATTATGGTTCAAAAGGCTCCAGCCTGCACCATTCAAACACTTGCAGAAGCGGTATGCGAACTCTTTGCTCCCAACCATGAGGTCAGGGTAATCGGAATGCGCCACGGCGAAAAGATGTACGAAACACTATTAACAAATGAGGAGTGCGCACATGCTGAGGATCTGGGAGATTTTTATAGGGTTCCCTGCGATAAACGGGATCTAAATTATGAAAAATACTTTACCGAAGGTATGACGACAAGAAAAAAACTTGTTGAGTTCACATCAAATAATACAGAAATGCTAAATGTGGATCAAGTAAAGAAAAAGCTGCTTGGATTGCAGTTTATACAAGACCAGCTCACGGAGTGGGAGATACAAAAATGAGGGTTCTTATTACCGGAGCACATGGTTTCGTAGGAAAGAATTTAGTTGAGGCTTTAAAAAATATTCGCGACGGAAAAGACAAAACACGTCCAAAACTTCTGATTGAAGATATTTTTGAATACGGTCACAATGATTCTGACGCTGTATTAGAGGAGTACTGCGGCAGAGCGGATTTTGTCTTTAATCTGGCCGGCGTAAACAGAATTGAAAATGGAGCCGAATTCATGACCGGCAATTGCGGGTTTGCCTCATTGGTGCTTGATTCTTTGGAAAAACACGGCAATACCTGCCCGGTAATGCTGGCTTCGTCCATTCAGGCTTCGCTTAAAGGGCGGTATGCGGGCAGCGAGTACGGCAGGTCAAAGCTCGCCGGGGAAGAGCTCGTGTTTGCGCATTCCGCCCGCACGGGCGCCAAAGCCCTGGTATACAGGTTCCCGAATCTTTTCGGGAAATGGTGCAGGCCAAACTACAACAGCGCTGTGGCTACGTTTTGCCATAATACTGCAAACGGCCTTCCAATACAGATCAACGACAGCGGCACGGAGCTTGATTTGCTATATATCGACGACCTTGTAAACGAACTGCTGGACGCGCTTGAGGGCAACGAACACCGCTGCGATTACAGGGATACCGAGCCTTCTTTTTGCCAGAGCGGGCGCTTTTGCGCCGCCCCTGTATCCTATTATGTTACGCTCGGCAGGATAGCCGAGCTGCTCAACGCGTTTGACAGTCAGCCGGAAACGCTGCTCATGCCGGAGATCGCAAAGGGTTCCTTTGAGAAAAAGCTCTATTCGACTTTCCTTTCGTATCTTCCGCCGCAGAGAGTAAAGATCCCGCTTAAAATGAATTCCGATGCCCGGGGCAGCTTCACCGAGCTGCTGAAGACCGAGAAATGTGGCCAGTTCAGCGTGAATATTTCTTTGCCGGGCGTCACCAAGGGGCAGCACTGGCATAACAGCAAGTGGGAGTTTTTCATCGTCGTTTCAGGTCACGGACTCATTCAGGAGAGAAAGATAGGTACAACGGAAGTCCTGAACTATGAGGTGACGGGTGAAAAGATAGAGGCCGTGCATATGCTCCCGGGCTATACTCACAACATCGTCAACTTGAGCGAGAGTGAAAAGCTTATAACACTTATGTGGGCGAACGAGCAGTTTGACGCCATGCACCCGGACACATTTTTTGAGAAAGTCGAGGACTGATCATGCGGAAGGTCTGCTTTAAAAAGGATGGGAGACTTAAGCTGCTGATAATTGTCGGGACCAGGCCGGAAATAATCAGAATGGCAGAAATAATAAAAAAATGCCGCTGCTATTTTGACACGCTCCTGGCTCATACGGGTCAGAATTATGATTATAATCTAAACGGCGTGTTCTTTCACGACCTCGATTTGGAGGCTCCCGATGTCTACATGGACGCCGTCGGGGAAAACCTTGGCAGGACCATAGGCAATATCATAGCGGCGTCATACGAGCTTATGGCGGAAATCGAGCCGGACGCTGTGCTGGTGCTGGGGGATACCAATTCCTGCCTGAGCGTTATCGCGGCAAAGCGTCTGCATATCCCGATCTTTCACCTTGAAGCGGGCAACCGCTGCTTTGACGAATGCCTGCCTGAGGAGAGCAACAGACGCATCGTCGATCACATATCTGACGTTAATATGTGCTATTCGGAGCATGCGCGGCGTTATCTTAACGCCGAGGGCGTTGCCAGGGAGCGCACATATCTCGTCGGCAGCCCCATGGCAGAGGTGTTGCGGGCAAATTATGAGGCGATCTGCGCCTCGGATGTTTTAGAGCGGCTCTCCCTCGAAAAGGGGAAGTACATCCTGCTTTCAGCTCATCGCGAGGAGAATATCGACACCGAGGCAAACTTTTTCGAGCTTATGAACGCGGTGAACGCGATGGCCGCGAAGTACGGTATGCCGGTGATCTACTCCTGCCACCCGCGCAGCGCGAAATATATAGAGCAGCGCGGCTTTAAATTTGACAGGCGAGTAATACAGCATAAGCCTTTGGGCTTCCATGACTACAACAAGCTCCAGATGGACGCCTTTGCCGTCGTCTCCGACAGCGGCACACTTCCGGAGGAGGCCGCCTTCTATCTCGCTGCGGGCAGACCGTTCCCGGCCGTCTGCATCCGCACGAGCACCGAGAGGCCGGAGGCGATGGACAAGGGCAATTTCATAATCGCCGGGATATCGGCGCCGCAGGTGCTCCAGGCTGTGGATACGGCGGTGGAGATGAACAAAAACGGAGATACCGGCCTGCCTGTGCCCTGCTATGAGGAGGACGTCTCAAACAAAGTCGTGAAGATCATTCAGAGCTACACGGGTATAGTGAATAAAATGGTTTGGAGAAAACAATGACTGAACAGACGGAAAAGATGTATGAGCCGGTTGATCTGTATGCTCTCGCTGTGCTGATCTGGCGCAATTTGTGGAAGATCATACTGATAGCGGCGATAGTCGGTATCCTCGTATATACGCTCCTGCCGCAGTATGAGGAGGTCACGTACAGCGCGCAGGCGGAGCTCGTGGTGCCCGACCGGTTCGCAAACGACGGAGAGCCCATTGCGACAAACGTCTCGACCTGCGCCGCCATAGCGAAAAACAGCGCAGTGCTCAATGGCGTGATAAGCGAGTTGAAGCTCGATATGCTGCTGGATCAGCTTGATGCGATGATATCCGTGGATGTGGTCAAAGACTCGGCCATACTGCGCCTGACGGTCATATCCGACAACAGGAGCCTGTCGAAAAATATCATGGAGGCGCTGATCCCCACCGCGCAGAAACAGATCAGCGAGGTCGTCGATGTATCGTGCAGTCAGGCTGACGACGTGACCATTACGGTGCAGAAGACGTCCAGCAATCTTATGAAAAAGACCTGTCTGGCAATGGCCGCGGCTTTGCTGGCGGGGATGCTGTTTTTTATCTGCCGCGAGCTGTTCGATAGGAGCGTCAGAGACAAGGAGACTGCCGAGGCCTGTACGGGGCTGCCGGTGCTGGGCGTGATACCGCGCTCAAAGCGTTCCGCGAAAACAGCGCCGGCCGACGCGAACGCTCTTGAGCCGGATCGCAGAGAGGCATACAGGATGCTGCGCACCAACCTGCTGCACAAAACCGCGCCGGACGGCATAAAAAGCATCGTCGTCACGAGCTCCGTCCCTGATGAGGGCGTGTACGGCGCGGCGGTAAACGTCGCCCTTTCGCTCTCGGCGCTCGGGAAGAAGACGGCGCTGATGGACTGCAACCTTAGAAACGGTGAGCTTGCGTCATATTTGGGCGTCAAGGCTGACGCGGGGCTCGCGGAGCTGCTGTCTGAGACCACCGGGATAGACGACTGCGCCGTACAGATCGGCGGCGGACTCAAAGCGATAGTATCAGGACAGCGTTCCGCACAGGCTGCGGAGCTGCTGAGCGGCGATAAAATGAGAGGCCTCATTGAGAAACTGGAGAGCGAGTATGATTTTGTCATCCTGATCGCGCCGGCTGCCGCAGTCGTAACGGACGCGGCCGTGCTAGGGGCGGCGGCCGGAGGAGTGCTCCTGACAGTGCGGGCAAGATTCGCGAAAACAGAGACGATACAGCTTGCCGGGGAGCGGCTCGCCTTCGTCGGAGCAAATGTTCTCGGCACGGTCATCACTCGTTTCGACAAGAGAAAAGTTTATAGTCACAGCGGGTACGCGAGCGTGCTCAGAAACAAATACAGGGAAATATAGAGGCCCGGCATATTGCTTCGTCACAGGAAAGTCTTTATGAAGAGCATGGCGGGGGCGGACTGAAGGAGGGTATACAAATGCAGTTTAGGGATCTGAAGAGACAGTATCAGGTCTTGAAGCCCAAGATAGACGCGGCGGTCGCCAGGGTCATGACGGACGCCGACTTCATCTCCGGCGGCCAGGTGAGGGAGCTTGAGCAGCGCCTCGCGGAATATGTCGGCACAAAGTACTGCATAAGCTGCGCCAACGGCACGGACGCGCTGGAGCTCGCCGAGAGGGTCTACGGGATAGGCGACGGGGACGCCGTCTTTGTGCCGGATTTCACCTTTTTCTCCACGGCTGAGACCGTGGCGGAGCTCGGGGCGACGCCCATCTTTGTGGACGTCGATGCGGAGACCTTCAATATCTGCCCCAAGGCGCTGGAGGAGGCCGTGCGGCGCGTCACCGCGCTGAGCGGGCTGCGCCCGAAGGCGATAGTCGCGGTGGATCTCTTTGGCCTGCCGGCCGATTACAGCGAGATAGAGCGCATTGCCAAGGAAAACGATCTGCTGCTCATCGAGGACGGCGCGCAGGGCTTCGGCGGGCGCATCGGCGCGCGCCGCGCCTGCTCCTTCGGCGATATCGCCACCACGTCGTTCTTCCCGGCAAAGCCGCTCGGCTGCTACGGCGACGGCGGCGCGGTGTTCACGAACGACGACGACGCGGCCGCGATGCTCCGCTCGCTGTGCGTGCACGGAAAGAGCGAGCTGGACAAGTACGACAATCTCCGCCTCGGCATGAACTCGCGGCTCGACACCATACAGGCGGCGGTGCTCGGCGTGAAGATGAGCGCCTTCACCGAGTATGAGCTCGAGAGCGTCAACCGGGCGGCGGCCATGTATACGGCGCGGCTTGCCGATAGGGTCGCCACGCCCGTGATACCGGCGAATTTCTATTCGAGCTGGGCTCAGTACACTATTAAGCTCGCTGACAGACGGCAGCGCGACGCGGTGCAGAGCACCCTTCGGGAGAAGGACATACCCACGATGGTGTATTATCCCAAGTGTATGCACCAGCAGGGCGCCTTCGCGGCGCTCCCCTATGCGGGCAGCTGCCCCAATGCGGAGCGGCTCTGCGACACTGTGCTCTCCCTGCCGATGCACCCCTATCTCGACGAGGAGACTATCGATCTCATCTGCGCGAGCCTCATCGACTGCCTGTGATAAATGAAAAAAGCCGCCGCGGGCGATAAGCAGGCGGACAAGGCGCAATAAAAGAAAAAACCTGGAAACGGGGTGAGCCGATGCAGAGCGAAGGGGCGAAGACCATACGCCTGGCCTCCGCGCGTGAGCTGGACATAGTAAAGACCTTTGAGTGCGGCCAGTGCTTTCGCTGGAACGCCGGCGAAGACGGCGTATACACGGGCGTCGCCCTGGGCTGCGCGGCGAAGGTCTGGTCGGACGGGGAGAGCGTCTTTCTCCGCTCAAAGGCTGACAGCGGGCTGTGGAGCAGTTATTTTGATCTGGAGCGGGACTACGCCGCGGCGAGCTGCTTTTCCGGCGGGGACTATCTCGACGGCTGCGTGAGCTACGGCATGGGCATACGCATCCTCCGGCAGGAGCCGTGGGAGGCGCTGTGTTCTTTTATCATCTCCCAGTGCAACAACATCAAGCGCATCAAGGGCATTGTCGAGTGCCTGTGCGATATGTACGGGGACAGCGTCGAGCTCGACGGCCGCGCTTACCGGGCGTTCCCCCCGGCGGGGCGCATCGCCGCGCTGGAGGCGGAGGAGCTCGCGCCGCTCCGCTGCGGCTACAGGGCGCCCTACATAATCGGCGCGGCCAGGGCTGTCGCGAGCGGCGAGCTCGACCTCGACGCGCTCATAGAGGCCGACAGCGCCCAGGCCAAGCGCGCCCTGCTCGCGCTGGACGGCGTCGGCGAGAAGGTCGCAAACTGCGTCGTTCTCTTCGGGCTGAACCATATGGAGGCCTTCCCCATAGACGTCTGGATAAAGCGCGCGCTCAAGGAGCATTTCAGCCCGGATTTCGACCCCGCCTGTCTCGGCGAATACGCTGGACTCGCGCAGCAGTATATTTTTTATTACGCACGCAGCATGGGGAAATAAAAAAAGCGGCGGCATGGCGAAAAATGGCTTGACAAGCCGTACTATTCTGGTAAAATAGAAAAAATACATTCTCTCCGCGACAGGCGACTGTCGCGGTAATTCATAGAAAAGGGGTATTTCATATGGAGCAGAATAATATGTATTCAAATCGTTTCGTGGGCGAGGGGCTGACCTTTGACGACGTGCTGCTCGTTCCGGCGGAGAGCGATATCCTCCCGGCAGACGTCGATCTCGGCACCTGGCTGACCAGAAAGGTCAGGCTGAACGTGCCCATCATGAGCGCGGCTATGGACACCGTCACGGAGTACCGCATGGCTATCGCCGTAGCGCGCGAGGGCGGCGTGGGCGTCATCCACAAAAACATGAGCATCGACAGTCAGGCCGAGCAGGTAGACCTTGTAAAGCGCTCCGAAAACGGTGTCATCACCAACCCCTTCTCTTTAAACTCCGGCCACACCCTCGGCGACGCCGACGCCCTGATGGGCAAATTCCGCATCTCCGGCGTCCCTATCGTCGATGAGGACGGCAGGCTTATCGGCATAATCACCAACCGCGACATGAAGTTCGAGACCGATATGAGCCGCCGCATCGACGAGATCATGACCAAGGACGGTCTGATAACCGGTCTTGAGGGCACGACGCTCGACGAGGCCAAGGCCATTCTCCAGAAAAACCGCATAGAGAAGCTTCCTATCGTCGATAAGGACTACAGGCTCAAGGGTCTCATAACCATAAAGGACATTGAAAAGGTTCTCAAATACCCCAACTCCGCGAAGGACGCCGCCGGCCGTCTGCTCTGCGCCGCCGCGATCGGCGTGACGAGCGACGTGCTCGACCGGGCGGGCGCGCTTATCGACGCGGGCGTGGATGTGCTCATAATGGACAGCGCTCACGGCCACTCCGCCAATATCATGCGCTGCGCCGCCCTCGTCAAGGAGAAGTACCCCGATGCCCAGCTCATCGCCGGCAACGTGGCGACGGCGGAGGGCACGGAGGCGCTCATCAAGGCCGGCGCGGACTGCGTCAAGATAGGCATCGGCCCCGGCTCCATCTGCACCACCCGCGTCGTCGCCGGTATCGGCGTGCCGCAGGTCACGGCGGTGCTCCAGTGCGCCGAGATGGGCGACAGATACGGCGTCCCGGTCATCGCCGACGGCGGAATAAAATACTCCGGCGATATCGTCAAGGCCATAGCGGCCGGCGCGAAGGTCGTCATGATGGGCTCCATGCTCGCAGGCTGCGAGGAGGCTCCCGGCGAGACGGAGGTCTTCCAGGGTCGCCAGTTCAAGGTGTACAGAGGCATGGGCAGTCTCGGCGCGATGCAGAAGGGCTCCAAGGACAGGTATTTCCAGGAAAATAACAAGAAGCTCGTCCCCGAGGGCGTCGAGGGTCGCGTCCCGTTCAGAGGGCCGGTGTCCGAGACGATATATCAGATGATGGGCGGTCTGCGCTCCGGCATGGGCTACTGCGGCGCGCACAATATCGAGGCGCTGCGCACCGGAAGCAAGTTCATCCGCATCACCAGCGCCGGTCTCAAGGAGAGCCACCCGCACGATATCTATATCACCAAGGAAGCCCCGAACTACACCATGAACCCCTGATATCGACATGTTAATTAACCGCCGCTTTCGGTTGAAAGCGGCGGTTCATTTTATAGTATCAGGGGAATCGGCGGCGGCTTTTTTACCAGCCGAAGACCCAGAGGTGGGTCACGCCGAAGGCCTCGCGGATGAAATAGTTCACCGTCAGCACCGGGTAATCCCAGACGCCGGCGACGCCGGCGGCCTCCACGCCCATCAGCTTTGACATGGACTTCGCGCGATAGAGGTGATAGGGGCTTGAGAGAATGGCGACATTGCCGACGGGGTCGTCGCCGCGCTCGAGGATGATCTCGAAGGAGAACTGGAGGTTTTCCTTCGTAGAGGTGGCTCTGTCCTCCATGAGCACCCGCTCCGGCGCGATGCCGTTCGCGGTGAGCCAGTCGAACATGCTCTGCGCCTCCGTCATATTCTCTCCCGGCCCCTGCCCGCCGCTGACGATGGCGACGCTGTCCGGGTACTGCTCAAGATAGCTCAGCGCGCCGCGCAGCCGGTGGACGAGGGAGAGCGAGGGCGAATCCCCGTGTACCGCCGCACCGAGAACTATCAGATAAGGCCGCTCCGCGTCGTCGTCCGTGCGGGCGTTTTTTATTATCGGCACCTCTACGGCGGCAAAGTACACAAGGCCTATGCAGACTAAAACCACGACGATGCGCCACAGCGTCTTCCCAGCGAAGTGGTGGATGATTATGAGCGCCGCAAAAAAGGTCAGCGTATGCGCGATATACGAATATCCGCGCAGGGCGAAGCGAAACACCAGCGCCGCCGCGAGCAGCAGCGCGGCGGAAACGCCCCAGGCCGGTATGCTTTTTAAAAACCTCATTGGCTGAGTTCCTCCCATTTGTCGTACAGGAGCGCGAGTTCCTTTTCCAGCTCTTCCTTCTGCGCGGCCAGCTCCATCAGCCGCTGATAGTCGGAGGCGTGCGCCTCCTCCGCGGCAGAGAGCGCGGCGAGCTTTTCCTCAAGCCGCTCGATGTCCTTTTCGGTCTTTGACAGGAGCCTGTCGGCGTTTACCTCGCGCGGCCGGCGTGGCTCCTTTTTCTTCTGCGCGGCGCGCTCCGTCTGCGCGAAGGCGGTCTGCCGTTCGCGCCAGGCGCAGAAATCTCTGTAGCCGCCGCGGTAGTCGGTGATCCTCCCGCCCTCGAGCAGCCACACGCGGCTCGCGAATTTCTCAATAAAATACCGGTCGTGCGAGACGAAGAGCAGCGTCTCCGAGTAGTCGGAGAGCGCGTCCTCCATCCACTCGCGGCTGGAGATGTCGAGGTGGTTGGTCGGCTCGTCGAGAATGAGGAGGTTGATGTCCGCACCCATCAGCATACACAGGCGCAGACGGCTCTTCTCGCCGCCGGAGAGCGCGCCCACGGGCGTGAACACATCCTCCCCGCGAAAGCCGAAGGCGGCCAGCCTGTCGCGCGCCTCCTGCGGCTGACAGCGGCAGTCGTAGAGCATGGTGTCGAGCGCGGAGCGGGAATCTGCCGTGAAGGAGACCATCTGCGGCAGATAGGCCGCGCGCACGGCCGGGCCCAGGGCGAGATAGCCGCTGTCGGGCGGCTCCTCGCCCATTATCATCTTTATGAGCGTGGATTTCCCTGTGCCGTTGTCGCCGATGAGGGCTATGCGCTCGCCCCCGCCCACCGTGAGCGAGAGGTCGGAAAAGAGCCGCCTGTCCCCAAAGCTCTTGGACACGGAGGCGACCACGAGCGCCTCGTCCCCGGAGAACTCGCGCTGCTTGAACTTTATGTTCAGCTTTTTCTGCTCGGAGGGCTTTTCGCTCTGCCGGAGCTTGTCGATGCGCTTTTCCATGGAAAAGGCGCGCTTATGCAGCTTGTCGCTGCCCATGAAGGCCCAGAGGTGCATCTGCTCGGCCGCCCTTGTGAGCTGCTCGACCTTCGCCTGGTCCTTCTCGTATTTTTTCAGCTTCTCGTCGAAGCGGCGCTGCCGCTCCTCCACGTAAAAGCTGTAGTTGCTGCTGTACAGCTCCGCCTTGCCCTCGTTTATCTCTATGCTGCGCTCGACCACGCGGTCGAGAAAATACCTGTCGTGGCTGATGGCGAGCACGGTGCCCTTGAAGTGCAGCAGATAGTCCTCCAGCCATTCCGTCGCGCGCAGGTCGAGATGGTTGGTCGGCTCGTCGAGCAGGAGGATGTCGGTGTCCTCAAGGATGAGGCGGGCGAGGTTGACGCGGGTCTTCTCCCCGCCGGAGAGGCTGGAGAAGAGCTGCTCGCGCATCTGCGGCGGGATCTTCAGCCCGTTTGCGACGCGGCTGCGGTCGGTCTCCATGTCGTAGCCGCCGAGGCGGCGGTAGTCGTCGCTGAGCTTGTCGTATTCACGCAGCAGGGCGGGGGACTGGTCGCTCTCCATCCGCTCGGTCAGCTCGTCTATGCGGCGGGAGATGGCGTAGAGGCGGCGGTGCGCGTCCCGGAGCACGTCGTCCGTCGTCCAGCCCTCGGGGTAGACGGGTATCTGCGAGATGAGGCCGACGCGCTTGGACGGCGCCGTCATCACGGCGCCCTCGTCGTAGGGTATCTCGCCGACCAGAATGCGAAACAGCGTGGTCTTGCCGCAGCCGTTATGGCCGAGTATGCCGACCCTCTCGCCGGAGTTTACGGTAAACGACAGCCCGTCGAGTATATTTTTTCCGAGCTCGAAGGATTTTACCAGCGAGCTCACCGATATGTCTATCATTGGCGCTCCTTATTCATTTGCTTATCGCCGTTTGAAGCAGGGTGTTGGCGACGCCGCCCGCGGCGGAGAGACCGCCGCCGCCCTGTTCGACGAAGACGACGAAGGCGTAGGGGTGCTCCTCGTCGTTGAGAAAGCCGGCGAACCATGAGTGGGTCGTCCCGTCGCCGAGCTCGGCCGTGCCGGTCTTGGCGGAGAGATTGAGGCCGGGGAAATTCGACTCCCCGCCGTAGTGTGCGGCGACGCTGTAGCTCATCATCGACGCGAGCTTCTCCGCCGTGGCCGCCTCGACAAGGCGGGATTTTTCCGGCTGCCGGTCGCTCATTATGAGCCTCGGCTCGCAGAGCACGCCGCCGTTTGCGATGGCGCAGACATAGCGCAGCAGCGAGTAGGGGCAGATGAGATCGGTGGACTGGCCGATGCCGGACCAGGCGAGCTCGGGGTCGCCCACAAACTCTGTCGGATAGGTTCCGGCGGCGGTGGTGATGCCGTCGAGCTCATGCGTGTCGAGAAAGCCGTATTGCTTTACATATTTTACCATGACGTCCTGCCCGAGCAGGACGGTTATCTGCGCGAAGGCGCTGTTGCAGGAGTTGGCGAGCGCCTGCTCGAAGGTCTGGCTGTAATGTGTGCCGGAGCAGGTGATATCGACGCCCGCAATGGTGTAGACGCCCTCGCAGTAGAAGCTGCGCTCGTCGATATCGCCGATGTTCTCTATCGCGGCGGCGGCGGTGACGAGCTTGAAGACCGAGCCCGGCACGAAGCTCGCCGAGAGGCAGCGGTTGATATACGCGCCGTCCTCCGGCTCGGCGTCGGCGTCCGCCGGGTCAACGGAGGGGGCGGAGACCATGCACAGCAGCTCGCCCGTCTGATAGTTGCACAGCAGCACCGCGCCCTTGCGCCCGGCGAGCGCCGCGAAGGCGGCGTTGTCGAGAGAGGAGTCGATATTGAGCTGCATGGTGCTGTGCTCGGCTTTGGTGGTGCCGGTCAGCAGGCTGAAGCCGCTCAGGTCGTTCCAGAAGTTGGACAGGACGCCGGTGCCGGTGCGCCCCCAGTAATCCCCGGTCACGTGGTAGTTGGCTGTCCGCGTCTCCTCGTCCGCGGCAAAGAGGTTCTCCGTCGCGGAGAAGGAGGCCAGCATCACGCCGTTGCGGTCGATGAGCTCGCCGGTGGAGCCGGAGTTGGCCTTGGAGAAGTACATGGCCCAGTCCTCGCCGTCGTTTATATAGCGCAGGACGTATACGCCCATGCCGAAAATGACCAGCGCCGCTATCAAAAGCACGGAGAAAGCCCGCGTGGTGATCTTTTTCATCTCGCCCAGCCCTCCCCGCCGTCGTCCTCCGGCTCGTCCTCGTCGCCGGAGTACAGATACTCGTCCTCGTCAAAGCTCTCCTCATCGGCCTCGTACCGCTCCTCCTCACGCCTTGAGCGCTTGCCCGGACGGACGGCAAAGCTCGCGTCGCGCCGGTTGTCGCTGCCCTTGATGAAGGCCATGAGCAGCCAGCAGGACAAAAGCGACGAGCCGCCGCGCGAGACGAAGGGGAAGGTGACGCCGGTGAAGGGCAGAATGTCCAGCGAGCCGAACACGTTTAGCGCGAGCTGCGCGAGCAGCATGCTCATAGTGGCGCAGGCGGCGATGGCATAGTAGGCCGAGCGCCCGTGCCGCGCGCTGCGCACGGCGAAGAAGGCGAGCGTCAGCACGGCGAGCACCGTGCATATTGCGATGATGAGCCCCAGCTCCTCGCAGACCACGGCGAAGACCATGTCCGTGTTTGCCGCGAAAATATCCTTGAGCCAGCCCTCGCCCGCGCCCTTGCCGAAGAGCCCGCCGGACGCGGCGGCGGACATGGCGCGCGTCTGCTGAAAGCCGGTGTTGTACACGTCCTCCCAGGCATGTCCCCAGGTGGCGAAGCGCTGCGCGATATAGGGCTTGACGCTGACGGCGAGAAAGCCCGCGAGCCCGGCTCCGCTGACGGCGAGAAACACCGTCGCTATGGAGCCAGAGCGCATGAAGGATATGACGAGAAAGCACACGAAGAATATGAGCGCCGTGCCGAAGTCGCCTATCAGGGCGAGAGCCACAACGCAGGCGGCGGAGAAGAGGATGAAGCTGAAGAGGTTTCGCTTGCGGTAGAGCCTGTCGAGCGTAGACGCGCCGACATAGATATAGGCGGCCTTGATAAGCTCGGACGGCTGGAAGGAGTATCCGCCGAACTGGAGCCAGTTTTTCGCGCCGAGCACGGCCTCGCTGGTGACGATGTTGAGCGCGAGCAGGCCGAGAGCCAGAACGCCGACGGGGATGCGCATGGCGGCGGTGCGCTTGAGATTTCTCAGCCACCAGCCGTTTATCAGAAACAGCAGGACGCTCGCGATGATGAGCAGGATCTGCTTGTACATATCCTCCGGCGTGGAGGACGCTGCGACGGACAGGCCGAGCGAGGTCAGATAGAAGGACAGCGTCTCCACCTCGTAGCCGCTGCGGTTTATGAGGCGCATGGCGTTGTAGCAGACCCATTGCAGGAGCATGAGCGTGAGAAAGGCGAGCGATATCGAGGGCAGATAGTCGGCAGACGCGGAGAGCGCGTGCTGCATTAGCAGAAAGAGCTGGAACACCGTCAGCTCGAGCAGGGTGAGGGAGGGGGAGATGCGCTTGCCCGCCGTTGTCCGCGCGGATTCGAGCTGCTCGCGCTGCTCCCGGCCGATGTCGAGAAAGCGCGCGCAGTTGCCTGCGAGATTGATGACGTCCCCGTGCTGTATCAGCGTTCCGCCGCCGCCGACCTTGAGCCCGTTTACCCAGACGCCGCCGCGGGAAAACACGTCGTATATCTTCCAGACGCCGCGGTCGCTGCGCGTCAGCACCGCGTGGACGCGGCCCACGCCGGGGCTGGCTATGCGTATGTCCGCGCTGCGCGAGCAGCCGATGATATTTTCCCAGTGGCTCACGGGGACTGTCCCGTCCGGAGTGCGTATATATGCCCAGGTCTCGGACTCGTACCGCTCGCTGAGCATGGAGCGCAGGCAGCGGATGATGACCGACAGGGAGAGGACTATCAGGATGAATTTCGAGGCCGTCGTCACATATTGCAGGAACAGCTCCATGGAGACACCTCCGCCCACAAAGATTTGGAAAAACCTGAGAATGCAAAATTTGAATTTATTATAACATATTCCACCCGCCATTGACAATAAGCGCCGACTAAACTAAAATACAGGCATGAGCGATAAGAAGACAAGAATATGGATAATAGCTCTCGCCGCGGTCTGCGTCGTATGCGCGGCGCTTTTTTTGCTGCTCAAAACCGCGCGGACGGGCACGGTGGCGGTGATAAGCGTGGACGGCGAGGAGTACGGCAGGATAGACCTCTCCGCCGTCGAAGCGGCCTACGACATCGAGATAGACACGGAATACGGGCATAATACCGTGCATGTGGAGCGGGGGGCGATATCGGTCAGCGCGGCGGACTGCCCGGATCAGATCTGCGTTGAGCAGGGCGCGATAAGCGGCGGGGGAGTGCCGATAATCTGTATGCCGCACAGGCTCGTGATACAGCTCGAGGGGAGCGGGATCGATGGCTAAGACCAAAAGGCTCGCCCTGATGGCGGTGCTGACGGCGATGGCGCTGGGCATCTTCATGCTCGAGGCGCAGCTGCCGTCCATCGTGCCGATACCCGGCATAAAGCTGGGTCTTGCAAACATTATAACCCTCACGACGATGCTCATACTCGGGCGCAGGGAGGCGGGCGCGGTGCTGCTCATGCGCATCCTGCTGGGAGCCGCCTTTGCCGGCAGCCCGGCGACGCTCATCTACAGCGCGGCGGGCGGCCTGCTGGCCTATGCCTGCATGTGCGCGCTGACGCTCTTCATCCCGGAAAAGCGGCTGTGGGTGACGAGCGCGCTGTCCGCGCTCGCGCATAACGCGGGGCAGCTTCTGGCCTGCGCGCTCATCGTGCAGACCCCCGGCGTCCTGGCCTACGCGCCGGCGCTGGCCGTGTCCGGGATAATCACCGGCGTCTTCACGGGCGTCGCCGCGATGTATCTCGTGCGCGCGGTAAGAAAAATGAAGCTGTAGGCGCGCCGGCCTTCCTTGACAATCCCGCCAAAAAGGATATAATCGTTTACGGCATATTATGTTCCCGTCCGCGGGACTTATCAGAGAAAGGAAACATGTATAATGAGCGAATGCACACATGATTGCTCCACTTGCGGGGAAAACTGTTCCGAGCGCAAGCCGGAGAGCTTTCAGAAGGCCCTTAACCCCAATTCGAAGGTGAAAAAGGTCATCGCGGTGGTCAGCGGCAAGGGCGGCGTCGGCAAATCCCTCGTGACCTGCCTCATGGCCTCCGAGATGCAGCGGCGCGGACATAACTGCGCCGTGCTGGACGCGGACATCACCGGCCCCTCCGTGCCCAGGTCCTTCGGCATCACCGAGCACGCCAAGGGCACCGACGAGTACCTCATCCCCGTGACGACGAGCTCCGGCATACAGGTAATGTCGATAAACCTCATCCTGGAAAACGAGACTGAGCCGGTCGTATGGCGCGGCCCGGTCATCGCGGGCGCCGTGACCCAGTTCTGGACGGACGTGCTGTGGACGGACGTGGACTATATGTTCGTGGACATGCCTCCCGGAACGGGCGACGTGCCGCTGACGGTGTTCCAGTCCCTGCCGGTGGACGGCGTCGTCATCGTGACCACGCCTCAGGAGCTCGTCGGCATGATAGTGGCCAAGGCCGTCAACATGGCGGAGATGATGAAGGTGCCGGTCGTCGGCATCGTGGAGAACATGTCGTACTTCAAGTGCCCGGACTGCGGGAAGGAATACAGCGTCTTCGGCGAGAGCAAGGTGGAGAAGGCCGCGAGAGCCTTCGGCATCAAGAACTTCGCGCGCCTCCCGCTCGACCCGGTCGTCTCCACGATGGTGGACGCGGGCGAGGTGGAGTCTGTCGATGCGGAGCCCCTGTCCGGCCTGATGGACGCCATCGAGAAAGAGAACTGAACGGCTGAAAAATATTTATTGCCGCGCATATGCGGCGGAACGGAGAACAGTGTGAAAATAGCGGTCTCATATAAGGACGGAGAGATATTCGACCATTTCGGACACAGCGAGATGTTCGCCCTGTACGACTACACCGGGGAATACGTGGACGAGTGCAGCAAGCGCCTTGTCGAGTGCGGGGACAGGCACGGCCATCAGGCCATGGCCGATCTCCTGCGCGAGCTGGGCGCGGATGCGGTCCTCTGCGGCAACATGGGCGACGAGGCGAAGAGCCTGCTTCTGAGCTACGGCATAATCCCGGTCGCGGGCTACTGCGGCGACGCGGACACCGCCGCGGACATGCTGGTCACGGGTCAGCTCCCCCCGCTCGAGGGCGAGGGCGGCTGCTCGGGCGGCTGCGGCGGCTGCGGCGGCTGCCACGGCGAAGAGGGCGGCGAGGGCGAAGAGGGCGGCTGCGGCTGCTCGGGCGGCTGCTGCCAGTAAAAAAAGACGGAAAAATAATAACGGGCAAAATCAAAATGCCTGTCATTCTGAGCGAAGCGAAGGAGCTTTCGAAAGCTCCTTCGGCCTTGAGGCCTCAGAATGACAGGCTTTTTCCGTCTCTGTTATTTTTCCGCGGCGGGCGGCGTCTCCGCCGCCGGGACGGTGAATTCCGCGGCGAAGTGCTCCTCGTCGCGGTTGGTCGTAAAGCTGCCGCCCATATGCTGCATGATCTTCTCGCAGGTGCGTATGCCTATCTTCGTGCTCTCCACCCTGTCGCGCGAGCCGGAGATATAGTTCGAGACGCAGACGGACAGCCGCCCGTCCGCGAGCTCGGTTATGAACATCACCTGGCGCGACCTGTCGGCGTATTTTTTGATGTTGGACACGAGGTTGTCCATGACGCGCTTGAGATAGAGCGGATCGACGGTGACCGTGCACTCGCCCTCAAACTCGATGCTGCTTATCGTAAAGCCCGCGTCGCCGAGGTCGAACTCCGCCTCGCCGAGCAGCTGCTCAAGCAGCAGCCGGCCGTCGAAGGGCTCCATGTTCATGTCGAGCTCGGAGCGGCCGAAGACGAGGAAGTATTTAAACAGCTCGTCCGTCAGATCCTTGAGCTCCATGGCCTTCTCGTAGGCGGAGGCCGTGAACTGGCGGCAGTGCTCCGTATCGCTGAAGTCGCCGTCGTTGAGCAGGCCGAGGTAGCCTATCATCGTGGTCATGGGGGTGCGTATATCGTGCGAGATGGCGGTGATGAGCTCGCTGTTGGCCTGCCAGGCCTTGCGCTCGTTGCTCATGCGCTCTATCACGTTGCGGCGCATGTTGTCCATCTCGCGCGAGAGCATGGACAGCTCGTCCGCGCCGCTCACGGTGATCGGCCGGTCGAGGTCGCCCGCGCCTATCTCCACGGCCTCGCGGGATAGCTTGATTATCCTTCGGGTGAGCCGGCGGATATACAGCAGCATTATGCCGACGAAGGCGACGACGGAGGCGGTGACGGCCACGATGCTGTTGAGTGTGTATTCCCGCGCCTGCGTGCTGTCGCCGATGGCTATCTGATATACCCCGTCGGCAAAGCGCATGGGGTAGAGCTTGCCGTATTCGCTCGCGTATTGCAGGCGCTCATAGGTCTGCATACTCATGGAGGACTGCGCCGTGCCGCCGTAGGCGCGCATGTTCAGGTCGCTGCCCTTATAGATGAGTATGGTGATATACTCGTTCTCGCCCGTCCAGCGGGCCACGGCGGAGGAATCTGTGCCGGCGACGGCGTTGTCGGTGACATAGCTCTGAAACTGCGAGTATATCTCCGCCTTGCGCGCCGAGACGGCCTCGTTGCTCATATAGATGTGCTCCACGGCCAGCGAGCCGCCGCCGTCGATCAGGAAAAAGACCAGCAGCGCGCCGAGCAAGGCGAAGATAATAACATACAGCATCTTCGCGTTGAGAGAGCCTGAGAGCCGGAGGCGTTTAGTCAATCTGATAACCCCTTCCCCAGATCGTGCGGACAATTTTGGGACTGGACGGATTTTCTTCTATTTTTCTGCGCAGATTAAGCACATGTACCATCACCGTGTTGCCGGAGCCGGGGAGGAACTTCTCCTTCCAGACGGCTTCGTACAGCTCGGCGGCGGTGACGGTGCTGCCGCGGTTCTGGAGAAGATACTCGAGTATGGCGTACTCGGTGTCCGTGAGCTGGAGATCCTTTCCATCGCTCCTGACGGTGTGGGAGGAGAAGTCTATCTCAAGGTTCTCCACGGCGAGCGCGGCCTCCGGCTTGCCGCGGTACTCCCTGTACCGGCGCAGCAGCGAGCTGACCTTGGCAAGCAGCTCCGCCTGTGAGAAGGGCTTGGAGAGAAAATCGTCCCCGCCGCTCTTATACGCGGATATTCTGTCCTCCTCGGCGGATTTCGCCGTGAGGAACAGCACGGGCGCGTTCGAAAACTTCCGTATCTCGCCGCAGGCGGCTATCCCGGACAGGCCGGGCATCATCACATCCAGCACGACAAGGTCCGTGTCGGGGTTTTCCTTTATATAGTTTATCGCGGCCAGCCCGTCCGAGACGGAGGCGACGCTGTAGGAGCCGCTCAACAGGAGATTGAGCACTTTTCTGATATCGGGGTCGTCATCGACGACGAGAATGCGCGACAGCACGGGCATATGAGCACCTCCATGCGGATATTGAGACCTGCCTGACGCGAAAACACAGGCGGACGCCGCGTTTCGGCCTTAATCAGTATAGCACAAAAAAACCCATACACAAACAAAAATCAGACTTTTAAGAAAGATTAAGAGACAGCATATGGCGGTTGTGGTACAATAGCGGCGTCTCAAAAAACGATCAGTATTTCAGGAGGAAGAAAATGAAAATAAAAATGAGAGCTGTTATTTCTCTCACGCTGGCTCTGGTCATGGTGCTGGGGCTTGCCGCCTGCGGCAATTCCGGCGGCTCCGGGACCGATACCGGCAGCGGCTCGAGCGGCGATAAGACCGACAACCCCGCATTCATATACGTCTCAGATTTCAGGGAGCTCGGGGACACCGACAAGGGTCTCGGCGCCCAGCTTTTTACCGCGGACGGCTTTTACGCCTCAAGCTATGAGAAGGTGGGGGAGAACATCCCCGAGGGCGCGACCGCCGATTACGAGGGTCAGTACGACGTGTACGAGGCGCGCCTGTACTTCGTCAACTACGACGGCACGATAAAAAAGCTCGAGGGCTATAAGCCGCTGCCCGCCCCCGAGAACACCGAGAACTACGCGAGCTTCACCTCCAACAGCAGCTTCTCGGGCATTGCCCTGAACGCCGACGGGAACCTGCTTCTTATCGAAATGGTGTATTCCTCATGGTACGACGGCCCGGAGGGCGTCGCCAGCGATTCGGAGGAGTACTGGAACAATTTTAAATATGTGCAGAACTACTATATCCGCACTCTCTCCCCCGACGGGAGCGAGCTGAGCAGCGCGCAGATACCGGTCGCGGAGGGCTCCTACCTCAGCGCCTACAACGCGCAGGCCGACGCCGACGGCAATCTCCTCATCTCCGGCGACAACTCGCTCATGGCCATTGCCCCTGACGGCACGACCGCCTATACCATAACGAGCGACAGCTATATCCAGTCCTTCGTCAGGCTCAGGGACGGCCGCCTCGGCGCGATGACCTACGGCGACACCGGAATGTGCCTCATGGTGGTCGATACCGCTGCCAAGAGCCTCGGCGAGCAGATACCTCTGCCCTACGACGCGTACAATCTCGTGTCCGGCGGCGGGGATTACGACCTGTATTACACCAGCGGCGTCAATTTCTACGGCTACAGCATCGAGACGCAGACCTCCGAGAAGCTGTTCAACTGGATCAACTGCGATGTGAACAGCGACGAGATGAGCGGCGTCACCGTGAGCGCCGACGGGCAGATTACGGGCGTCCTGAACCACTGGAATTCTACGACCGAGAAGAGCACCATGGAGCTCGTGACGCTCACCAAGACGCCCTACGACTCCGTCCCCCACAAGGAGACGCTGTCCATGGCGGTGATGTACCTCGACTATCAGGTGCGCAACGCCGTCATCGATTTCAACAAAAAGAGCGACAAGTACCGCATCGAGGTCATAGACTACTCCGAGTATAACACCGAGGACGACTCCAGCGCCGGCCTCAACAAGCTGACCACCGAGATAATGGCCGGTAATGTGCCGGATATTCTGGCCATGAACAGTGTGCTGCCCTATACGCAGCTCGCCTCCAAGGGTCTGCTCGAGGACCTGTACCCCTATATCGAGGCGGACGAAAAGTTCAATAAGGACGACTTTTTCCCGACGGTCACATCCGCGCTTGAGGTGGACGGGAAGCTCTACGAGATCTGCCCGTCCTTCTCCATCAACACCGTCATCGGCGCGAGCTCCGTGGTCGGCGATACCCCGGGCTGGAGCTATGAGCAGTTCGACGAGGCGCTCGCCTCCATGCCGGAGGGCTGCGACCCGCTCGACAGGTATGTCACCAAGTACGACATGCTGCAGGCCTGCCTGAGCATGGATATGGAGAGCTTTGTGGACTGGACTACCGGCGAGTGCCGCTTCGACAGCGACGGGTTCAAGGACATGCTCGAGTTTGCCAACCGCTTCCCCGAGTCCTTCGACTGGGACAACTATGAGTATAACGCGGACGACAACACCCAGACCCGCATCGCGCAGGGCAAGCAGATGCTGATGCAGGCGAGCGTGTACAGCTTCACCGACATCCAGTATAACGATATCTATTTCGGCGGCAGCTCGACCTATATCGGCTACCCGACCAGCAGCGGCACCGGCAGCATGATCAGTCTCGATTCCGGCCTGTCCATGAGCTCCAGATGCGCCAACAAGGACGCCGCCTGGCAGTTCATGCGCACCATTCTCACCGAGGACTATCAGAAGAACGTTTACAGCCTGCCCACCAATATAAACGCCTATAACGCGAAGCTCAAGGAGGCCATGACGCCGCAGTATCAGACCGACGCCAACGGCAAGGTGGTCCTCGACGCGGCCGGCGCCAAGATCGTGGTGAGCCATGGCGGCATGGGTCTTGCCGACGGTACCACCTATGACTTCTACGCCCTGACTCAGGAGCAGGCCGACAAGCTCATGGAGCTCATCAACACCACCACAAAGCTGGCCGATTACAGCAGCAGTATCTTCGACATCGTCAAGGAGCAGGCGCAGGCCTTCTTCGCCGGTCAGAAGACCGTGGACGAGGTCGCGAAGCTTATCCAGAGCAAGGCAAATATCTTCGTCAACGAGCAGAGATGATCTTCACCCCCGCGGGGCGGATCGAATATCCGTCCCGCGGGGGAATTGACGGGAATCCGCGCGGGTGCGGCAGCGCGCCGCCGTTTTGCCACGCGCCGTTTTTTCGCGTATTGCGCACAGACCCAAGATGTAGTATAATAATCCCGGCTGACGGCACAATATATTACGAAACGGAAACAACGATGAAGATACTCTTAAAAAAAGATCCCAAATCGAGAGACAGACGGCAGGACTTCGCAAGGAGCCTCTGCTTTCTGTCTCCAAGTCTTTTGGGCGTGTCGGTGTTCTTTATACTGCCCTTCGGCGTGGTAGTGTACTATTCGATGATAGACGGGGTCGGCTCGCAGAACTTTGTCTTTCTTGAAAACTTCGTAAAGCTCTTCAATAACTCCGCCTTTATTCTGGCGGCGAAGAACACGCTCACCTTTTCGCTGTTCGCCGTGCCGCTCGCCGTGGTGCTCGCGCTCTGCCTCGCGCTGATGCTCGAGTGCAGGATACCGATGAAATCGCAGTTTCGCACCTTTTTTCTCAGCCCGATGATGGTCCCGGTGGCCTCGGTCGTGCTGATATGGCAGGTGCTGTTCAACTACAACGGGACGATAAACGAGTTTTTTATGCTCTTCGGGGCGGACAAGATAGACTGGCTCCAGTCGGACTACTGTATGGTGGTCGTCATCATCCTGTTTTTGTGGAAGAACCTCGGCTACAACATGATACTGTTCATGGCGGGGCTGTCCAACATCCCGAAGGAGCTTCTGGAGGTGGCGGACGTCGAGGGCGCGTCGGAGACCTATAAGTTCTTCGCGATAAAGCTGCGCTACCTCTCGCCGACGGTGCTTTTCGTGACCATCCTGTCGCTGATAAACTCCTTCAAGGTCTTCCGGGAGGTGTATCTGCTGACGGGGGACTACCCGTATGAGAAGCTGTACATGCTCCAGCATTTTATGAACAACACCTTCCGCTCGCTGGACTATCAGAAGCTGTCCGCGGCGGCGGTGGTGATGGCGGTGGTGATGGTCGTTATCATCGCGCTGCTGTTCAAGGCGGAGGACTGGTTCGGAAGGGACGTGGAGGGATGAAAAAGAAACGCTATTTCGGCCGCGGCATGATGTTCCTGCTCTGCGCGGTCTTCGCGCTGGCCTTTCTGCTGCCCACCGTGCTCACTATCACGAACTCCTTCATGTCGGAGGCGGAGATAAAGTCGAACTACGGCATGATCTTCTCCACGACGACCGGCGGCTACGTCTCCAAGACCGTCAACCTCAAGTTTATCCCGGATAAGGTCACGCTCTCGCAGTATATCACCGGGCTTATCAAATCCCCGGAATATCTGCTGAAATACTGGAACAGCATCATCCTCGTCGTGCCGATAGTCATTTTTCAGGTGGCCGTGGCCTCGGTCGCGGCGTACTCCTTCACCCGCTGGCGCGGCAGGATAAGGAGCGGGATATTCTTCTTCTATGTCATTTTGATGCTCATGCCCTATCAGGTGACGCTCGTCCCGAACTATCTCGTGAGCAAGTGGTTCGGCATAATCAACACCCGCTGGTCTATAATACTGCCGGGCATCTTCGCCCCGTTTTCGGTCTTCCTGCTCACAAAGTTCATGCGCCGCATCCCGTATTCGCTGCTTGAGGCGGCGAAGGTGGACGGCGCGGGCGAGTGGGACATCTTCACGAAGATCTGCCTGCCGCAGTGCCGCTCGGCGCTGTATTCGATAGCGATACTTGTCTTCATAGATTACTGGAACATGGTCGAGCAGCCGCTCATACTGTTGCAGGACGCCGATTCCCAGCCGCTTTCGGTGTTCCTCTCGTCGATAAACTCGGGCGAGATCGGCCTCGCGTTCGCAATGGCCACCGTCTACATGATACCGTCGCTGCTGCTGTTTTTGCACGGCGAGGAGTATCTGGTGGAGGGGATAGCCAATTCCGGCAGCGTCAAGGGATAGAAGGGAGAACAATATGGAATTCAAACCGAAAAACAGGGACTGGGTCAAGAACGCCGCCATCATCTTTCTGCTGGTGCTGCTGGTGCTGACCTTCTTCTCCAATACGATCCTCAACCGCACTCTCCCCGAGGTCGCAACGCAGTATGTCACCGACGGGGCGATAACGGCCAAGGTGCGCGGCACCGGCACCGTCGCCGCCAACGGCACGACCCAGGTCAAGGCCAGCCAGACGCGGGAGATACGCGCCGTCATGATAAAGGTCGGGCAGGAGATCAGCGCGGGCGACGTGCTGTTCGTCCTCGGCGCGGGCTCCAGCGAGGAGCTTGAGGCCGCGCAGGAGACCCTGCGCCAGCTCCAGGTGAGCTATCAGAAGACCGCCATAAATATGCCGACGCCCGACTACAGCTCCGACGAGCGCAGGCTCAAAAACGCCAAGACCGCCATGGACGACGCCAAGGCCGCCATGGACACCGCCTTCAACAACATTCCCGCCACCGACAAGGCCGAGATAAAGAAGGCCGAGGAAAACCTCGCCTCGGCCGAGGCCGGCCTCGCGCAGGCGCAGGCGAGATTCGCGGCCTCTCAGCAGGCCGCGCTCGACAGAGTGACCAGGGCGCAGGCGGAGCTCGACCGGCTGCAGGCGCTGAAGGATTCCGCGGCGCAGGACCCGTCGGTCGTGCTGCCGGAGGATATCGACGCGCAGATAAGCGCCGCCAAGAAGGAGCTGTCCGACGCAAAGACGGCGCTCGCGCTGATAAACGGGACGGAGGATCCCTCCGTCGTCGCGGCAAAGTCGCTGCGCGACCAGTGCAAGGCGCGGCTCGACGCGCTCAACAGCGCCGTCAGCAGCGGCAACGCCGCCTATCAGACGGCCAAGACCGCCTATGACACCGCCGCCGAGAACTACTACACGCTCGCGGACGCGCTTGCCGAGAAGAAGGCCGCCGACGAGAAGTCGAAGCAGCTGGCATATATCGACCTGTCGGACATCGGCACGCAGATAAACAACCAGAAAAAGAAGATAAGAGAGCTGTCCGGCGGCGAGGAGAACGAGATAACCGCGACCGTCTCCGGCACGGTGGCCACGGTGGACTGCACCTCCGGCGATACCAAGGCCAAGGGCGACCTGCTCTGCTCCATCGAGGTGCCCGACATGGGCTACACGCTGAGCTTCTCCGTCACGAGCGACCAGGCCAAGCGCCTCAAGGTGGGCGATACGGCCACCGTCAGCAACTATTATTGGGGCAGTCAGATCGTCGCGACGCTCACCACCATAAAGATAGACCCCAAGAATCCGCAGACCAGCAAGATACTGACCTTCGACCTCACAGGGGATGTGAACACCGGCGCGGAGCTCACCATATCCGTCGGCCAGAAGAGCGCGAATTACGATGTCATCGTCCCGAACAGCTCCATCCGCAGCGACACGAACGGCAGCTTCGTGCTGAAGATAGAGGCGAAGAATTCGCCCCTCGGCAACCGCTACATCGCGCGCCGCGTGGATGTGGAGGTGCTCGCCGCGGACGATCTCAACTCCGCCGTCACGGGCGATCTGAGCTACGGCGACTATGTCATTACGACCAGCAACGCCCCGATTAAAACCGGCGACCAGGTGAGAATGGCTGATTCCTGATATGAAGATTAAAGGTAAGAGCAAAAAAAGAATATTTTTTGTCCTGCTCAACCTGGCGCTCGTGCTCGTCGCGGCGGCCTGCTTTGTCGGGGTGCTGTCGCTGTCGAAGCTGCTGGACAGCCAGAGGGCGGCCGAGCGCTGGAAGGGCGACAGCTCGCAGGACTTCGCCCAGATATCCTGTTATATCCCCGTGGACTCCAAGCTCAGTCTTGAGGATATATACACCTTCCGCACCGCCATGATTAAGAAGTTCCATGAGGCGGCGCTGGATATCGACAACGAGGGCGAGCTGTATAACGACGCATGGTGCACCACCGCGAAGGTGAACGTCTCGTCCGGCATCGGCAAGGGCAGCGCCGCGGCGATAGCCGTGGGCGGGAGCTTTTTCGATTTCCACCCGATACGCCTGCTCAGCGGGAACTATATCTCCGAGAGCGACCTAATGAAGGACAGAGTGCTGCTCGACGAGGATCTCGCCTGGCTGCTCTTCGGCGGCACGGGGCTCGACGGGATGGAGCTGCGCATAAACGGCGTGCCCTTCGTCGTCGCGGGCGTCATCCAGCGGGAGGACGATTTTGCGAGCGCCAAGGCCTATACCGCCGGCATGGGTCTCTATATGTCGTACGACGCCTATGTCAAGCTCGACGAGAAGGCGGGCATCACCTGCTACGAGGCGGTCATGGCCGAGCCGGTGGACAATTTCGCGCTGAACTTCGCCAAGGAAAAATTCCCGATCAAGGGCGGAGAGATCGTCGAGAATTCCGACCGGTATTCCTTCGGAAGGCTGTTTAAAATGCTGGGGCAGTTCGGCTCGCGCTCCATGCAGACGCTGGGCGTCATATATCCGTATTGGGAGAACGCCGCCCGCTGCACGGAGGACTGGGCCTCGCTGCTGCTCTTCCTCGGCCTGCTGTCGGCGCTGCTGCCTGTCGTGACGGTGACGGTGCTCGCGGTCAGATACCTCCGCCGCGGGAAGAACAAGCTGGAGGACGACGTGCTGCCGAAGCTCAAGGACAGCGCCGAGGAGGCTGTCCGCGTCCGTCAGCGCCGCCACTGGGAAAAGGTACACGGCCGGCACGAGCAGTAGACTGAGACGGCGCATTAATACCCGCCTTCATGAGAAAATAAAAAATGTGGGGCAGCGCATCCCGTTCGGATGGCTGCCCCAACATTTATTATAGAACCTTTTATTTCAGCGTGACGTTTATCCTGACGGGGTTGTGGTCGGAGCTTTCAAAGCCGAGGTCTATGCTCCTTAAGCTCCCCAGCTCCACGTTCGGCGAGAGGATGAAGCCGTCGATGACATAGTACTGGGTGTCGGCCGTGTCGGAGGGGTCGTAGGGCTGGTTGAGAAGCCTGCATGTGGGTACGGCGCTGTCATAGGCATAGCTCCAGCCCTCGGGCAGAAAGCTGCCGTCGAGCGCGCCGGGCGTCCAGATGTCGGCGTGGGTGTTGGGATAGACGTCGTAGGTGCCGGGGAACACCTGGTTGAAGTCCCCGCCGGCTATGACGTAGTTGCCCTTTTCATATTCGCTCTCTATAAAGTCTCTGAGCTGCTTCGTCTGCGCTATCTTGCCCTCGCCGTCGTCATAGGCCTCGAGATGCAGGTTCACAAGCACAAGCTGCTTGTCGCTGCCCTCGATGGGCAGATAGCTCACCAGCAGGCAGCGCTTCAGATTCGCGGCGCTCACGGGCCAGGAGAAGGGGCAGGGGAGCGAGATGCGCTCCGCGCTGTCTATCTGAAGCCCGGTCGTTGTGAACAGGCCGCTGTTGACCCGGCCGATGGGCGGCCAGGGGAAGGGGACAAAGGGACAGGAATAGTTGAGCGCGTGGACGCAGTTGCCGGCGGACAGGCGCTCCGCCTCGTTGATGCCGTAGCTGCGCTGGGAATCGACGTCAACCTCCTGGAGCATGATAAGGTCGGCCTGCTTGCCGCCGTAGAGATAGTCGCTTATGCCGGAGAGGTAGCGCTCCACGGTCGCCTCGTCCGCGGACTGGACGCCCTTGCCGCCGTCCATAAAGAAGTCCGAGCCGGCGCCGAGGCCGCAGTAGCCGATGTTCCAGGTGACGATGTCGAGCGTTTGCCCGGCCTTGAGCGCGCCGCTGCCGGGAATGCCCTCGACGGAGGCGTCTTCAACGGCGGCCGGCTTATACTCTGCCGCGCTCAGCCACACGACGAGCGCGCAGACGAGCAGCAGGAGCGCAAGAACGGTGCAGAGCAGTATTTTCAGAACAGTTTTCATTCAGCTCACCCCAGATTTAAGATGAGACGATTCTATCATCTTTGGCGTAAAGGTTCAAGAGGCAGAAAAAACGAGCGCGATTTTTGGCGAATAGACCGATTGTAAAGCGAAATGGGCTGTATTATAATAACGGGGTATGCGGCGGAAAATTCCGCGCGAATATAAATATACGGAGGGCACACGATGAGCTACGACATTATCAGAAAGCAGGATCCGGAAGTATACGATTCCATGATGCGCGAGCTTGAGCGCCAGCGCGACCATATCGAGCTTATTGCCTCTGAAAACTTCGTGAGCGAGGCTGTCATGCAGGCCATGGGCAGCCATCTGACCAATAAATACGCCGAGGGCTACCCCGGCGCGAGATATTACGGCGGCTGCCAGTTCGTGGACGAGGTCGAAAATCTCGCCATCGAGCGGGCGAAGAAGCTCTTCGGCGCGGAGCACGCGAACGTCCAGCCGCACTCCGGCTCTCAGGCGAACGTCGCGGTCTACCTCGCGCTGCTCAGGCCGGGCGACACTATCCTCGGCATGGATCTGAGCTGCGGCGGCCATCTGACCCACGGCTCCAAGGCCTCCATCTCCGGCAAATACTTCAACGCCTGCTTCTACGGCGTGGACCCCGAGACCGAGCGGATAGATTACGACAAGGTGCTTGAGAAGGCGGAGGAATGCCGCCCCAAGCTCATCATCGCCGGCGCGAGCGCGTACTCGCGCTTCATCGACTATAAGCGTATGCGCGAGATCGCGGACGCTGTCGGCGCTTACCTCATGGTCGATATGGCGCATGTCGCGGGTCTCGTCGCCGCCGGCGTCCACCCGAGCCCCGTGCCCTATGCGCATATCGTGACCACCACCACGCACAAGACCCTGCGCGGCCCCAGAGGCGCGCTCATCCTCTGCAAGGACGAGCTCGGCAGGAAGATAGACAGCGGCGTCTTCCCCGGCACCCAGGGCGGCCCGCTGATGCACATCATCGCCGCGAAGGCCGTGAGCTTCAAGGAGGCCATGAGCCCGGAGTTTAAGGCGTATCAGGAGCAGATAGTCAAAAACGCCGCCGCGCTCGCGGATGAGCTTGCGAAAAACGGTGTGCGCCTCGTCTCCGGCGGCACGGACAGCCACATGATGCTGGCCGACGTCATGAGCAAGGGCAAGACCGGCATGGAGGTGCAGGAGCTGCTCGACAGCGCCAATATCACCGCCAACAAGAACACCATCCCCTATGACAAGCAGTCCGTCAAGCTCACCAGCGGTATGCGCTTCGGCGCTCCCGCCGTCACGACCAGAGGCATGAGGGAGCCGGAGCTGCGCGAGATAGGCGGCATGATAGTCCGCCTGCTCGCCGAGGGCGAGCCCGCTGTCCCGGAGGTAAAGGAGCAGGTGATAGCTCTCACCCGCCGCTTCCCCCTGTACCCGGGAATGTAAGATTGACATAAACGAAAGATAATTTAATTATGTAAACCTGCCATGAGTATAAAAAACCTGCCGTTTCGAGGCTGCACAGCCGAAGAACGACAGGTCTTTTTTGCGAGGCTTTTTCGTCCGGCAGCTCCGCCTTACCGTTAAAAATCCATTGCTGCAACCGAGCTCAGCGTATCTCCATAAGGCGCTCCACGGATACGCCGAGAGCTGCGGAGATATCGAGCAGCAGGGCGACCGTCGGCGCGGAATTGGCCGTCTCGACGCGCTGTATCTGGTGACGGCTGTAGCCAACGAGTTCGGCAAGCTGTTCTTGCGTCAAGCCCTGCTCCTTGCGGCAGCGCATTATGTTCAGCCCGATCTGAACATAAGCCTTATAATGATCTATACTCATCCCGCACCTCCTTTTAAATGATTGTATTGCAGCTCCGATGTTTTATCGCCTATCTGATTCGCGCAAAAGTGCGAATCAGGTTGCAAAATGCGCGAACGAAGTATAAAATATTACATAATCCGCACATTGAAGGGAGCTGTAAAAAATGGAGCAGTTTAAGGAGATGTATTTTTACCTGTTTAATGCGGCTACGGATGCAATAGCGCTTATCGACAATGGAAGGGCGAATGAGGCGAAGGAAAAACTGTTGTCAGCTCAACTGGCAACAGAGGATGTTTACATGTCAGCTCAGACAGAATCGGATGTTATGTAAACCTGCCATGAGTATAAAAAACCTGCCGTTTCGAGGCTGGACAGCCGAAGAACGACAGGTCTTTTTATGTTTTTTGCGCAGTTTACAGCTCGGCGATGACTTCGCACTCGATCAGCACGTCCTTGGGCAGGCGCGCGACCTCGACACAGGAGCGGGCGGGGAAGGGCTCGGTAAAATACTTCGCGTAGATGGCGTTTATCGCGGCGAAGTCGTCCATGTGCTTTATAAAGACGGTGGTCTTGACTGTCTTGCCGATATCGGAGCCGGCGGCCTTGAGAACGGCGGCGAGGTTTTTGAAGACCTGATTTGCCTGCGCCTCGAGGCCGGGCGCTATCTCGCCGGTCTCGGGAATGATTCCTATCTGGCCGGAGGTATAGACCATACCGCCGGAGATCTGCGCCTGGGAATAGGGGCCGATGGCCGCCGGGGCGCTCGTTGTTGCGACTTTTTTCATTTTAATGACCATTCCTTTCGTTTCGCTTCAAGGCGCGGGGGACGCGAAAAAAGCTCTCCCGCGCAGGCCTTTCCGCCGGTCTGGCGGCGAAAAAACGCGCTTGAAATTATTAAAGAGTTAAGCTTGCTCAGACTTTTCTGCGCATCAGTCCAGCTCGACGGAGTATCCGCTCGCCTTGAGCTGGTCGATTATCAGCCTGCCGTGTTCTTCCCCGCCGACCTCGCAGGCGATGTGGACGTCGGTCTCGTTGGGGTTGAGACCCGCGCTGAGCTTGTCGTGCTCGACGGTGAGGATGTTCGCCCCGGCGCGGGAAATGATGTTGAGCATCTGCACGAGGCTGCCGGGGCGGTCGAGCAGGGTGACGATAAATTTGATGCGGCGGTGGCGGGCGACAAGGCCGCGCTCGATGATGGCCTGAATAAAGCTCATGTCGATGTTGCCGCCGGAGAGGACGCAGACCACGCGCCTGTCGCGGACGTCGATCTTGCCGTTTAGGATGGCGGCGACGGGAGTGGCGCCGGCGGGCTCGACGATCTGCTTGCAGCGCTCCATGAGCAGCAGCATCGCGTCGGCGATCTCGGTGTCGGACACGGTGACGACGCCGTCGGCATATTTGCTTATGAGCTCAAAGGCGATATCGCCCGGGGATTTCACGGCTATGCCGTCTGCTATGGTGGCGGCGCTGTCGGTGGAGACGAGCTGTTTTTCACGAAAGCTGCGCGCGATGGCGTCCGCCCCCTCGGCCTGCACGCCGTAGACCTTGACGCGGGGATTGAGCTGCTTTACCGCCGCGGCGACGCCCGCGAGCAGGCCGCCGCCCCCGGCAGGGACGACTATCACATCGACATACGGCAGATCGCCCAGTATCTCGAGGGCGAGCGTGCCCTGTCCGGCTATGACCTCCGGGTCGTTATACGGGTGCAGGAAGGCGGCGCCCTCCTCCTCGCAGATGCGGCGGGCGCAGGCGTAGGCGTCGTCGTAGCAGTCGCCCGCGAGGACGACCTTCGCGCCGTAGCCCTCGGTGGCCTGCACCTTGGCAATGGGCGCGGCCTTGGGCATGACGATGGTCGCGGGAATGCCGAAGCGCTTCGCCGCGTAGGCCACGCCCTGCGCGTGGTTTCCGGCGGAGGAGGCGACGACCGGGCAGCTCTCGCCGCGCGCTATCATGGAGGCGATCTTGTTGCTCGCGCCGCGGATCTTGAAGGAGCCGGTCTTCTGCCGGTTTTCGCATTTGAGGTATACTTCGCCGCCGGTCATGGCGGAGAACGTGGCGGAACTGTCGAGCTCGGTGCGGTGGAGAATGGGTTTCAATCGCTCTGCGGCGCGCTCAATGTCGCGCAAATCAATGTTCATTCTGATCACTCCGTTCCTGTGTCCGATTCTACAGCAAAAGCCGCGCAAATTCAATACCGGCGCGGAGCAAAAATCAGGGCGTGGCAAAAAAACCGTCATTCCGAGGCGCAGGCCGGAGGACCCTTCCCGGCGCGGCAGCTCGCGCCTTACGGGGGGAAAGATCCTTCGCTACGCTCAGGATGACAGTTTTAATATTTGGGATGGCGGTTTTTTGGGGGGGACGACAGTTTTAATATTTGGGATGGCGGTTTTGCGTTTTTGGGAGGGCAGTTCTATGTTTTTGGGGATGGCAGTTTTATGTTTCGGGACAAGGGGCGGCATTTTTTATTCCGCCACGGCTCCGCGCATATCAGGGTACAGCGCCTTCACGCGCCACGAGGGGAGGCTCTCCGCAAGGGCGGCGGACATAGCGCCGGTAAAGCTCTCGCTGTCCGAAAAGCACAGCAGGGTGGAGCCCGCGCCGGAGATACACATACCGGCCGCGCCGAGCGCGCTCGCGGCCTCTCTCGCCGTGTCGTAGCCCGCGATAAGCCTCGTGCGGAAGGGCTGGTGCAGCCTGTCGGCGAGGGCGAAGGACAGAAGCTCCGTGTCCCCGTCCTCCAGCGCCCTGAGCAGCAGCGCCGCGCGCGAGACGTTGAACACGGCGTCCCGCATCGGCACCTGCGCGGGCAGCACGCTGCGCGCGAGCTCTGTGGAGAGCTCGCCGTCCGGGATGAGCGCTGTGAAGCGCAGGCGCGGACTGAGCGCGAAATGGGAGCAGAGCGCCCGGCCGCCCTCCATCGCGGAGACCGTGAGCCCGCCGAAAAGCGCGGGAGCCACATTGTCCGGATGCCCCTCAACGCGCGTCGCGACGGCCAGCAGCTCGCTGTCCGTGAGGGACAGACCGTGCATCGCGTCGGCCGCGCGGACGCCGCCGACGATGAGCGCCGCCGAGGAGCCGAGCCCGCGCGAGACGGGAATATCGGTCGAGACGAAGCTTATCTCGACCGGCGCCTCCGGCAGAGCGCGGTATTCGAGCGCCGCGAGGTAGCCCGCGCAGGCGAGATTGTCCCTGTTCCGAAAGCACTCCGGGCAGCCGCTTATACGCAGCTCGTCCGAGGGCAGGAATTCTATTTCGTTATGGCATTGCCACGCGAGGCCGAAGCAGTCGAAGCCGGGGCCGAGATTCGCGGAGCTGGCAGGCGTTCTGACGCGCATGTTTTATCCCTCCGTTTTGTCGAGCGTATCGAGCACATAGCCGAGGATGTCCTCCCGGCCTATGCAGTCGCGGTGTCTTATCTTTGCGCCGCAAAGCCCGGAGAGGCCGCGCGGTATCGGTACGCCGCTGAGCCCTTCAAGCGTCTCCATCTGCCGGAACTCGTCCCCGGCGCAGTCTCCGCCGACAGCCCTCAGCACCGCGGCGGGGAACTTGTAGGGCGAGGCGGTGGAGAGCACGACGACGGGCGCGCCGCCGCCGCGCGCGGCCTTGTATTTCTCCGCCACATTGAAGGCGACGGCGGTGTGCGTGTCGCAGAGATAGCCGTTGTCGCGCCAGACGCGCTCTATCGCGGCGGCGGTCTCGCGCTCGCCGCAGGAGTCCGCGTAAAAGACCGACTGTATGGCTTGCAGCGGCGCGCCCGAGAGCGCGTATACCCCGTCCCGGCCGAGCCTATCCATGCAGTCGCGCATCAGAGCGCAGTCCCCGCCGGAGGCGAGAAACAGCAGCCGCTCGAGATTCGACGAGACGAGGATGTCCATCGATGGGGAGCTGGTCTTTATAAAATCGCGCCGCCGGTCATAGACGCCGGTGCGGATAAAATCCGTGAGGACGCGGTTCGCGTTCGAGGCGCAGACGAGCGCGCCGACCGGCAGACCCATGAGCTTCGCAAAATAGCCCGCGAGGATATCCCCGAAGTTCCCCGTCGGGACGACAAAATCCACGGCCTGACCGGGCTTTATCGCGCCGCGCCGGAGGAGGGCGGCATAGGCGCTGAAGTAATAGGTGACCTGCGGGGCGAGCCGGCCGATATTTATGGAGTTGGCGGAGGAGAGCCGAAGCCCCTTTCCGTCGAGACAGCCGCGCGAATTGATCGCGGAAAAGGCATCCTTGACGCCGCGCTGGCAGTCGTCGAAATTGCCGCGCACCGCGCAGACGCGGACGTTATCCCCGCGCTGCGTCGCCATCTGCGCCAGCTGCACCGGAGACACGCCGTCCTTTGGATAAAAGACCGTGACGCAGGTGCCGGGCACGTCGTGAAAGCCCTCGAGCGCGGCCTTCCCTGTGTCGCCGGAGGTGGCGGTGAGGATGAGTATCTTGTCCGTCACGCCCTCCTGCCGCCGCGCGGCGGTCATGAGCCGGGGCAGCATCGAGAGCGCCACGTCCTTGAAGGCGGAGGTCGGCCCGTGAAACAGCTCGAGCGCGTAGTCGTCCCCGACCTCGACGAGCGGAGCCGGCTCGTCCGAGTCGAATTTCCCGCAGTAGGCGAGGCGCACGAGCGTTCCCATGTCCTCAAAATCGGGCAGCAGGTGGGAGAGTATCACCTCCGCCATGCCGAGCGGGGGCAGCGCGAGACAGGCCTCAACGTCGAAGGGACGCCCGGCGAGGCCGGGGTCGATGTACAGTCCTCCGTCGGGCGCGATGCCCCGCAGGACGGCCTGCGTGCCGCTCGCGGAGCTGTTGCCGCGGGT
This sequence comes from Oscillospiraceae bacterium, assembly GCA_034933465.1. Lineage (GTDB taxonomy): Bacteria > Bacillota > Clostridia > Oscillospirales > Oscillospiraceae > Limivicinus. The sequence goes on along the minus strand of JAYFNM010000062.1, from coordinate 2,094 downwards.
GCTCTGATATAACATGCTTTTTTCTCCTTATTCGACGGCCAGCAGGCGCGTATTTTCCACCCCCGGGGTGCTCTCGATGGATTCAAGCAGCTCCGACAGCGAGCCCGGCATGGAGCTGATGTCCAGCGACACGGTGACGCTGGCCTGCCCGTGTATGGGCGGGCTCTGCGTGATGGTCAGCACGCTCGCGTCCGCCTCCGACACGCGCGTCAAAAGAGCGCTGAGCACGCCGGGGGCGTGGTTGAGCATGACGGAGAACACCGCCTTGCGACCCTCGGCCATGCCGGAGGGCTCAAATATGAAGTCCTTATACTTATAGTAAGTGCTCCGCGAAATGCCCACCTGCCGCACCGCCTGACTGACCTCGCGGAGCTTGCCGCTCTCCATCAGCCGCCGCGCGGCCAGCACCTTTTCGTAATACTCGGGCAAAATGCTCTTATGGATGATAAGATAATTCTCAAGCATTGGTCAATCTCCCCAATTACATATTTTACGTCAAAATAGGTCTTGTTTTTCCACAAGCCATATGATACACTGTCCCCATCAAAAAAACAAGTGTCTTTTTCAAACGGACACAAAGAATTTCGGAGGCGCATATGAAGGTTGGTCTCTTGGGCTTCGGCACCGTCGGGGTCGGCGTATTTGAGATGCTGCGCGGCGCGCGCGGGCTTGAGCAGGGGCCTGTGCTCGTCAGACCCGGAAAGGACGACGCGCCCTATAAGGTGACGTCTATCGACGCGATAGTCAACGATCCGTCCGTCGGCGCGGTGGCGGAGGTGATGGGCGGGGTCGAGCCCGCGTTCACCTACGCGGCGAAGGCGCTGAGCGCGGGCAAGCACTTCGTGACCTCCAACAAGGCGCTGGTCGCGGCGCACGGGATAGAGCTCGCGGATATCGCGCGCTGCCACGGCGCGGCCTTTCTGTTCAGCGCCGCCTGCGGAGGCGGCGTGCCCTTCCTGCATAATCTCGCCCTCGCGCGACGGAGCGACAGGATAGCGTCTCTCGGCGGCATCCTCAACGGCACGACGAACTATATGCTCGACGCGATGCAGCGCCTCGGCCTGGACTATGCCGACGCGCTTGCGGACGCGCAGCGGCTCGGTTACGCGGAGGCCGACCCCTCGGCGGACGTGTCCGGTCTCGACGCGCTGAGGAAGATCATGCTCGGCTGCGCCGTGGCCTATGACAGGCTGCCGACAGAGGGGCTGCTCAACGAGGGGATAGAGGCGATAACGGCGGCGGACGCGGCGCATTTCATGAGCCTCGGCTATACCTGCCGTCTGGTCGCGAGCGGCGGCCTCGCCGAGAGCGGCGAGGTGTACGCCTATGTGGAGCCGGTGCTGCTCAAGCGCGGCGCGCCCGAGTGCGCGGTGCTCGCAAACTACAATATGGCGCGTTATACGGGCGAGTGCGCAGGCCCCATAGTGTTCATGGGTCAGGGCGCCGGCCGCTGGCCAACGGCCTCGGCGGTACTGCGCGATCTCGGCTGCGTTCTCGGCGGAGAGCGCGCGATGCTCACGGAGGACTGCGTGAGGACTTCGGCCTCGAACGGCAGCAGCGTCCACAGATATTATGTGCGGCTTCCGGCGGAGCTGGCCGGAGAGATGGCGCACGATACCGCCGAGTGCGAAAACGGCATCGCGCGGATGACGACGGAGCCCATGTCCGTGCTGGAGATGCACGCCGCCGCGAAGAATATCAGAGAGAGAGGCCGCGAGCTGTTTTTTGCGGCCATAGAGGACTGACAATGATAAAGGCAGCGAAATTCGGGGGCTCATCTGTCGCGGGGGCGGAGCAGTTCGCGAAGGTGAGGGAGATCGTGAGGGCAGACCCGACGCGCCGGCTGGTGGTCGTCTCCGCGGCGGGAAAGAGGTCGCCGGACGACCACAAGCTGACGGATCTGCTGTATCTCTGCCACGCGCATCTGACCTACGGGGTATCTTGCGAGGATATCCTGCATACCATAGAGCAGCGCTTCGTTGAGATACGCGACGCGCTCGGCTTGCGCTTCGACGTCGAGGGCGAGTTCAACGCTCTGCGCGCGACGCTCAGCAGGGACATGTCTGTAGACGAGCTGGTGTCCAGAGGAGAGTA